>DATKUF010000141.1:0-33950 GCA_035530755.1 Spirochaetia bacterium | reverse complement strand
CGAGTCCTTTGGATCTGATCCGTGGCCGACGTGGAATTATCGTCTGAACAAAGAACTTCGCGTCAGACAGGAGATCTTCACCGTCCACGGCGCCGGCATTACCGTCGCGCGTTTCACGCTGGTCGACCCTGTTCCGTCAGTGCGCCTGCTGGTACGTCCCTTCCTTTCCGGGCGCGATTACCACTCAACTCACCACGAAAACGGCGCATTCGGGTTCGACCCCGATATCAACGGAGAGCAGATTCGATTTTCCCCGTACGACGGTATCCCGGATATTCTGCTGATGTCGAACGGCGCATATCGCCACGACCCTCTCTGGTACCGGCAATTCCTCTACGTCGAAGAGCAGTCGAGGGGGCTGGACTGTGTGGAAGACCTTGCCGCACCGGGAGAGCTCAGGTTCGATCTCTCGAGCGGTCAGGCTGTTGTCATACTTGCGTCGACTCTTTCCATCGAGGCGCAGGCGTTTGTGGGGTCTTCCGTCCACTATGCGGCGAGTCTCGCAGAACGCGAACTTGTCCGCAGGCGCAGGTTCGCGACACCCCTCCACCGATCGGCGGATCAGTATCTGGTGCAGCGGAGCTCCGGCAAATCGATCATTGCCGGGTATCCGTGGTTCACCGATTGGGGTCGAGACACCTTCATATCTCTGCGGGGACTTTGCCTGTCAACCGGACGGTTGCGCGACGCCGAGGAGATCCTGCGACAATGGGCGAGTGTTACAAGTGAAGGCATGCTCCCCAATTTTTTCGCCGACGACACAGCTTCACTCCGATTCAACTCCGTCGACGCGTCGCTCTGGTACATCATCGCCGTCGACGCGCTTTTTTCCCGACTGCGAACTCAGGGGTTGACCCTGGACGGGAGCAGCGCCGATCTTCTCTGGAAAGCCGCAGACCAGATCCTCTCAGGATACATCTCCGGAACCCGTTATCACATCCAGGTTGATCCGTCAGACGGACTCCTGCGTGCCGGTGAACCTGGGGTTCAGCTCACCTGGATGGACGCAAAAATCAATGACAGGATCGTAACCCGGAGGAGTGGAAAACCGGTCGAAGTGGAAGCGCTCTGGATAAACGCGCTGTCAATCGGCGCCCGCCGGTCTGCTGCGTTCGGCACGCTCTTCAGAAAGGCTCTCGATTCATTCGTCGAACGCTTTTGGAACGAAAAGACCGGCTGTCTTTTCGACGTGATTGACGTCGACCACCGCGCCGGGGCGATGGACGCGTCGCTACGCCCGAACCAGATCCTTGCGATCGGCGGACTGCCTGTGCAGTTGCTCTTCGGGGAACGGGCACGCCGAGTCGTGGATTGCTGCGAGAGCCTGCTCCTGACACCAAACGGATTGCGGTCGCTTGCCCCGGGTGAACCCGGATACGCCGCCCACTACGAAGGCGACGCCGGATCGCGGGACGGTGCGTACCATCAGGGAACGGTGTGGCCCTGGCTGCTCGGACCGTTCGTGGAAGCGTGGGTGCGTGTACGGGACCAGACTCCGATCGCAAAAGCGGAGGGCTATCGGCGATTCGTGGCCCCGATCGAAGACGGGATCTGGTCCTCCGGCGGCATTGGCCATGTTTCCGAGATTGCCGACGCCGAAGCGCCGTTTACCCTGCGCGGCTGTCCGTTCCAGGCGTGGTCCACGGGTGAACTTCTCCGATTGAAGTTGGACGTCCTGAAGGAAATCCGGGAACCCGAGACCGAAGGAGGTATTCAGATTGAACGCTGAACAGGCTCGTCTGGCCGAAACTGTTTCGGGCGCAGTTCCGTGGCGTATGTGGGGACCCTATCTGAGTGACCGCCAGTGGGGAACAGTGCGCGAGGACTACAGCGCCAACGGGGCCGCGTGGGAGTACCTTTCGCACGATGCCGCGCGAAGCCGGGCCTATCGGTGGGGCGAGGACGGGATTGCCGGCGTCAGTGACGAGCGCCAGCGGTTGTGCTTTGCGGTCACGCTCTGGAATGGACGCGATCCGATTCTCAAGGAACGCTATTTCGGCCTCACCGGAAATGAAGGAAATCACGGCGAAGATGTTAAGGAACTCTACTACTTTCTGGATAACACTCCGACCCATTCCTACATGAAGATGCTGTACAAGTATCCTCAATCATCTTTTCCCTACGACCGAATCGTCCGGGAGAACGGCGGGCGATCCCGCCAGGAGCCCGAATTTGAACTGGTGGATACGGGTGTTTTCGACGAAAATCGTTACTTCGACCTGTTTGTAGAATACGCGAAAGCGGGTCCGCGCGATCTTCTCATCAGGATTACCGCGCATAATCGCGGGCCTGATGCCCAGACATTGCATCTTCTCCCGCAAATCTGGTTCCGAAACATCTGGTCGTGGAGCGAGGATGGCGAACGCCCGCGCCTTTCCGCCTCGGTCGGACTCGCGGGATCGGTCCCGGAGACCGCGCGGATCGAGGCCGCTCACAAAGAAATCGGCCGATACCTTTTGAACGCGGAAGGAACTCCGGAAATGCTCTTCTGCGAGAACGATACAAATGTTCGTCGCCTGTACGGAATAGACGCACCCGGATTTTTCAAGGATGGAATCAACGACCGCATTGTAGCGGGAGTTGCCGACACGGTGAATCCGGCGCAACAGGGAACAAAGGCGGCGTTTCACTACCAGCTGACCATCCCCGGCGGTCGCGCGCAATCGGTGCGCCTGCGTCTCACCGCGGAACCCGAAGAATCTTCGATTCCTTTCCAGCAATTCGACGAGATCTTTGCCCGGCGGATCTCGGAGACCGATGCGTACTACGATGAACTACAGGCACCGATTTCGGACGCGGAAGCCCGAAACGTTCAACGACAAGCCCTCGCCGGTCTCCTCTGGTCGAAGCAGTTCTACTATTATGAGGTTGAACGGTGGCTCGACGGTGATCCGGGACAGCCGGTGCCTCCGCCGGCGAGAAAGCAGGGTCGCAACCGGAACTGGACCCACTTGAACAACTCAAACGTGATTTCCATGCCGGATACGTGGGAGTATCCGTGGTACGCATCCTGGGATCTTGCCTTCCATAGCGTTGCGTTTACCCTGGTAGATCCCGAATTCGCGAAACATCAACTGATTCTGTTGACGCATGACTGGTACATGCACCCGAACGGCCAGCTTCCTGCGTACGAATGGTCGTTCGATGATGTGAATCCTCCGGTTCATGCCTGGGCCGCCTGGAGAGTGTTTGAGATCGACCGCAAACTCCGTACCGATGCCGGCGACCTGGAGTTTCTGGAGCGTATACTTCATCGATTACTGCTGAACTTCACCTGGTGGGTAAATCGGAAGGATCGCGGAGATCGAAATATCTTTCAGGGCGGATTTCTCGGGTTGGACAACGTCGGCGTCTTCGACCGGGATCAACCCCTGCCCGGAGGCGGATACATCAACCAGGCCGACGCGACAAGCTGGATGGCGATGTACTGTCTGAACCTCATGCGGATCGCGCTCGAGCTGGCCCAGCACAATCATGTATACGAGGATATCGCAACCAAGTTCTTCGAGCATTTTCTGTACATCGCAAAATCCATGAGCGACATGGGGAACAGCGGGCTTTCCTTGTGGGACGAACAGGATGGATTCTTCTACGACGCGATCAATCTCCCAAATGACGCCACAATTCCGATGAAGCTCCAGTCAATGGTCGGGCTCATCCCGCTTTTCGCCGTGGAAACCCTCGAGCCCGAGCTCCTGGCCAGGGTCCCCGCGTTCGCGGCCAGACTCCAGTGGTTCCTCGATGAGCGCCCCCCACTTGCTGCCCTCGTATCCCGGTGGCACGAACCCGGAGTCGGCGATCGGCGCCTGCTGTCGCTACTGCGCGGTCACCGCATGAAAGCGCTTCTTCGGCACATGCTCGACGAGTCGGAGTTCCTGTCCGACTACGGCGTACGCTCGCTGTCACGTCGTTACGCCGAGCAACCCTTCCGATTCGAAACGTCCGGCGTAACGGCAGACGTCTACTATGAGCCCGGCGAGTCAGAGGGCGGAGCGTTCGGCGGTAACTCAAACTGGCGCGGGCCGGTATGGATGCCGATGAATTATCTTATCATCGAATCGCTGCAGAAGTTTCATCATTACTACGGCGATGAGTTTCTGATCGAGTGCCCTGCCGGATCCGGTACGAACCTGACAATCCTTCAGGTCGCCGAGGAGCTCACCCGGCGATTGTCGCGTCTGTTTCTCCCGGATGCCGAGCATCGGCGGCCGATCTACGGGCAGTATCCAAAACTGCGGGACGATCCACACTTCCGCGACTACCTGACCTTCTACGAGTATTTTCACGGCGACAGCGGCCGCGGCGTCGGCGCTTCTCATCAAACCGGCTGGACAGCCCTTATCGCAAAACTCCTGCAGCCGCGTGTGGAACCCGAACGCGCTGATGTGCCTGACTGATGCAGGACTCACCTCCCGTGCGAATCCTGCGGGTTGGTGCACGGTCCTGCGCCCCTATTTCAGCGCGCCGGCAGTCAGCCCCTTGACGAAATAGCGCTGTGCGAACACAAGCAGCAGGAGAACCGGTATGGCAGTAAAAAGGGAAGCTGCGGCCATCTGGTTCCAGTAGATGTTGAAAGCGGTTATAAATTGCGCGAGGCCTACGGACACTGTGAGAACATGTTTGTTTTCCAGCAACGCCACGGCGAAAGGGTATTCGCTCCACGTCAGCAGGAAGGTCATCAGTCCGATCGTTACCGCTCCAATCCGTGTGAGCGGGAGCGTAACGAGGAGAAACGCCCTCCACGGCGTACATCCATCCACAGACGCGGCTTCCTCGAGCTCAACTGGTAGATTCTGGAAGTAGCTATACGAAAGCCAACAGGCAAATGGTGTCTGGAAGATGATGTACGCGAGAACCAGACCGGTCAATGTGTTGTACAAGCCGATGGCCGTAATGACGACATATGTCGGTATCATCAGTGCCGGACCTGTGAAGAGCTGCGCTACAAGAAGCGAAAACAGAATAAATCCGGATCCGCGCAGTTTGAAGCGTGCGAGTCCGTAGCCGACAATCGTGCCGAGGACCACGACGGCTGCGGTTGTTGCCACAGCCACGATCAGCGTGTTGAGAAAGAAACGAATCCAGTCTGTGGAATAGCCGGCGGGATTGAGCCAGACGTCGATTATCGGCCTCAACGTCGGATGGGGCGGCAGCCAGGCTATCGGAATTCGCTGAACATCGGCCGTTGTCTTGAATGCCGCGAGCAGCAGCCAGGCCACAGGGAAGAGAACTATCAGCAGAACAACGACCGCAAGGATCCCTTTCCCGAAACGTGGCAGCCACCGGCGAACACGAAAGGACGCACGCATCACACCGACTCCCGCGCTTTCTGGGCCCGCCTGAAGAAGTAGACGTAGATCATGCTGATTGCCAGGAGCATGACGAAGTTCACCATTGTTACTGCCGCGGCCTGACTCAACTTTGTGTACTGAAATCCCAATTTGTACATGTATACGGGTAATGTCTCGCTGTAGTAGAGAGGCCCTCCTCCAGTCATTACGTTCACGAGTACGAGGTTGTTCATTATCCAGATCATGTTCAGAAGCCCCATGGTCAGCAGCTGGTACTGGATCCCGGGAAGCGTAATGTGGAGGAACCCCTGCCATCCATTCATCCCGTCGACCTTTCCCGCCTCGTAGAGCGACACATCTATCATCTGAACCGAAGAGGCAACGACAAGAGAAAATAGAGGAAACAACCTCCACACGATTACAACTATTACCGCGTAGAGCACCGTGCCGGGGGTCCCGAGCCATGCGATTCCGGAGTGGAGGATTCCCGCTGAGCCCAACAGAGCGTTAATCACTCCGTTTTGCGTTCCGAACATCCACTTCCACACACCGGCGACAACGACTCCCGGCAGTACCCAGGGAACGAGCATGATGGAACGGGCGAACCGCGATACCCCCTTCGCGTCGCTGAGAATGCTGCCCACCGCCAGCCCGAGCAAAACGACGGCCGCCGTCGAGAGTCCTACCCATACCAGAGAGTTCCTGATTGCGGCAAGCATCTCCTTTGTGTGAAAAACTGCCGCATACGACGCGAACCCCGTGAAGTGGACCCCCTGGGTTCCGATGAGGTTGATGTTCTGTAACGAGAGGATCAGCGTGTACGCGGCGAATCCGACCATGACGCCGAAAACGACAACGAATACAGGCAGAACCATCCAATATCCGAGACGTCTCTTCTGCTGCTCGTAGGTCAGCGTTTTCATCCCAGCCTTCATTCCCGTCTTCCCCGGTCAGTAACGTAGGCCGCCGATCCGGTACCTATGGGCCCGGAAATTGTGCGGACCGGCGGCCGTGCGAGTGGAGATCGAGTCTCACTTGCTCTTGTTGGCGCTGTCAAATACCTGCTGGATCTGCGGCTGTACCTGATCGAGTGCCGCCTTCGCCGATGAACCGCCGAGCAGAACTTCCTGAAACGCGTCGGTGAGCTTTGCCTCAGCCTCACTCAGGCCGGCGAACCCCGGCATCGCCAGTGCCCCTTCGAAGAGGGTTCCTTTGCGGTATTCCGCGGCGAGATCCGGGTATTCCTTTGCGAAGGGCGCACTTTCGAGATTAGATTTCATGATCGGTATTCGTCCCTCCACAACCGAGCCGTTCCACCCCTGCTGCGCTTCTGGTGTCATCCAAAAATCGATGTACGCCATGTCTTGCTTGACGCTCTTGCTGGAAGACGTGATCATGTTCGCGACGGTCGGCGTCATGATGAAGTTGGCCTTCTGGAATTGTCCGGAGACCGAATCACGTTGCGGAAAGGACGCGATCTTGTAGGGGAAGTCCGCGGGCGCCCCGAGGGACTGACGCAGAATAGGCGCAAACGACATCGTTATCGCCATCGCGGCTTTTTTCTGGAAAAACAATTCCATCGCCTGACGGAAGTTCGTGTCCGAATAGCCGGGCTGCGCAAACTTCGTGAGCTTCTGATACAGGTCCAGTGTATCGACAAACCCCGGACCATTAACGTGAGATTTTCCGTCGCTGATCCACCGGGCACCATTACGGTAGGCAACTCCCACGAAGATTTCGAGATCGTTCGGAGCCTTCGATGCGGGAAGCGATATTCCGCTCACTCCGTTCGCGTTCATCTTCTGCGCAATACTGAGAAGTTCGTTCCAATTTTTAGGGGGGCGTGCGTTGCCGGCGCCATCTACGATCCCCGCCGACTTGAACATCTCCGTGTTGTAAGCGAGCATCGGCGCCATGTCGACAAACGGCGAAACGGCGTACACGTGGCCGTCGTAGACACCGGTTTCCCACCCTGCCGGTACGAAGCGTGGTTTCCATTTTTCCACCATCGAGGCGTCGATCTCGTCGAGTGGCCGTATAACGCCAAGGCTGACATATTCCGGTATACTCTGACCGTCCGAAAGCAGAATGTCCGGAAGATTGCCCGCCTGTTTGGCTGAGATCACTTTGGTCCGGCGTTCGGGATAGTTCTGATAGGCCCAATCGATCTTTATACTCGGATTTTTCGATTCAAAGATCTTGATCTGAGACAGCATGTACTCCCGTTCGTTCTGCGGGGACCCGAATTTCCACACTCGAAGTGTGGTGACGCCGCCTGTCTGATCTTGTGGCCCGGAAGCCGGCTCCTGCTTTCCTCCGGCCCACAACGGTAACGAGAACGAGGCTAACAACAGCCCGACGGCGACCGTCGTCCAAAATCGTTTTGTCATGATTTCGTCTCCCTTACTAGTTGGACTTTTCAAGGTCAACGACCCTTTTCTTCACATGCTTCGGCGCTCACCACGACCAGGGAACCGTCCCGTCGCTATCGACCTGGTAGTTCCACTCGCCGACGTAGTCCATGCCGGGCCTGAAACTGTCGTGGCGTCGAGAAAGCTCGGTCTGAAGCTGATTCTCGAGATCGACCACAACATTGCTCCCGTCCGGTTCGGACACAAGATTCCGCATCTGGAAGGGATCGGCTTCGTTGTCGAAAAGCAGCCATGGTCCCTTGAGGTCCCGGACATAGGTGTACCTTCGCGTGCGCAACCCGCGGTACTCCCGACCCGAATATCCGAGCGGTCCGCCGTCGCGGTTACTTCGCCACTGACCGAACGCGTGGTAACAGGCAAGAAGAGCGAAGTTCTCGGATCGGGCGCTTGAATCTCCCACAAACTCAGGAGATAGGTCGGCACCGTCGATCCCGGCCGGTGGTAATATCCCCGCAATTGACAGGAGCGTAGGCATCATGTCGACTGCATCTATGAAGACTCCCTCGACACGTGTCCCGGCTCTCCCAAATCGTTCGGGAAATCGAAGCAGGAAGGGGACTCGAATGGATTCCTCGAATGGAAGCTGTTTTTTCCACATTCCCTGGGAGCCGAGCATATCGCCGTGATCGGAGGTGAAAACGAGAATCGTATTTTCTGCAATACCGTTGCGCTCGAGCGAATCCAGGAGCCCACCGACGCACTCGTCCAGCGCCGTACAGTGCGCATAGTAACCGGCGAGCAGCTCACGCGCAGGGTGCCCCATGGACTCCGGAACGTTTTCACGAAGCCGGATCCTGTCCGGGTCATACAGTCGTCTCGTTTCGAACGGCGCGAGGTCGTAGGGAGCGTGCGGTGGCCCCCACGAGAGCACCATGAAAAACGGCCTCTCGTCATCGTATTCGTCGATATACCGAATTGCGTCCTTAGTTTGTGCATAGGCATCGTATCCGTTCCACATGGACTTGGTCCGGGAGTTCTCGCTGTAGTAATAGGATTCCTGGTATGCGTGCGTACACTCGAGAGCTTTCCAGTAATCGAACCCCTGACGACGCTCCGGTGGAATATACGCACTTCTTCCCCGCCCGTCGACGTGCCATTTTCCCACGTAGGCAGTGTTGTATCCGGCGTTTTTGAATTCCCGCCCGATGCTTGTCGAGTTTCTCGAAAGGGAAACGTCGTTAACGAAGACTCCGTTATTGAGCGGCGAAAGGCCGGAGAGGAAACTTGCCCGGTAGGGTGAGCAGACTGGACAGCCGGAGGTAGCGTCCACGAGGTTGAGGCTCTCTGCGTGGAGCGCGTCTATATTCGGGGTGAGAACGTTCGGGTCACCGTTGTAACCCACGGCCTGTCCTCTCCACTGGTCCCCAAAGACGAACAGTACGTTTGGTTTCTTCTTCATCCTCTTCACCGAAGTTAGTTGTTACAACAACAATTATCCTAACATATATTTTCAGGTTTGCAAGCTTTTTTGTTGATCATACGGTGGGAACCCGGTATAAATGAGACGCAGCAGAGACGCCCGCCACTTCGACCTGCCAGTCCCCTGCAAGGAGGGCCGATGAGCTCCGATACCAGGCCGGACCCGGAATCCGGTAGCACCGATTTCGATCTGGATGAAGCAATCGGATTCCTGATTGAGGTCACCGAACAGCTGATGAAACGCGAGTTGAGAAAATCTTTTCGACGTCACGGGTACGACATCACACCCTATCAGTGGATAGTGCTCCATCGTCTCGCTCACACGGACGGACTAAATCAAGCTGAGATTGCAGAACTCACGACCCGCGATCGTCCGAATATCACGCGAATTATTGACGTCATGGAAAGACGAAAACTCATCGAAAGACGGACAAGCGAACGGGATCGGCGCGTCAACAAGGTTTTTCTGACAGCAGTCGGTCGGTCGGTCTACGAAGGACTTCCAGAAATAGTCGCCAGGCACCTCAAAAATGCGACCCGCGGAATTCGGGACCCTGATATCGAAACCGTCAAGGCTGTCCTTCGAGAGATCGCCCGCAACCTGCAGGGGTCGCACGACCATTGACCAGCCGCGACCGGATGCCGTGCGTGGACCCCTCGCGCGCCGGCGGACCGATTTGAGGAAATCCCTCAGCTCTGCCGCTATCTGCTTCTTCGCTCGTTCACGAACCCGTCGAGGACTTTTGTGAACTCCTCGACCACGTCCTGACGCAAAAGCCAGTGATTGATCATTTCATGGTGGTCGTCCGCGATGTTGTAGAGCTGTCCTTTTGCCTCTCCGGCAGCAGACTGGTAGGTCTGAGGCTCGGTGAACCCGCCGGAGCCAAGTCCCTGGATCAGCTTCCAATCGCCTAGTCTGACCGAGAACATGCCGTTGAGAGAATGGTGAATGACAGCCTTATGAAGCGGCTTTGCGGATTTCGTTCCCTTTAGGTGGTCAAGAAAACTTACGCTGTCTTCTGCGCCGCTCTCCGGTACCCGGTAGCCGCTGATCTCGGCGAGGGTCGCGAAAACGTCGTTGAGAACAAGTGGTTCGTTACAGACGGTGCCGGCCGGCACGACTCCGGGCCACTGGGCCACGAACGGTTCCCGGTGTCCCCCATCGTAGATGTCGCCTTTCTGCCCTCGCCAGTCGCCGTTCGGTTTGTGCCCGTAGTCCTTTCCGTCGAAATTGGCGGCCCTTGCACCGTTGTCACTCGTGACCATGACAAGGGTGTTTTCGAGCAAGCCGTGTTTCTCAAGCGCCGCCATCACCTCGCCGACCATCCAGTCCACCATCATGACCATGTCCTCGCGCAACCCGCCTTCGCTCGTGTGGAGCATGAACTCCGGGGGCACGTTTGGGCGATGAGGTGCCGAAGGGGTCAGATAGAGGAAAAACGGCTGTCCGGACGATGCTGATGCGCAACCGTCTATGAAACGAACTGCTTCCTCGGCGAACCGTATGTCGACCTGGTCGTCGCGCCAGCCCTCTACCATCAAGCCTCGCCGCTGTTGCGGATTGTAGGGCCGTTTTTCCACAGTGGGGGTCTCGACGGTCCGGCTGTTTTCGATAAAACAGTAGGGCGGCATGTCGAGCGATCCGGCAATCCCAAACCAGTGGTCGAAACCCAGATCGTTCGGACCGCCGGATACGCCTCGCGAATAGTCGACTTCAAATCCATCGGTATTCCAGCCGTCCCGATCTCCGATCGCCAATGGACTCCCGTTTCGGGTCCACCAGTTCAGCCCGACGTGCCATTTACCGACTGCACCGGTCCGGTAACCCTTTTCCTTGAGCATGCTTGCGATAGTCGGCCGTTCCGGTTCGATCAGAGGGGACCCGAATCCACCAAGCACGAAGCTCTGGAGCCAGGTTCGCCAGCAGTACCTGCCCGTGAGCACCCCGTATCGGCTCGGCGTGCAGACAGCCGACCCTGAGTGCATGTCAACAAATCTCGCACCGTTTCGGGCGATCCGGTCCATGTTCGGCGTTCGGGTTTTCAGCGCGCCGTAGCTTCCGAGGTCTCCGTAGCCCATGTCATCGGCCATGATATAGACGATGTTCGGCCTGTCGCTCATTAGTGTCTTCCTCCGATGTCACATTTTGACCGCGCCGGCCGTCATACCCTTCATGAACGACCGCTGGATTGCGCTATACAGCACAACCAGGGGTACCGACGCGATGACCGTAATTGCCAATAGTTCATTCCATTTTATGTCATACTGACCAATCTTGCTGCCAATGAGCACCACCAGCATCTTGGACTTCAGCGATGAGGAAAGCACAACTGCCATAAGGTATTCGTTCCACGCGTTCACGAACGCAAAAACCCCGGTTGCTACGAGGCCTGCCTGAGCGGACGGGAGTATGATGCGAACGAACGCCTGGAGTGAATTGCAGCCATCAATCTTGGCCGCTTCGTCAAGCGTTTCGGGTATGCTTGAGATAAAACCACGCAACGACAGTGCGCAAAAAGGCAACGTAAACGACGCGTAGGCGATGACAAGACCCAGCTTTGTGTCGTAGAGACCTATCTTCGAATAGATTGCGAAGAACGGTAACGTCAGAAGCACAGCCGGAAGCATCTGCGTCAAGAGGATGTAATACTGCAACAGCTTCTTTCCCCGGAAACGGTAGCGAGAGAGCCCGTAGGCGGCCAGACTCGCAATTCCCACCGCAAGAACCGTTGTCGACACGGCGACTATTATCGTGTTGGTCAGCGAGACGACAAAATCGCTTTCTGTAAGGATGGATCGGTAGGCCGACAAGGTCGGTGTCACGGGGAAAATCGCGGGCGGAAACTTGAAAAGTTCAATATTGGCCCGGAGGGAACCAGCAACCATCCAGTAAATCGGGAAGAATACCGCGAGCAAAAGAAGGATTGTTGCCACAACCCAGAGGGTATTAGAGACTCTCTGCACGTAACGATGGATCACATGCCTACCCTCACGCGTCCACTCTCTCGTAAAGGCGGATGTAAAGAATGGAAATGACCGTGGACATGAGGAGGATGATTACTCCCTGCGACGCGGCCAGCCCGAATCGAAAGCCTTCATAGGCGGTAAGGTAGACCTGAAGAGTCAGCGTCCTCGTGGCATTGAGGGGCCCTCCTCCGGTAGTGAGAAAGATGATGTCGAATTGCCGCAGTGACCACACCACGTCGAGTATCCCAAGCGTAAGAACCGTTGGGGTGATCATGGGTAGCGTTATGCTTCGGATCTTGCGGAAAAAATTCGCCCCGTCTATCTGGGCGGACTCGTATAGCTCAACCGGTATGGTGGTCAATGCGGCGTACACCAACATGAGAAAGAAGGGGAAGGCTTTCCACACGGTGATAATGAGAATCCAGGCCATGGCGTATTGCGTCGTCCCGAACCAGGGTATCTGTTTCGCCATCAATCCCAATTTTATGAGGTAGGCGTTAAGAACCCCGCCCGGATCGAGGATAAGCCGCCACAGCGCCGCCGCAACCGCCCACGACATCAACCACGGAACAACGAGCAGGCCTCTGACCACACGAGCGTAACGCGCGAAGCCGCTGCGAGTCCGGTCAAGCATAATTGCGAGAGCGATGGCAACCAGAAGGTGAAAGACGACGGCGAAGAAAACGTAAATCCCGGTGTTTGTCATCGAGGTCCAGAACTCCGGTGCGTGGATCGATTCGATGAAATTCTGGAGACCGATGAACGATACCGATCGCTGCGGAAGATAGTCCCGGAACAGGCTGAGACCTGCTACGTATGCGATCGGTGCGAGGGTTGTCGCGAGAAGAAACAGGGTGAGGGGCATGACGAACCATACCCCCGCATTTATCCGCCCCTTTGAACTGGTCACTGGCTCTTCCTTTTCCGGCCGCGATCCGATCGGCGCTCCAGCGCATAGGAATCGTCCCTCCCTACGGCTCGGTGGCCGCAGGGAGGTCTGTTTTGCAGGAACCATACCAGCTTTCTACTTGCTGGCGTAGAACTGTTCGAGAATCTTGTTGTATGCCGCGGCGGCATCGTCGAGCGCCTGTTTGGGCGACTTCTTGCCGAGAAACGCTTCCTGGTAGGCCTGTATGACAAGACGGTACAGCTCGGATTCCTGTGGCACCGATCCGGTCTGGAAAAAGTTATCGGTGTCGGACAGGGTCGAAAGGAAACCGCCGTACTTCGTCTGGAACTCAGGCATTTGCGCCATCTTCGGTACCAGCGGCATCACGTTGGCGCTACGATAATAGTTAATGAGATTGTCGTCCTGAACGAAGTAGGAGAGCAGCGCCCACGCCGCGTCTTTCTGCTTGGCCTCTTTCGCGATGCCCCAGTTCGCCACGTTAATGACAGTTCCGATGTTCGTTCCCTTTGGCATCTCCGCAATGCCGATGTGGACATTCGGATAGTTGTTATAAAACGGCGTTCCCCACGCTCCGTCAAACGTCATCGCGACGGTGCCACCGGCGAGCTTCTCGCGCATCGCTCGGGCATCGACCGATATGGAACCCGGGGCGGCGAGGCCGCGCTTTTCGAGATCCATCATCCATTCCAGTGTCTTCACACCTGCCGCATCGTTGAACGCGGCTTTCTTGTCGCGAAGGTACTGGCCGCCGAAAGAAGTGAGGATAGGACCGATGTTGGTGACATTTCCCCCGGTAGGGTTGGCAGAAGACAGGTTCCAGATAGTTCCGAACTTGTTCTGGGACGGGTCCGAGAGTTTCTTCGCGTCTTGCACAAACTCATCCAGAGTCTTGGGTGGTTCGAGGCCGGCTTTCTTGAACGCGTCAACATCGTATATCAGCGCTGAGTTCCCACCGTACCACGGGATTATCCAGGTCTTTCCATCCAGGTCGCCGCGCACCGCGGGAAAAAACTTATCCTTCAGTCCGGGTACCTTCGCCACGAAGGGTGTAAGATCCGCCAGGTAGTCGGAAGTGACAAATTCCGTAAGCCAGTTACGGTTCACACCGATCAGGTCCGGCACGCTGTGCGCCTGTAACATGACGATGATCTGGTCGTGGGCCTGGTTCCACGGGATGCTGTTGATTTCGACTTTGATGTTCGGGTTCTTTTCCTGGAACTTCGCAATCAGCTCCTTGGTAGCCGGGCCGGGCCCTTCGGTAAACGCCCATCCCCAGACTCGAAGGTTCGTCGTTCCGCCGGCGGCAGCGGACGCGCCTTCCTGATTGCCTCCGGCGAACACCGCGCCGGATAGAGCGAAAACCATGAACGCCGCGATCAGCGCCATTCTTTTCATACCCATTCGATCCTCCTTAGCCTGTTTCTGATTGTTCGGCAAACTGCCGACTTCCTACTCGCGAGCATCTGAAATCGTCTCACCAGGAACAAACCGCACAGGAACGTCCTCGATCTCGGCCGGCACCGTCCACGCTCCGAACCCTGCATCGATGGCCCCTCCGGTCTCGACGGGAGAATCCTCGTCATTCTGGATTTTTCGATATAGAAACTCGACAGCTTTACTGCTCATCGCTGCGGTGTCGATTGCAAGTGTGGAAAGCACCTGAATCGTAGAATAGGGATCGTAGAAACCGCCGACGCTTACCATCGAGAGCTCCCGAGGCACATCGATATTCAGTTCCCTGCAAACTCGCAAGCACCCGAGAGCGGTAAGGTCGTCTGTCGCGAATACTGCGGTGACATCTCCTTTTTCGGCGATCGCGTTCCGGAATACGGAATAGGCACGGTGCTCGCCGTTGAATATCGCCTGAACGCACAATACTGAATCGGTCAATCCCAGCTCACGGGCGCGTTCGAGAAAGCCCGTTTTGCGCTCGGTATCCGGCGAACTTTCCGGATCTCCGGTTAACTGGATGAATCTCCGGTGCCCGTAGGTGTGGAGAATCGAAAACGCCTCGCGGCCGGCTTCACGGTTGGCAGCACGAACAATCGGGGATTGGATCCCCTCGAAATATCGCCCGAGCTGGACGACTGAGACACCCTGAGCGATGAGATCGTTGAAGTAGCCGATATTTTCGCGCGAGCAAGGCGTCACGATCAGTCCATCGACCTGTTTTGACATCAGTAGCTCGCACAAGTCGCGCTCACGCCGCGGATCAAAACGAGAAGAGGTTATGATGGCGTTGGAGCCGCGTTCCTCGATATCAAGCTCGATCGAATCGGCAAATCGCGGAAAGAATGGATCGCTCAGGGACGGGATGATGATTCCGGCGTTGAAACTGCGCCGTTTGATCATTCCACGTGCGTGCATGTTTATTCGGTAACCTACCAGCCGAATGGTGTTCTCCACTCGTTCGCGGATCGCCGGATCTACGTGGCTCTTCTTGTTGAGCACGTTCGACACCGTTCCGGCAGAAACGCCTGCCCGCTGGGCCACATCTTTGATGGTCACGTATTGTCTCGCCATAGCTCAGCCGATTCCTCTTCTCATGAATCGTTTCATGAAACGATTCATGAGAATGATAACCTGAGATGTCAGCATTGTCAAATAATTCAGAGAGAACCGGTAATGAACCGATCGACGGCTCGGGATACGCGTTCCAGCCCCTCGGTGTGAACCGCTGGCTCAACTTCAGTTTCGGCCACCAGCCATCCCTGGTAGCCTGTTTCGGCCAATATGCGCCTGACGCCCGGCCAGTCGACATCGCCATCGAGCAGGTCTGCAGGGCCCCGTTCGACGGAGAAGTCCTTGAGATGCACGCTGCGGACGTAGGGTCGCAGCGATTGCAGCCAGGGAAGCGCCGGATTGGATCGGATCTCGCCGGCACGGGAGAACGTCTGGATAATATTGGCCGGATCGTAGTAACAGCCGACAAAGAGGCTTCCTACTGCCTCAAATAGAGCACGCAACTCCGCCGGTTCGTGGTAGATGGCCGGCCACACCAGCTCGTACGCAATCTGCACAGCAAAGCGTCGGCACGAAGGCTCAATTTCGCGAAGCAGCGCGACAACCCACTGTCGTGCCTCTGCGTCGCTTGTCTTTGTATCAGCTTTTTCGAATGATACCAGTACCGAGCTTCCGCCAAGCCAGTTGCAGCGAACGACAGCCGATAGAATGAAATCGCGAGTCTGCTTGTAACGGTCTGTTCCCGGGCGGTCGATGGTCGAATAGCCGGAGGCCAGACTGCAGATTTCGATGCCGCGGTGTGAAGCGGTTTTCCTGATACCCAGGCACTCATCCTGCGATGTGGCGAAGGTGACTGAAGGCTGCAGAGTCTGCCACCCGTGGTATCCATCGGGGATGACCTCCGGATCCCGCCGAATTCCAGACACGACCGGTCCGAGGCCGGAACGAAAGATGAGCTCCATACCGCGAAAACCGTAGTCGGATGCGGCCTCAAAACAGGCGTCGAGGCTCCACTCACGCGGGAAAAACTCGGCGCGACGTATTCCTTTCTTCATGCAGCCTCCATCGGCCGCCTGTTGTCTGGTTCCGCTCCGGCAATGTTCCGGGCCCCTCGCCGGGGCGGTGTCGAATTGATGCAGACGGGGCAGTTCGATTCTTGCGTTTCCAGAGACCGCACATCTCTCCCTCTGGAGTTGGTCATTCGTATCACAGCCAAAAATGAATGTCAAACCGGAACGCACTCCCGGTTTGCGCCCCGCCCCGCCCCGGCGTATAATGAACCGCGATGGAAGCGACTGCTCGCCGGCCGGCCCCGCAAATCGGGGCGAATCACGTGTGGATCGTCCTCATCGTTTCGGTCGTCCTTCAGGCAGGCGCCGGGGCCGAATACGTTTTCGGTTTTTCCGGCAATCCCGCGGTTGTCGAACGGGTACGAAACCTCCTCACTGTCGTGCTTCCGATCTCGTTCGCGATATCGATACTGCTCTGTTTCTCCCGGTCTGTTCGGGTACGGATCTCCCTCCTGGGATCCCGGTTTCTTCTCATGTTTGTTGCCGGATACGCGGTCGGCCCCGACGTGGTAGTTCCCTCGCTCTTCGTGATCTCGGTGATTGCCGAACTGGTCGCCTACCTCACCTTCTGGCGAGCGCTGGTGGGTTCGGCGTTGGCGATAGCCGCAACCGTCTTGTCGCACGGCACAGTGTCCGCATGGGATGTGGTCGTCTCAGGCGGTACTCCCTGGCAGCTGGGAACGCTCCTCGTCTCCACCTCGGGTTTCGCGGCGTTCGGGCTGATGTTCAGGAAGTACTACGAAATATCGTCGCATCACGCGGAATCGATTCGTCAACTCGATCGAACCGTGGACGCGTTGTCCCGCGCCAACCGTGGGTTTCAGCAGTATGCCGTCGATGCGGAACTGCGTGCCGCGGAGGCCGAACGCAATCGAATTGTCCGCGAGCTACACGACTCGATCGGCTACACGCTGACCAATATTCTCGTAATGACCCGTGTCGCAAGTCGGACTCCGCCCGAGGAGGCGGCGAACCTGGCCGAACTGCTCGAAGCAATTTCCGGCCAGGCCCAGTCGGGGCTCACGGAAATGCGTTCGACCCTTCGAATTCTTCGGGCGGGGGAGTCCAATCGGCCCAGAGGTATGGAAGCAATACGGCAACTCGCCGCAACCTTTCAACGTTCCACCGGAATTGCCATTCGCATCGAATCGACCAACGCGCGCTGGATTGCAGATTCGCCCTTGGATGCGTCGATATTCCGGATCGTTCAGGAGGCTCTTACGAACTCATTTCGACACGGCCACGCGAATCATGTTCTGATTCATTTCTGGCAGGATCAGTCGGGTATCTTTCTCGACATCGAAGATGACGGCGCGGTGACTTCGCAGAGCTCTATCGGGCTCGGGTTGTCGGGAATGGAAGAACGGGTACGCGAGCAATGCGGCACGTTCTCCGCTCTCGGTACTCGACACGGGTTTCTGATAAGAACGTGGTTTCCGGCGACCGCGATCGGAGCCGGAGCATGATCAGGCTGCTTCTGGTAGATGACCAGATCCTGTTCGTCGAGAGCTTGCGCAAACTCATTGAAATCGAGGCCTCGGACATGCGTGTTGTGGACATTGCCCACAACGGTGATGAAGCGGTGAGAAAAGCTGTCGAGCTCGAACCGGACATTGTCCTGATGGATGTGCGAATGCCGGATCTGGACGGCGTTGGCGCCACTCGAAAACTCAGAGCGCTTTCGAACGTTCACATCATCATGCTCACCACGTTTGACGACGACGATTACGTATTCAATGCGCTTGAGATCGGCGCAAACGGATATCTGTTGAAGGATACCGCTCCGAACGAGCTGGTCGCTGCGATACGCGCCGTTCACGAGGGCGGAGTCACCATCTCCCCGGCGGTTGCCCGGAAACTTGCTTTGGGAAGGGGAACCGAAGGGCGGGAGGCGTTGTCGCCGGCGCACGACATGGTAGAGAGCTTGAGCCGACGGGAACGGGATGTACTGCGACTCATCGGCGAAGGCTGCGATAACCCGGAGATCTCGCAGCGTCTGTTTCTGAGTGAACAGACGGTAAGAAACTACGTGTCCCTGCTCTATTCGAAGCTTGGTGTGGAAAAACGGTCGCAGGCGATCAGACTTTCCCGGGATGCCGGTCTCGCACGGCCATAGTACCGGTACATTTGTACCGAAAAACCAGTATCAGTCGATTACTTAAGTGCATAGCGCTCGTTCGAATTCGGAAATAGAATTGTGCAAGGAGGCGAAACATGAAACTTGGCAAGTTTGCGATAGTGTTGGCCGCGGTGATACTGACGGCCGGCGTCGCATGGGCCGGGGGAAAGGCAGAATCTTCCGCGCAGAGCGGCCCGGTCAACCTGGTGTTCCGGCAGGGCGATCCGCCCGATGAAACGAAAGGGCTGTTCGCGGTTATCGATGCATACAACAAACAACAGAATAAGATTCAGGTGAAAGCTGAGACCGTCCCGTGGTCGGACGCGCTCAACCAGTACATTCGAGAGGCGCAGGCCGGCGGTGGCCCCGACGTTACCCAGATTGCTTTTGTCTGGACCAAGGATCTCGCTTCATCGGGCACCCTCGTGAATCTCGATCCATTCATCAAGAAAAGCCCTCCGGGAGCCGGAATCGACGATTTTCTCGGAACAGATCTCGGCGTCTACAAGGGCTCGGTTTACGGTATCCCCTGGACGGTCGATACTTTCGTCATGGCCTACCGGCCGGATCTTTTCCAGAAAGCGGGAATTACCAGCTTCCCCGACACGTGGGACGAGTTTTTCCAGGCAGCCAAAAAGCTGACTGTCGACAAGAACGGTGACGGAAAGATCGATCAATACGGATTCGGATTCCCGGCCGGCAGCGCACCCGGCGGCGGAATGTGGTTCCTGGTCAACTATTACCTCTGGAGCAATGGAAAGACCTTCGTGGAACAGGGAAGCGACGGCAAGTGGCAGGTCGGCGTAACGCCAAAAGACGTGCAGGCCGCGATGGACTACTTCAACAAGTTCTTCACCGACGGGGTCTCGCCGAAGTCGCTGATCGGAGTCAACAGCTGGGGCGATCCCGAGCTTACCGGCGGTCTCGCGCGAGGTGATTTCGCGATATCGTTCTTTCCGCCCTATACCTTCCGGGCGGCTGAGACTCAATCGTCGGTGCCCCTCGCGACCGCACCCGACCCGCGTGGTTCGGTAAGGCGCGTGTCCCACCTCGGTGGACGCACGCTGACCATCAACACCAATACCAAGTATCCCGATCAATCGTGGGAGTTTCTGAAGTTTCTGCTGAGCGCGGAAGCTTTCAAGGGATATCGCCAGTTCCCGGCGCAGAAGAGCCTTCTGAAAGAGCTTAAGTTTCCGCCCAGCGAACAGGGCTACGCCGATCAGCTTCCGAATGCCATTACCTTCAAGCAGTACATCGACTCGCCCGCGCAGACGAACTCGATGTGGGAAGCCACCAACAGGGAATTCGCGGCCGTCTACTCGGGGCAGAAGACATCCGCCCAGGCGAGTGTCGATCTGGTCAACCAGATGAAGTCGTTTCTGACCAAGTGATCGGGGAATAAAAGGAAGAGCCGACCCTATGCAGCGACGACGACTGAGCAAACACCTCATGATTCGATACGGCTATATTGTCCCAAGCCTCGCGGTGCTGCTGTTATTTTTCTTTTCGCCCGCCGCCTACAATATCTGGCTCAGTTTTCAGAAAATCAGCCTGTTTCAGTTGAAACGGGGTGGAACTTTCGTCGGCGTCGACAACTTCGTTTCACTGTTCGGCTCTCCCGAATTCTGGCTTTCCCTGTGGAACACGGTCTTCTGGCTCACGCTGGTGACCGTCGCACTCAGAATGGTCCTCGGCCTCGTCCTCGCGCTTCTCGTAGATGCCCGGGGGCTCAAACGATGGCGCCTGTCGGGGCTGGCCCGCAGCATGCTTCTCATTCCATGGGTAACGCCGCCTGTCGTTGCGGTCGCGGCGTGGCAGTGGTTGCTCCATCCCCGTTTTGGCGCCGTGAACCAGATCCTTTCCGGGCTCCACCTGACCGAACAGGGCATCCCATTTCTCGTACAGACATCGACCGTCTGGCCGGCGATCGTACTGATTCTGGTCTGGCGAGAAGTGCCGTTTGTTGCCATTTCGGTTCTCGCAGGTCTCCAGTCTGTTCCGGAGGAGCTGTACGAGTCGGCACGGGTGGAGGGCGCAAACAGCGTGCAAACGTTGCTTCGAATAACGTTGCCTTTGCTTCGCCCCGTGCTGACCGTCGTAACGCTTCTCATAACTATCTGGACATTCAACAACTTTCTGTACGTGTGGCTGTCGACACGCGGTGGGCCGGGCAACTTCACGCAGGTGCTGGCCACTCTGATGTACACGGAGTCGTTCGTTAAATACGAACTTGGGTATGGAGCAGCGGTGGGCGTCACCATGACTCTCATTATGCTGGTATTTTCGGCCGTCTACCTGCGTTCGGTCTTCCGTCAGAACATGGAGTTTTAGCAAAGATGAAGCTGGGCCGAACACTGGCCGATGCGTCGGTCGCCGTCGTGATTCTGATAATCCTGCTCGGTTTCATCTTTCCGTTCGTATGGGTCGTGCTCACGTCGATACGGCCGGACGCCGACCTTTTTACCGACACTCTGCGAATCATTCCGCAGCATGTGACGTTCGCGAAGTACCAGTCACTTTTTGGTTCCGAGTTTCTGACCTACATCCTCAACAGCATTCTGGTGGCCACAACCTCGACGATAGTCACGGTTGTGGTCGCGATTTTCGCGGCCTACTCTTTCTCCCGATTTCGGTTCCGCGGTAAGGGGCCTCTGCTCGGGCTTTTCGCGTTCAGCCAGCTATTCCCGTTCGTAGTGCTTCTTACGCCGCTTTTCATCTTCTTCTTCAAGCTGCACCTGGTGAATACCTATCTCGGGTTGATAATCGCGTACACGGCTATCAGCCTGCCGTTCTGCGTCTATATGCTGCTCGGCTACTTCCAGAGCGTTCCTGTCAGCCTCGATGAGGCGGCGGTCATCGACGGCTGCTCCACATGGAGGGTAGTGCTCCGCGTTGTTCTGCCGGTCGCATGGCCCGGCATTGTTGCAACGGCAGTCTATGTCTTCATCCAGTCGTGGAACGAATACCTGTTCGCCCTGACATTGATGACCGATGACTCAAAAAAAACAGTTCCGGTCGGTCTGGCGAATTTCTTCGGACAATACACTACCGATTGGGGCTCGGTCATGAGCGCGTCGGTCATCGCGACTGTCCCGACACTCATCTTTTTTCTGTTCATGCAACGGCAACTGGTCGCCGGCCTCGCCGCCGGCGCGGTCAAGCAGTGACCGGCAAAACGATCCGTCGCCGTCCCGTGGAGGTTCTCAATGACGAAAAACCGGAAACCGAACATTCTGTTTCTGTTCACCGATGATCAACGGTTCGACACCATCCGGGCGCTGAACAACCCGCAAATTATCACGCCTACAATGGATCATCTGGTGGCACGCGGCACCTCGTTCACCCATGCTCACATCATGGGCGGAAGCTGTCCCGCAGTGTGCATGCCCAGTCGCGCCATGCTTCACACCGGCCGAACTCTCTTTCACCTCTCGGGCAGCGGCGAACAGATTCCCGATGACCATCTGCTTCTGGGCGAGTGGCTCCAGCAGCACGGATACCAGACGTTCGGAACGGGCAAATGGCACAACGGTCCTGGATCATACGCGCGTAGTTTTACGGCCGGAGGAAACGTTTTTTTCGGAGGAATGGACGACCACTGGAACGTTCCCGCGTGTGACTTTTCGCCGAACGGAAACTATCCGGAACCGAAACCCCACCCGTGGAACGGCGGTACGGGGTCGATCGAAATGTTACCCAAATCATTTGATCACGTCAGGCGCGGGAAGCATTCCACGGAACTCTTCGCAGACACTGCCATCGACTACCTGAACAAAGTCGACACGTCGACGCCGTTCTTCATGTACGTCTCGTTCATGGCTCCGCACGATCCGCGTACCATGCCCCAGCGATTCCTCAACATGTACGACCCGGCGAAGATCGTGCTGCCGGAGAACTTCATGCCCGCCCATCCCTTCGACAACGGTGAGATGAACGTGCGCGATGAAAACCTCGCCGCCCGCCCGCGCTCCCCGGCGGAGATTCAACGCCACATAGCGGAATATTACGGGATGATATCGCATCTCGATTACGAAATCGGGCGCATACTCGACGCACTCCGAGCGACGGGCGAATTCGAAAACACTCTGGTCCTGCTTGCCGGAGACAACGGGCTGGCAATCGGAAGACACGGGCTCATGGGCAAGCAAAACCTCTACGAACACAGCGTTCGCGTTCCCCTGGTGATTGCCGGCCCCGGGATTCACCGGGGAGAGACGCGGGACACACTCTGTTACCTCCTCGACATCTTCCCCACCCTGTGCAGCTTTGCCGAAATTCCAATCCCAAAAAGCGTCGAGGGAAGAAGCCTCCGACCGTCACTCCATGACGCGGCGGTGCAGGTGCGCGATCACCTGCCTCTAGCCTACGGGCGGGTGCAACGTGGAATCCGCGACGCACGATACAAGTTGATAGAGTATGTTGTCGACCGAAAGAGGCACACGCAGCTTTTCGACCTGGTTCACGACCCCAATGAGTTGACCAACCTGAGCGAACGACAGGATATGAAAGAGATACTGACGCTCCTGCAGCGACAGCTACGGGAATGGCGCGAAAAGCTGGACGATCCGGCCGACGAGATCTGGGCAGCGCTGCAGTAGACTTCATCCTTTTCGACCCGCCGCAGTCAGGCCGGATCTGCGCGCTGATTTCGCAGGCAACACGGTTCAACAATCTGCGTGGCAGTTTTCGCCAGTTGAATCGGAGCCCCGTTGTCACGTATGCTCATCCAAGTCATGCGTCCTTTCTCGCTTCTGGTGAAACCGGCCTCGGCTGACTGCAATCTCGAGTGCACGTACTGTTTTTACCTCGACCGGAAACAACTCTATCCGGAGCACCATCGCCATCAGATGTCCACCGCAGTGCTGGAAAAAATGATCAAAGGCTACATGGCGACCGAACAGCCGCAATACACCTTCGGCTGGCAGGGCGGGGAACCAACGCTGATGGGCCGATCGTTCTTCCGGAAGGTGACCGACCTTCAGGAGCGTTACGGCCGCCCGGGTGCAACGGTGACAAACGGCCTGCAGACGAACGGAACGCTCATTACCGATGAGCTGGCTTCCCATCTGGCGGCGTACAATTTCCTGGTGGGAATAAGCGTGGACGGACCCGAGGAAATCCACAACAGGTATCGTTTGAAGGTAGGCGGTAACCGGGGAACGCATGCCGAGGTCATCCGGGGACTCGAACTTCTGCGAAAACACCGGGTCGAGTTTAACGTTCTAACGCTGGTGACTGCGGCAAATGTCGATCATCCCGGGACCGTCTACCGCTACCTGCGGGACGAGCTTGGAGTCTTCTACCACCAGTACATTCCGTGCGTCGAGTTTGACGCAGAAGGAAATCTCCTCCCGTACAGCATCTCCGCCGAGCAGTGGGGCCGATTCATGAACGGCATTTTCGATGAATGGATCGGGAACAACACCAGAACCGTCTCGGTGCGTCATTTCGATTCGATCCTGACGATGATGGTCGAGAACCAGGCAAGTGTCTGCACGCTTGGCAGGGATTGCCGGCAATACTTCGTAGTCGAGTTCAACGGTGACGTCTATCCATGTGACTTTTTTGTCGACCCCGACAAACGGCTCGGAAACCTGATGTCGGACAGCTGGTACGACATGTGGAGGTCGCCGAAGTTCCGTGAGTTCGGCGCGCAGAAGCGAAACTGGAACGCCGCGTGTACCGGATGTCCCTATCTGGCCTATTGCGCAGGAGACTGCATAAAACATCGCGTCGCTTTTCCGAGTCCCGAGCCGCGGGAAGACAGCCTCAGCAGGCTTTGCGAAGGATGGAAGATGTTTTACGGGCACACGCTGGATGGCTTCAGGAATCTCGCGGACCAGGTGAAAAAGGATCGGACCCGCTCGATACTCGGCATGTGATCCCCCGACAGGCGCGCGGACGCAGGCTACAACGCATCCGCGACGCAGCGGAAACCCATGTTTCCGGTGGAGCTGTCCGGCGTGTTTGACGTGCGCGCGGCCACCCGGTAGCGGTTGCAGTAGGAACGGTGACAGAGATAGGAGCCGCCGCGTATTACCCGCGCACTGCCGGATCCGGGCCCCGACGGGTTGTCGATCGGGCCATCCGGCGCGGCCGCATGCGACGTTCCCCACCAATCCGAGCACCACTCCCACACGTTCCCGGAAACATTGAAAAGTCCGTACCCGTTCGGCTTGAAGGATCGGACCGGACAGGTTCCCTCGAATCCGTCCTCAGCACTATTGATCGACGGAAAGGTGCCCTGCCAGATGTTGCACATGTGCTTCCCGCCGGGAGTCAGTTCATCGCCCCAGGGATATGTCTTCTGTCCCAGACCGCCCCGGGCCGCAAACTCCCACTCGGCTTCCGTGGGAAGGCGAAGGCCCGCCCACAGGCAGTAGGCCTGGGCGTCGCGCCAGCTCACGTGGGTGACTGGATGGTCCTTTCGCTTGTGCACGTTCGAACCGGGGCCCTCCGGCTTCTTCCAGGACGCTCCTTCGACCGCGTACCACCAGCTGAGGCCGCCTACCTGCCTGGCAACGCCCTTCCGCAGGTGCTGCTTCGCGACAAAAAGGTGAAAGACAAAACTCCACCCAAAACGTTCGGCGTCGGTCACATAACCTGTGTCACTCACAAACTCGTCGAAATCCTCGGTCGTGGTCGTCACCGGATCGATGTGGAAGGGCGACACAGTCACGGATCTCACCGGACCCTCCGCGTCGGCCGGAAAACCTTCATTCGAATCGGTCCCCATGAGGAACGTGCCGCCTTCGAGGGAAACCATTCGATCGGCGTGCCGCGGGCGGACAACGCGGCCGGCCGACGAATCCTCCCGCACACCGGCACCCGGAACTGCACTTTGCAAATGGATCTGCGCCCCGTCATTCCGGGAAGTCGATGGCGCGCAGCAGCTTTGTCCGGTCACGTCCCCGGATTCCGATGATTCGGGATGTGCATGTTGTTCTGCCATGGTTATACCTACCTGAACTGGTAAGCATTCTAATAATGGACACCGATGGTTACAAGCGGGGAACGGCTGCGGCCCCGCGGGTCATCGTTCACCCCGGGGATTCTTCGGCCTCAGAACGGGCCGAATCGAATCGCAACCGCGAAGGCCAGAAAGAGGGAGGTCAGAACCAGCATGACAAGCTGCAAGCGGAAGGTCCAGCCCATCCAGCGCGGGTAGCTCACGACCGTAAAGCTCAGCGCGATGAGAAGCAGCGCATTCGTCGGAAAGATCATGTTGGAGAAACCGTCGCCAAAGTCGAAAGCCAGGACCGCGGTCTGGCGAGTGATGCCGACCAGATCGGCCAGAGGCGTCAGAATCGGCATCATGAGGAAGGCCTTCGCCGAGGCGGAGCCGATGAAAAAGTTCATCACGAGCGTGACTGCGTACACCAGCAACGCGGACCCGTAGGCTGCCGCCTGACGAATCGCTGAGGTTGCGCCGTAGAGTATGGTGTCGATGATCTGGCCCGAAACAATGATATGCTTGACGCTGTAGGCCATCATGATGAGAACGATGCCGGGAAGTATGTTCAGGTTGCCGCGGAAGAAGATCGCGGCCATCTTCCCGGGGCGAAGGCCGGCCAGAATCCCGCCGCCGATCCCTCCGACAAGAAAAAGCAGTCCCATCACCGGAAAGGACAGATCGCTCATCGCGGGTACCTGACCCGAAAGAAATACGACGACCAGGGCGATACCCACGCAGGCGGCAAACCAGACGAGCGCACGGCGGAGCCCGCGGCTGTTCGCACCGTCACCGGCGGCAAGTGCGACTGTCGCCGTTCCCGTTGTGCCGTTCAGAACTTCGATCCCGAGACCCCGCCGCAGTTCCTCGTCCTTTTCAAAGGTCGGCGAGCGGCGCGGATCGGCCCCGACCTTGCGCGCATGGTTGATGACATACCAGGTCACGATGCCGTAGACAACCGCAAAGAAGATCAATCGAAGCCAGGCGCCGGAAAACAACGGAAGTCCGGCGATCTTTTGCGCCACGGCGATCGTAAAGGGATTGGTGACTGCAGAAGCGAATCCGAAGGACAACGGCAGCAGGCTCATCCCGAGCCCGGTGAGGCTGTCCCACCCAAGCGACAGGGCAAGCGGCACGATAAACACGATCATCGGCACCATGCCTTCGTACACGCCGAGGAAGCTCGACACTGCCATAAAGAAGAATATCAGCACTGCGATGAGCGCGTACCGATTGGTCTCGAACCGCTTCACGAGGCGCCGAATCAGGTCCTCCATCACGCCGGCCTTTTCGAGAATCGTAATCGATCCGCTCACACATATTATGAAGACGATGATCGTGATGAGCGCGAGGTTTCCCTCCGCCGCGAAAATCTCGAACGGCGCAGTAAACCAGCGCCAGACCGGGTAGGAGGGTTTCGGTATGTGGTGATACGAACCGTTCACGACCAGCGTCCGCCCCTGCTCCACCACACGATCGTAGGCGCCGGACGGCAGAACACGCGTGAGTATGCCCGAGACGATCATCAGGGCAAGGATGATTCCCGCGGAAACGAGAAACGCATTGAGACCTATCTTGAGACTGCCGTCGTTGCTGTTGTTTGAAGCCATACTTTCAACGATTCTCCCTCACGATTTGAATTCGCGCAAGGTCCTGTTCCGATCTGCTACACAGACCTCAACAGCGCCTCATAGAAACGGATTCCGGAAATGAAGTTTTCGACGCTGATCCGCTCGTCATTGCCGTGAATCCGGTCAAGCTCGGAGGGGGTAAGTCGCATCGGCGCAAATCGCAGAATCTCGTCGGCGACCCCCGCATAGTGCCGGGAATCGGTTTGGCCGGTTGTCAGGTACGGCAATACCGGCACGCCGGGAAAAGCGGCTTCCACGGCGGCTTTGACGGTCTGGAACCCCGGCCCGACGCCGCGGCCGACCACCGGCTCCTCGTTCAGAAAGCCGGGGGCGAGAGACACCGCGACCCGGTCATCACCGACCGCCCTTCTCACCCGCTCGAGAACCGAAGGGACGCTCCACCCCGGCAGAAGCCGAAGATTCAAAGTCGCCTCGACCCGGTCCGGAAGAACGTTCGCGGCTGTGCCTCCGGAAAGCATCGTCATTGCAAGAGTGGTCTGAAGCAGCGACAGCACGGTGGGATTGCCGCTCATGGCGAAGAAGAACAGAGGCCGGAACAGCCACAGGTTCGCAAGCAGCACCGCACGGCCAAAATCCACAAATGGAACCAGACCTTCAAAGAAAGAGCGTACCGACGGGATCAGTCGGAGAGGAAACGGATGCCACTCAAGGCGGGACAGCGCGCGCCCGAGAACTGCCGCGGCCTGCACATGCGGCGGACGCGAGCTGTGTCCGGGCGGCTGCACTACCGCAAGCGTGAGATTCGTGTAGCCCTTTTCATCCACTCCGACAACCGCGAGGGGCGTTGTAATTCCGGGGAGGCTTCCGTCGCTTACGAGACCTCCCTCGTCATGGACCCAGGCAAAATGGATGCCCTGTTCGGCGAACCCGTGCGCCATCACCCGCGCACCGCGGGTGCCGTTCAGTTCTTCGTCACCGCCGAAGGCGATGTACACATCGTGTGAAGGCCGAAACCCCGAGATCGCGAGTGCTTCGCACGATTCCATAATCGCAATGAGGGTATTCTTCGTGTCGAGCGCTCCGCGTCCGTATACAAAATCGACTCCCTCCTCCCGCACCAGATCGGCAGCGAACGGCGGGTGCGACCATTTGCTCGCTTCCACCGGAACCACGTCGTAGTGGGCTACCAACAGCACCGGCCGAAGATCACGCTTCAATCCCGGCCAACGATAGGTGACGCCGAACGACCCCAGACTCGTGCGTTCCGCTGCCGCGTGGAAGCTCGGATAGGATACCGCGAGGAACTCCTGGAACTGGTCGAGCAGCAAGGCGGCGCCTTGCTCCGATTCACCCGGCGTGACGGTCGCAAAGCGGATCGCCTGCCTGAACCGGTCGACCGCCTGAGTAGTTCGCTCATCGACCGCGTCACCTTCGCTGCCACGTGGAGCATAAAGTGCCGGAGAAGGCGTCGTGCGGCGATGGTCCCGAAGCCGGAATGTGCGGTAGAAAACGATCAGCGCAAGACAGAGAATGAGCGCAACGACGATGAATAGTGTCATGGATGTATGCCTCGGGGAGGTAGCGTAGGACAAAAACCCCCGGCGCGCAAGACCGCGTGTTGCCTCTGAACGAGAATCCAGGTGAACGGGGGCCGAACAGTGCAGTATCGTTTTGAACCTCTCTTTGAATACCATCTATAAGTAATTCGGATCCGAGTATCCCATGTGATCCGCAATCACTCTGGTGTTCAGCGTGGAGTGTTCAGGCAACGCCGGAGGCAGGGATTTCTAGCCGCCCACACTCTTTTCGGACGGCGAGTAACCGTCCGGGCTGTTGACCTTTGCGCCGATCGGTGCAGGCACGGGAAGCGGACCGAGCAACGGATCGGCAGTCCGTTCCATCCACTCTCTCAGGCTCCTCCGCTCCTTCGAAAGGTCGCTCGCATAGCGCGGATCTCGCGCGAGATTGCATGTTTCGTGCGGATCGTAGAGAAGATCGAACAGGGCCTCCTCCTCGACTGCGAACCAGCCGTGCCGGAAAAGGGCAGTCTTGGATTCGCCGTCATCGCAGTTGGGCAGCACCGGCCCGCTCCTGCCGTCGTATCTGCGGATGTACTTCCATCTTTTGGACCGCGTGCAGCGTTGAGGCTCGTAGGCTGCGTGATAGGTCACTTCAGCGAAAATGCGCTCGTTGATTTCTTCGGTGTCGCCCCGGATCAACGGCAAAAGCGATTTGCCTTCGAGCCAAGTGGGGGGATCGATGCCTGCGCACTCGCAGAGGGTCGGGTAGATATCGACATGGCTCACGAGGGCGTCAATCAATCGCCCGCCTGAGAACCCATGCGGCCCGCGCATGATGAGATAGACGCCGATTCCGTCGTCGGTCAATGTGCATTTCATCCGGGGAAACGGAATCCCGTGGTCCGTCGTGCAGACGACGAGCGTATCCTTTTCGAGTCCGCTCGCGCGCAATGCGTCGAGCACGATGCCCATCTTTTCGTCGAGCGTCTTCACGCTCAGCGTGTAGCGCGCCATATCGACGCGGACTTCGGGCAGATCCGGCAGCGGAGCAGGTGGAGAGACGTAGCGGGCGAGCGCGCGTTGCGTAAGTTCCGGGAACTCGCGATGCGTTTCGACGAATCCGACCGAGAGAAAAAAAGGCTCCTTCGGCGAGCTCGCCAGGAATCGCGCCGCCGTGAGGTGCGCGTCCTCGTATCCGCCAAGGTACTCGTCGTAACCGATTTTCTTCCAGGCCGGTGGAGGCTCCGCGGGGGCCGAGTGTTCGTCCTAGAGTGGAATGTCGAGAGGAAGTTCCGTCGCCACATGCTGAATTCCGGCCAGGACCGATCGAAACCCGCCCTCCCGAAGTGAGTGCAGCAGGTGATGCCTATAGTCAGTGAGGGAGAACCCGCGGTGGGCAAGGCCAAGCATACCGCACGAATGAGGCGACTGCCCCGTGAGCAGCGCCGCTCGGCTCGGCGAGCACGTGGGCGCCGCGGAGAAGGCGCTTCGGAAAAGCACCCCCTCTTCGGCAAGACGCTGCAAATTGGGTGTTTCCACGAAGTGACCGTAGGGCTGAATATAGCGGCCGGTGTCGTGCGAATGAAGATAGAGAATGTTCATGCGGGTACCCAAATGGCCGGCGTCGACGCCCACCGACCGTTGCGGTGATCGGTAGATCCTATCACATCAAAGCGCCGAGCGTCGCGCTGTTTCCGCTTTACCCGCTCCGCGCTCATTGTCCGCGAGTGAACGACACCGTAACGAGATCGTGACTCATCCAGGCCATACCTTCCGGGTTCCGAAGAAGAAACTGCCGCACTTCCTCGGGTCTCGATTCGGCGGAATGGCTAATCTTGTAGTGCCACGACGAATTCTCACCGGTAGTCTGTGCACGCTTCGGACTGGCAAACGTGAACAACAGATGAGGAAAGTAGACTATTTTCCCGGGAACTGCGGGAAACTGGGCGCCGACCATTGCCGGTCCGAGTGAAACCCTGCCTTGCGACGTTTCGCTGGAACCATCCCAGCTCTCGAAACGATATGTGTCTCCCGGATTCGCATCGAAATAGAAGTACCCGCCGCCGGACGTCAGCACCGTGAAGCTCGTCTCCGTGGTGACGTCGGTGAACTTCAGCCGGATCGAATTTTCAATAGTGCGTGGTGCCATCCCAAAGAAGCCATCCGGGAATTCCAATCGCAGGTTGCCGACCACCAGGGTGGATTGCGGCCCTTCCGGCGATGGAAACGATGCGCACGATGCCAGCACGGCGACGGCGCACATCGCGATGATCCACTTTCTCATTTCACACCTCTCGCGTTTACTTCTAGTATAGGAATCCCCTCACGCGCTCGCAAGCGTTTCTCGCATTTTGTGTTATTATCAACACGAAATGATGGCCGGAAGGATGGCACTCGCATGACAGTCCTCACCCTCTATCTCAACGCGTTTCTCGCGCTCTTCTCCGTCCTGAATCCCATTACGGTTGTTCCGCTCTACGCTGAGCTCACAAAGGAACTCGACCGTCCGGCGCGCAACAGGCTATTCAACACAGCAGTTCTTGTTGGTTTCGTGACGCTGACCGTGCTGACCTACACCGGCACGTGGGTCATGCGATACCTGTTCCAGATCCACGTAGCCGAGCTGCGGATTGCGGGCGGGATTATCCTCATCGTAATCGCTGTCTACGAGATCGCGTTCTCCCGGCCGAGCCGCTATCACACCACGCCCGAGCGCGCAATGGAAATGGGCGTCGTACCCATGGCGGTACCGCTTCTGGTAGGACCCGGCTCAATTGTCACCGGCATTCTTATCCTGAGCCGTGACGGTTGGCTGGTGGCACTCGTCGCCCTGATCGCAAATTTCGTGGTGACGTTCCTGATTGTGCGCTCGAGTGTGACGCTCGCCCGCCTCGTCGGGCCGCTCGGCACGCTGGTGGTCGCGCGGGTGCTGTGGATCTTCATCGCCGCTATAGCTGTCGACTTTGTCCTTTCGGGGATTTCGCAGGCGTTCGGGATTCCGCTCCCGTTCGCCGCACGGTAGAGAATCGGCTCCGAACCATGGAATAGTGCCGATGTTATCCCGCCCTGTCCGGCTTTTTTTTCGGCTTTTTTGCTAGTATACTTCTAGAAACGTGGCAACCTGGGCGTGTTGCCGTGTTCCGCACGAGGACCGACCATGGCCGACGGCCGGAAATCCCATTAAGGAACGTTACCGCCAACCACCCGTTTCTCCGAGGTATCGAACCGTACCTCGACGTGGGGGATGGATCAGGACAGCGCCGGTACGATTGCAGCACGGTCATCTATCCCCTCTCTCGATATCCGACTGAGATAACCCTGTACGGGTGGCCGATAGGCCGAGGAGATATCGCTCATGGCAGGCAATTCAGGAAAGCCGCGAACCCGCAAAGCAACAAAGCCTCGACAGCTGCGCAAAGTTCCCACGGGCATTCAGGGGCTGGATGAGCTCACCGGCGGCGGCCTTCCCAAGGGTCGATCCACCCTGTTGTGCGGTGGCGCCGGAAGCGGGAAGACACTCCTGGCCATGGAATTTCTGGTCCGGGGGGTTCGGGAGTTCAACGAGCCGGGTGTATTTGTCGCGTTCGAAGAACAGATTGCGGAGCTTTCGGAGAACTTCGCCTCACTCGGCCATGATCTTGATTCGATGGTAGCGGAGGGGAAACTCGCCGTCGACTTCGTCGATATCTCGCGAAGCGAGCTCGGCGAGACGGGCGGGTATAATCTGGACGGATTGTTCATCCGGCTAGCTTACGCGATCGAAAGCGTCGGCGCCAAACGGGTGGTGCTCGACAGCATCGAACAGCTTTTTTCGGGACTGTCGAATACCAGTATCGTCCGGGCGGAGCTGCGACGCCTTTTTCTTTGGCTGAAGACGAACGGGGTAACCGCTATCATCACCGCCGAGCAGGGTGACGGCGCGTTGACCCGAGACGGATTGGAAGAATATGTCGCGGACTGTGTGATCCTGCTCGATCACCGTGTGGCTGCGCAGACCTTCACGCGGCGAATTCGCGTGGTGAAATACCGTGGCTCCAACCACGGCACCAATGAGTTTCCCTTCCTCATCGATGAAAGCGGCATCTCCATCCTTCCCATTACGTCGATGGGGCTGAAATACGAGGTGGGCACGGAGCGCGTCTCCTCCGGGATTCCGCGCCTGGATGCGATGATGGGGGGCAAGGGCTACCATCGCGGCGCCAGTGTACTGGTCTCAGGTTCGGCCGGAACGGGAAAGACGAGCGTGGCGGCGCACTTCGCGCAAAGCTCAGCCGCGGCGGGAGAGCGATGCCTGTGGCTTGCCTATGAGGAATCCCCCAGCCAGATTGTCCGCAACATGCGGTCCATCGGTATTGATCTTGCGCCCGCAGTGAAGAGTGGGATGCTCTACCTGCAGGCGGTGCCCCCGACGACATACGGTCTTGAAATGCATTTGCTGATGACGCACAAACTGGTGAAGGAGCTTAATCCGCGGAGTGTCATCATGGATTCGATCAGCAACTTCAATGCGATCGGCGTAGAGATCGATATTAAAGGGATGTTGATGAGGTTGATCGACCTTTTCAAGATGAGGCAGATCACTTCCTTGTTCACGAGCCTGATTACCGGCGAGTCCTTCGTCGAGGCCAATAGCACGAAACTGTCGTCGCTTATGGACACGTGGCTCCTGCTCCGGGAAATAGAAAGCGGCGCGGAACGAAACCGGGTGCTGCACCTGCTGAAGTCACGCGGTATGGCTCATTCCAATCAGATCCGAGAGTTTCTGCTCACCGATCACGGGGTGGAGCTGCGGGATGTCTATCTCGGATCCTCCGGCTTGCTGCTCACCGGCAGCTCGCTTCTTGTCGAGCAGGCGCATGAACAGGCAATGGCCGTTGCGCAGAACCAGGAAGCAGGGACCAAAAAACGCGAGCTGGAATACAGGCAGCAGGCCATCGAGGCGCAGATAGCCGCGTTGCGCGCCGAATTCGAAATTGAACGGTTGAAAGCGTTGAAAATGGACGCGCAGGACGAAGAGCGAGACACGGTGCGAACCGATGACCGCGTGCAAATGGCCAAGCAGCGGCAGGCCGATGCGGTGAAGGGAAAACAAACGAAAGAGCGCCGATCTGGGGGTGCACGATGAGGGCGCAGCCGAAGCGGCGTGCCCCTATCGCGCCAAAGGAAGAGCTTGGTGAGCGCTGGATGCTGAAACTGTATGTCGCGGGTCAAT
>DATKUF010000140.1:0-13825 GCA_035530755.1 Spirochaetia bacterium | reverse complement strand
CCGGATACACGATGATAGCGGTCAAATTGAAGGACCATTCTCAGGCGGAACGGGTGATGAATATCGTTGGAGGTCGGACCGACCTGAATATAAAGGTAGCCGGGTGGCGTGACGCGTCGACCTATTTCGCGCAGATAGCTGCCGGGCTTCAAACTTTCATCTATTTCGCAACCGGACTCATCTTTCTGATTGTGGCGTTCATTTTCATGAACACACTCATAATCAACATCACGGAGCGCACCGACGAAATCGGGATGATGCGGGCGATCGGTGCCGAAAAGGGATTTGTACGAAGAATGTTCATCGCAGAAACGCTGTTTCTCAACGGTGTTGCAAGCGGTATCGCGATGGTCGCGGCGTTGATCACCATTATCGCCGTGGGAAAACGCGGCATTCCGCTTCCGGACACCATAAGCCAGTTCCTCATCGGCGGAGGGAATCTCCCGCTAGAGCTCAGCTTCAGGCCCTTTGTCCTGGCAGTTCTGGTGACGCTTGTTGTTTCGATAGCCGCAACGCTCTATCCGGTGCGCGTCGCCACCGCTATCACTCCGCTCGAAGCGATGAATGAGAGGTAGAGATGCTGCAGTTTTTCCCCCTTGCGTTCAAGAACATCTTTCGAAACAGGAAGCGCAGCGTCACCCTCGGGGTGAACTACGCGGTTGTCACTCTCATCCTTGTTCTGCTTTTCGCGTTCTCCGCAGGTGCTACACAAAATATCGAAACCAACCTGATGCGCTCGTCAGCCGGACACATCACAATTTCCGGCCAGTACGCGAAGGGTGGCCGGATCTACCCGGGAATACCGGATACCAAAGAGATTGTGGACATAGCAAGGAACACTCTCGGCAGTGTCGAAGCGGTCCCACGTTATGTGTTGATGTCGACTCTCTACTTCAAGGGTCTGTCCAAACGATTGACCTTTGTCGGGTTCGACACCGCAACCGATAACGGTTTCGAAGACCAGCTCAACTTCCTCGGTGGGAGCTGGCAGGCGTTTCTGAACGATCCGAACGGCATCATCGTGCCCGAGGACACTGCGACCTACTATGGGCTGACGACCGGGGATCAGACGACCATTTCGACCCGTTCCCGTCTGGGGGCGTTCAACACGGGAATCATGAAGGTCGACGGCATCTACACCTCGAACAACTATTTTGCCAAGGGTTTTGTCCTTGCGCATTATGATTTTCTGCAGAAACTCGACCTTGCGGGAAGCGATTCCTCATCACAGCTTTTCCTCTACCTCACTGATACGAGCCGCCTGAACTACAAGAGAGACCTTCTCATGGAGGCCTACCGCAGTGCCGGCTTTGAGGTGTCCAAGCCCACGAGCGACACCGAGGCGCTGGAAATTGTCACTTCTGCAAGCACGAAATATCAGGTCGACAAGGCGAATCGGGACCGGGTAATGCTTCGGATCGCCACCATCGGCGAGGTGCTCGGCATCGTACGGACGGTTCTGGCCGCGGTAAACGCAGTCGGGTCGGTCATCGCGGCGATCATGCTTTTTATCATCGCGGTCTCTATTCTCATCAACCTTCGAATGACCATAAACGAACGGCTGCGAGAAATTGGCACGATGCGGGCGATCGGGTTTGAGACTACCGGCGTGACCGCGCTTTTTGTTTCGGAAAACGTGATACTGTCGCTGATCTTCATCGGGATTGGAATCATTGCCGCTCTTCTCGTAACCGGGATTTTCGCATACCTTGTCGTGCTTCCGAGCACGGGGAATCTGGGGCTTTTTCTTGACAGGGGGCATCTGGTCCTCATTCCAACGGTCGCAGGAGTGCTCGGAGTCGCCGCGGTCATTACGCTGTTTACGGCACTGTTTTCCTATTTTCCCGCTCGACGCGGCGGCCGGATCACACCGGTTGAAGCGCTCAACCGCGTATTCTAGGGAGTGTTCAATGAATAACATCAGGACGAAATCCAGTCGGCGTCTCATCCTTCTCGTGGCTTTGCTCGCGGCCGTGGGTACAGGCGCGGTTTCCGCACAGCAGAAGAACGACCCGAAGGCCCTCCAGATTGTGAAGACGTTTGAAGACAAGCTCAACCTCGAGGGAGTGGACATCACGAACACCTTCAATCTGGTTCAGAAGAAGCCGGGTGAGGCCGACCGTGTTCTTCAGATAAAGGTCTACCGACGGGATTCGGCGAACGTGTTTACGCTGATCTTTCAATATCCTTCGAGTGAAAAGGGAAAGGGATACTATCGCAACGGAAACGATCTGTACCTCTACCTCCCCACCACGCGCGAGTTTGTCTTCCGGAATAGAAAGGACGACGTGGGATCGACCGACGTGAGGACCGACTCCTTCGGTCGACTCGATCTCGAGAGTCAGTTCTTCGTTTCGTACGGCGGGCAGGAGCCGGTAGCAAAGTGGACCTGTGATGTGATAAAGCTCGACGCCCGCGAGCTCGATGTCTCCTTCCCGATACAACGATGGTTCGTTCGAACAACCGACGGGCTGCCGGTGAAGGTGGAAAACTTCAGTGCATCCGGAACTCTGCTGCGCACGATCTATTACATAGAGTACCAGCCTGTCGCTTCCGGGAAGTTCCTTTTTTCGAAGCTGCTCGCCCTGGACAATCTCCAACCGGGACAGAAGACATTCATTACCAATGAGGCAATTTCCACCGACCCAATTCCGGACTACGTCTTTTCGAAAGCGTTTCTGGAGCAGCAGTCGCGATAGGGCCGCCAGGGACAGAGGAGCAGATCATGCCGGATATCAACCTGAGGATCGTTCGGGCGTCAATTGTTCTCTTCATTCTGGGGACGTCCGCATATGCGCAGGCGCCCAGTGACGCTGAAATATTCGACGCCGCCGGCTTTGACAAGACGGTTCAGAAGAGCACCCAGGCGGATAAGAAGGAATCGCTCACGTTTCTTGCCGGCGGGACACTGCTGTTTGACAGTGCGACCACGGTACCGGCTGACTTTTCCGGCTATGCGACCGGCGGGTCGTTCGCGGGAAAGCTCTTCGGCAAAGTCTCGGTACCGCAGAACGTTCAGCTCTATCTCGCCTACAATCTGACTCACACAATTTACGCAGGGGTTGGCGGGACATCCTCGCCGGGCGGTCCCGGGTTCACCGGCGTTGCGCCGGCCGATCTTTTCGCCAACCAGTATGCGTTATCCGAGTTCTTTCTCGACTTCGACGTCGCCAGAATTCTATTCGTGCGCATCGGAAATCAGCTCATCGCCTGGGGGCCTTCATATGTGTGGACACCGGTAGATTTCATTAATCTGCAGCGAAGCAGTTCTCTGCAGAGCGTCGATCTGCGGGTGGGGAAACCCGGTATTAAGCTGTTTCTCCCCTTCCCCTCCGCGGACATCACCCTGTTTACCGACATGTCCGATACGCTCACCGGCGGTGTCGTGCACGACCTCGCGAAAACAGCAAACCTCGCGATTCGGGCAGCAGCAACGGTCGGCGGATTCGAATTCGGGCTCTCGAGCTATCTCGGTCAGTCCGTACAGGGGCGCTACGGTTTTGACTTTTCCGGGCGGGCGCTCGGCACGAACATTTATGGGGAACTCGGCGCCGGGTTCCCCTACGGCGGTTACGATTTCGCCTATGCATATTCGGTCGGCTTCACGCGCGCACTCGGCGATCTGAAACGATGGACCCTGTCCGGCGAGTTCTTCTACAATTCCGCCGGAACCTCGGATATCGGTACCTATCCGGCGCTCGTTGCCTCGGGTGGTTTCACACCCCTCTACGTGGGCAGGATCTACGGATACGCGGCGGTCAGCAGGGACGAGTTTCTGGGGTCGTTCCTGAGAATGACCCTGTCGGGTCTGATCAATGCCTCCGACCTCTCCTACCAGGCGAAACTTGCTTCCGCGTTTTCCATACCGGCTCTCGTGCCGTTCACCGTCGCGGTCGCCTGGAATGGCGGCGGGGCCGGGAGGGAGTTCACCTACTTTACCGGCAACAACGCGCTGACGCTCGATCTTCAGATTCTCGTGCAGTTCTGACGGCAGGACTCAGGCGCGGCTTGCCGCCCGTCGACCGGCGCCGTACAATGACCGCGTGACAGCTTACCCGCGCTGTACGAACAGCGTCCGCTCCTCACTGTTCTTCCTTTTCTTTGTTCTGGCGGCCGCGACCTCCTGGTCTCAGCAGGAGATCTACACCAACCGCCTCGCCATCGGGATAGCGATCGAGGCGGACGATGAGGCCGGTCTCGCGCGGATCGCCGAAAACGGCGGCAATCTCGAACAGCCGAACCTTTTCGGGCTCACGCCGCTCATGGAGGCGGCGCAGGCCGGCTCGCCGAAGTGCGCGCAGTTTCTCATCGCACACGGGGTAAAACTCAATGCTGCAGGATCGGAAGGATTCACTGCCGTCTACTACGCGGTGTACGTGGATCCGGCCGACCCTTCTCAGAACGATCCGACCTATTTCCGCCGACGCGCAGAGGTCCTCAAGCAGCTGCTCACGGCGGGGGCGCAGTTCTCTCAAACGTTCTGGTCGGCACGAGGTTTCGGTCTGGTCCATATCGCGGTTCTGTCGGGGAATCTCCCCTGCCTTGAGGTTCTGGTTTCCTCGGGCGCACCGATTGATGCGGTCGACGCCTTCGGGGAAACGCCGCTCATGATCGCCGCAAGTCAGGGATACCTTCCGGTGGTCAGGTTCCTGGTCGATTCCGGCGCGGACAAAAGTCTGGAAACCGTCGGGGGACGAAACGCATTCGATTACGCCTCGGATTGGCCGCAGGTAGGCGACTACCTCAGAAGCGTGGGACTGGGTCCGGGGAGTTACCAGCGGCAGCTCGACCGGGCATTCGGCGGCTCCCCATAGGGCGGAAATCCGCGGTCGTCTGCGCTGTTCAGTGCTTCACGAATATCGAGAGTGCTTTTATCCCGAGCACCGAGACTGTGGTGACTATGACTCCTGCGATGCAAACACCGGCCGCCACGGCGAGAAAAGTCTTTCGCCGGTCGAGTCCGAGAATCCAGGCACCGAGCGTGCCGGTGTAGGCGCCGGTCACCGGAAGCGGGATGGCAACAAAAAGCATCACACCAACATAACCGTATCTTTCGACCTTCTCCTGCATCTTCGAGCGCGCCCGTTCGATGATCCGGTCGAACAGTCGTCGGTATCCTGCGATGCGGTAAAGCAGCCGATGAATCGTGGACAGGAACAGGTAGACGATCGGCGCTACCAGTGCATTGAGCGCCGTGCAGTAAAGGAACGAAACCACTACAGGGATACCGTTCGCGAGTGCATAGGGAATGGCGCCGCGCAGCTCGGAGATGGGCAACAGAGCGAGCAGTCCCGACCAGATGAAGATATGAAGTGTCATTTTTCGTCCCTCTCCCGTGCGCGGTCGACCTGCTCGAATCTGACATGCAACCAGCGGTTTTCGACCGACGCCCTGGTCTTTCGGTAAAACTTGAGGAAATTCGGCAGCAGGTAGCTGCGTCTCTGATTCTTGTATTGGATCACCAGCTGATCACCGTACTGATCCGCGCGAAGCTCTCCGGTCTCGAGAAACGGCAGGTATACTTCCAGGACGTATGCCCTCCCGTCGGAACGAACCCGGTAATTCTGCTGAGAAAAGAAGACACGCGCCGGGTCATCTTCGCCGTAGAGAGACTGAGCGACTCTTCGCAGAAGATCGATTCCGAGTACCTCTTCGTGCATGTGCGGCACTCGGGACACCGGAAGCGGGTCGAAGCTAGCCTCTACATCCGCGAGGTAGCCCTTCTGTGCATCGACGTAACGTTGCCATGGGCCGTTCTCATTGGGTTGATCGGAAAGCACCCGGTTCATGACGGCCGCATCGACTCCGTAACCGTACATCTGGAGGTAGGTGTATGCACGCTTGGCCTCCTGTATCACCATCCGCTCCGGGTTCATCACGATGCGGGCCGAACTGATCTTTGTATCGACGAGCGTGTTGTGGATCCGGCCGAGTCGGCCGAACATCTCCTCCAGCTGCTCATATGCGCGATCGATCGGGATACCGGTCGTTGTGCGTACCGTCGCGCCGAGTGCTTTGAACGCGAACTTCTGGAACGGGAGCGCCCGTGTCAGCCACCACTGCGTTACCTGCGGAAGTGTCAGAAAGGTGAGTGTTTCGCCGGTGGGCGCACTGTCGACAACTATCAGATCGTACCTGCCTGACTGATTGTGCTCGTCAAGCCAGAGCAGCGCCGCCGCTTCGCCCATACCGGGGATCGCGGCGAGCTCCTCAGCGGCGACACGCTCGATGCCCTGAAACTTGAATACCAGGAGCATGACTTCGCGCAAATCCGCCCAGTGCCGCTTCATCGAGTAGTAGAGGTCGACTTCCTGTGCGTAGAGATTTGTCCGCACTTCCTGAGGCTCCGGACCTACCTGGGCATCCAGAACGTCGGCGAGACTGTGGGCCGCGTCGGAGGAGATGACCAGCGTGCGGTAACCGCGTTCTGCCGCGATGAGCGCCGTCGCGGCTGCGCAAACCGTTTTGCCCGCTCCGCCTTTTCCTGTGAACAAAATGATTCGTGTACTCATCTGTATTCAGCAACAAAGTACCACATGGAACGGCGCAATGGAATGACCGACTCCGGGAGAAACGACTGTTGCCAGGTAATTCGCGAGAGCGGCAAGTTGGCAACCCGGGCGTGAGTGGCTATATTCTTCCCAATGTTCAAATCCCGGTACCGCCAGATCCTCTGGTTCTTCTGGAGAGTGATAGTCAGCGAAGCGTGGTGGGATATCTTCCTGCCGAAGATCGGCCTGCGTCGGCTTTCCGGCCGTACGCGAATCAGACGCCTGCGTGACGCTGCGTCGCGTTTTCGAACGCTCGCAATCCGGATGGGCGGCGTGCTTATCAAGGTCGGCCAGTTCCTCTCATCGAGGGTAGATGTGCTTCCGCGCGAAATCACCAATGAGCTGTCGGATTTGCAGGATGAGGTAGGTGCCGAACCATTCGAAGATATCCGCGCGGTGCTGGAAGAGGAGTTCGGCGCCGCTCTGACGGAAAAGTTCGTCGAATTCGATCCGGTTCCCGTCGCTTCGGCTTCGATCGGGCAGGTACATCGCGCCCGAATCTGTCTGTTTGACAGCGAAGGGCATCCCTGCGCTACTGTCATGGTCAAGGTTCAGCGGCCGCGCATACGTGAGATCGTAGAAGCCGACCTCGCGGCTATCAAAGTTGTCGGCGGATGGGTGAGTCGATACCGGACTATAAGCAGGCACGTAAACGTACCGCGACTCATCGAAGAGTTCAGTCGTTCGCTATACGAAGAGATCGATTACCTGAATGAGGGGAAGAACGCCGAGCGATTCGCCGAAAACTTCGGTACGCAATCTGACATCATTGTTCCCCGAATCGTCTGGTCGCACACCACCCTGCGCGTGCTCACGCTCGAAGATGTTGGAGCCATCAAGATCGGCGACTATGCGGGAATCGAGGCCGCGGGAATCGAGCGCAAGGATGTTGCCAAACGCCTTGTCGACACCTATCTCAAGCAGGTTTTTGCCGACGGATTCTTTCATGCGGATCCTCATCCGGGGAACCTCTTTGTCGATCCGGGCGAGAACGGCATAGGGTGGAAGCTGACTTTTGTCGATTTCGGGATGACCGGGACACTCACGCCGCGCGCTTTTCGCGCTCTACGCGAGGCCCTCATCTCGGTAGCGACGCGCGACGCCGCGCGCCTTGTCGACGCGTTCGAGACGCTCGACGTGCTTCTTCCCGGGGCGGACGTCCAGGAGATCGAGCGCGCGAGCAGGCGGGTATTTGACGACGTGTGGGGCAAGTCGACGCGCGAGATGGCCAACATGAGTATCGAGGAAGTAAAGGGGTTCACCGACGAGTTCGGTGATCTTCTGTACGAAATGCCATTCCAGGTTCCGGAAAACCTCATTCTCCTCGGCCGCTGCGTGAGCATTCTCTCCGGGATGGCTTCCGGTCTCGACCCTGAGTTCAACCTCTGGCACAGTATCGTTCCCTACGCCCGCAAATTGCTCGAGACAGAGGGGAGCAGCGCTGAGGCTACGACCCTGAACGAGATCAACCGCGTCGCCGGAACGCTCGCCACGCTTCCGGGTCGATTCGACGCACTTCTGACCCGCATCGATCAGGGGAAGGTCGAGATAAAGACACCCGATCTTCGCACCGGACTGGCCCGCATCGACCGTAATACCCGCAAGATTCCGGGCGCACTGGTATTTACCGGACTGATTCTGTCCGGCACCCAGCTCTACCTTGCCGGCCATGACGCAATTGCCGCCGTTCTCGGGGGGCTGGCCGCGCTCATCCTGCTCTGGCTTCTGATTCGCCGATAGCGATGCAGGAGCGACAGGAACTCTATTCGGCTTCATTCACCGGTTGGCCGATTCGGAGGAGACCTCAAACTGCCGGCTATTCCCACTCGATTGTTGCCGGCGGCTTACTCGACACGTCGTACACAACCCGCCCGATTCGTTTGACTCTGTTCGTAATGATCGAAGAAATCTCGAGCAAATCCTGCATCGGAAAGGGAAAAACATCTGCCGTCATACCGTCGGAGGAAGCTACCGCGCGAAGGGCAAGCACATATCCGTAGTGCCGCGCGTCGCCGGTCACTCCCACCGACTGGACGGGCAAGAGCACGGCGAATGCCTGCCAGATCCTTTCATACAAATTTCTCTTCCTGAGCTCGGCTATGTAGATCGCATCGGCTTCCCGCAGGATGTCGCACTTTTCGCGAGTCACCTCTCCGAGAATTCGCACAGCAAGACCTGGACCGGGAAACGGGTGACGGCGGATGATTTCTCGTTTCACGCCCAATCGCTCCCCGAGCGCACGCACTTCGTCTTTGTAGAGAGACCGCAACGGCTCTATCAGTTTCCCCTCCTCCCTCTTGCGGGAAACAAGGGGGGAGCGCACGTTGTGATGGCTTTTGATAAGTGCGCCTTTGTTTCCGACCCCGTGTCCTGACTCGATGAGATCGGTGTAGAGGGTGCCCTGTGCCAGAATGGCGTTGCTGAGGTCTATGTCGCTTTCTGCGGCCGCGCGCGCGACTTCCCGCTCCTGGATCGTCATAAAAAGGTCGCCGATGATTCGCCGCTTTTCCTCGGGCTCCGCTACTCGGGCGAGCGCCGTGAGAAACTCGTCGGCGGCATCGACAATATACAGATGCCGCGCGCCAATCTGTTTGAGGTTTCCCCCGACTTCCGCCGTCTCGTTGCTGCGCATGAGGCCGGTGTCCACGTACATCAGGTGCACTTGCGAAGGGTCGAGCGCGTGCAGAAGCAGGGCAGCCACCACAGTCGAATCCACCCCGCCGGAGATCAGGAGAATCACCGGTGAATCGCCGGCCTGTCCTCTCACCTCCTGCTCGATCTGCTCGAGGTATCGGTCTACCGACCAGTCGCGACGCGCGCCGCAAATTCCGACTGAAAAGTTCTCGAGGATCTTCGTTCCGTACTCACAATGGCTTACTTCAGGATGGAACTGGATTCCGACGAACCCGCCGGCCCTGGCGGTAATGCAGGCAGGAAGCCCGTTGTCGGACTCGGCAACCAGGTCGAATCCCGGGGCAAGCTCGCGAATGCTGTCACCGTGGCTCATCCAGCTCACAAAGCCTTCCGGAATGTCTTTGAAAAGTGGATGCTTCTGGACGAAATGGAGCCGTGCCCGGCCGTACTCGCGGGTTTCGCCCGCCTCTACCGCGCCGCCATTGTCGTGCATCAGGCGCTGAAGGCCGTAGCAGATCCCAAGCACCGGAAGGTCGCCTGAGTAGACGCGTGGATCAGGTTTGGGAGCGCCGGGCTCGGCTACCGAAAAAGGCGAACCCGACATCACGATTCCGCGCACGTCGCGAAGCGCCGCGTCCGAGAGCGTCGTATCTCCCGGGAGAATCTGCGTGTACACGCCAAGTTCCCGGATCCGGCGTGCGATGAGCTGCGTCGTCTGCCCGCCGAAATCGAGTATCAGGATTCGGTCCATGGATTGTCTTTTACGATCGTCTGCTCGCGCGCGTACCCTATCGAGACCATCCCCACGGGGACACCGGTGTAATTTTCGATAAACTCCACATAACGGCGCGCCTCAGCCGCCAACTCGTCGTAGCTGCGGCAGCGCCCCAGCGGCTGCTGCCATCCGGCAACGCTCTCGAACACCGGCCGGGCGCGTTCGAGAGCACGGGCCGAGCTTGGAAAAACGTCGGTCTTCACGCCGTCGATGTTGTAGGCGGTGCAGACCTTGATTTCCGAAATAGTGTCGTAGACGTCCAGATGCGTAAGTACCAGGCTGTCGATGGAATTGGTGACGCAGGCGTAACGCAGGGCGACAAGATCGAGGTAGCCGCACCGTCGCGGCCGCCCGGTGGTCACTCCATACTCTCGTCCCGTTTCGCGGACGAGCGCATCCAGCTCTTTTTCGGTCTCCTGCGAAAACTCAGTTGGAAAGGGGCCGTTACCGACCCGGGTCGAATAGGCCTTGAAAACGCCGAGCACCCGATCGATGTCCCGAGGACCGATCCCGCCGCCAAGCGCTGCTCCCGCAGATCCGGATGTGCCCGAGGAGACGAACGGATATGTTCCCAGGTCCAGGTCGAGCAACGCTCCCTGCGCTCCTTCAAGAAGGATGCGTTTGGGCTTGTGGCGGGTCAGGAAATCGGTGACGTTCACCGCAAGAGGCGCCAGTCGAGTCGCATAGGTTTCGAGAAAGAGGCGGTCTTCCTGTTCGATGTTCGCGAGCGGATCCTTTTCGATGATATCGATTACGCGGATGCCGTCGCGATTTGCCTTTGCCGCGTAGGTGATACCGATTCCCCTGCCGGTCGTGCCGATGGGCCGCTTTCGGCTCTTGTCGAGCTCGACGTCCCGACGCCGGTAGCTTGGGATCACGAGATGCGCGCGATCGGAGACGAACACGCGACCCTGCCAGTCCACGCCCTGGGCTTCGAGCTCGGCAAGCTCACGAAACAGCGCTTCCGGATCTATCACCATGCCGATTCCGAGAATGACTCGCTTGCCGGGGTAGAGAATGCCCGAGGGGATGAGGTGAAGCTTGTAGGTCTTGTCCTCATGGACGATCGTATGCCCGGCATTTGCGCCACCGGAAAATCGAACGATGACTTCAGCCTGCGACGCCAGAAAATCGACGATCTTCCCCTTTCCCTCGTCACCCCATTGAGCCCCGATCACCACGACATTCATTCCGTACCGCACCTCACCGTGAATAGTTTGGCGGTTCCTGCGTGATGGACACGTCGTGCACGTGGCTTTCGCGCATACCGGCAGCGGATATCTTAACGAATTTGCGATAGTGTCGCAATTGCTCGAGAGTTTTGCATCCGGTGTATCCCATACCCTTTCTCAGACCCACGACAAGCTGGTGGAGAAACGGTTTGAGCTCGCCCTTGTAGGGAACTCGCCCCTCGACGCCCTCCGGTACGGGGTCTTCCCCTTCGGCGATCTGGTAGCGGTCCCCCGAGCCTCGGCGGATCGCCGCGAGAGAGCCCATTCCGCGGTAGGTCTTGAAGATTCGGCCTTCGAAGATGATTTCCCTGCCCGGCGCCTCCCGGAGTCCTGCAAAGAGGTTCCCGATCATCACCGCGCAGGCGCCCGCAGCGATCGCTTTGGTGATGTCCCCGGAATACTTTATGCCACCGTCGGCGATGACCGGGATATCCTTCCTGTCCGCTTCTTCGGCCGCCCACATAACCGCGGTGAGCTGTGGGACGCCGATGCCCGCAACAATGCGCGTCGTACAGATCGAACCGGGCCCCACCCCGACCTTTATTGCATCGGCGCCCGCATCGATGAGCCGACGCGCACCTTCGCGGGTGGCAACATTTCCGGCAATCACCGGAACTTCGTAATTCGACTTCACCTCTTTGAGCGCCCGCAGGACGTTGTCCGAGTCTCCGTGAGCAGTATCGATAACAAGGAAGTCCACGCGGCTTTTGACGAGCAAGGGAACACGCCTGTCGAGATCGAGAGTGCCGATTGCCGCGCCCACCAGGAGTCTTCCGGCGGCGTCGGTGGCGGCATGGGGAAATCGTTGATGCTTTTCTATGTCCTTCACCGTGATAAGCCCGGTGAGCCTTCCGTCGTCGTCGATCACGGGAAGTTTTTCGATTTTATGGCGGTTGAACTTCTCCTGCGCGTTGTCGATGGTGGGAGTGCCCGCCACGACAACCGGATCGACCGTCATTACTTCACGCACCAGAAGCGAGTCGTTCTGACAGAAGCGAAGATCGCGGCTGGTGATGATTCCGCAGAGCTTGCCGCCTTTGAGTACCGGTAGCCCCGAGATGTGGTGCTCATTCATGAGCTCGCGCACCTCGGACACGGGACGGTCCTCGTCAACCGTCACCGGCGCTTCAATTACCCAGTTGAGGAATCGCTTTACCCGCGATACATGTTCTGCCTGATCCTGAGGAGTCATGTTTCGATGGATGACCCCGGCGCCACCTTCGAGGGCTATCGCGATTGCCAGCTCCTGCTCAGTGACCGTGTCCATTGCCGCAGACAGAATCGGGATATTGAGCACTACGTCCCGCACGAGGCGCGTCTTGACGTCGGTATTCCCCGGCATGAAGTCGGCATACGAAGGCAGGAGGAGCACATCGTCATAACTCAGTGTCTCTTCAACGGTCACGAATACACCTCCTTGAGTTTTTCCATCTGTTTCCGGTAGCTTCGGCCAATGTTGATGGCGCGTTCCGCCGCCTTCCCGGTGTAGTGCGCCGGGTTCGAGAAAAACCGTTCCGGGTCGAGCCCCCCGACATTGGACAGGCCGCGCGTGAGCGCGTCCCAGATTTCCGGACGGTTTCGAAGCGCTTCTCCGAGCGGCTTGCCGGTTTTCTCACATTCGAGGGTGAGCTTCCGGACGTCCTCGTGCGCCTCAGGCAGGCCGGCGAGAGACAGAAGGATGTAGGCGGGCTCCGCCAGCACCATGTCGCCCGCGGTCGCCAAATTTGCCGCAAGCTTATCGACGTTCACCCGCAGTCCGCGCAGAATGCGGGTCATCCGATTCGCCGCCGCGGCAAACCCGGCAAGATAGTCCGCCACAAACCGGGACGATGCGGAGTTGGTGAGATCGCGCTGATGTTCGGATATCTGGTCCATGTAGAAGGTGAGCACCCGGGGTGAAAATGCTTTCCACAGGCTTTTCACGTGTTCACAGTTCCATGGATTCCGCTTCTGCGGCATCGTGGAGGAACCGACCTGCCCTTCGCCGAAATACTCCCGCACCTCGTCGATCTCAGACCGCTGAAGGTTGCGCAGGTCGTCGGCAAGGTTGGCGATAATTCCGAAGGCGACATTGACCTCGATCAGGAGGCGCAGCAGGTATTCGGGTTCGACCAGCTGGGTCGAATGCTCCGACGGTTGGAGATCGAGCAGCGAAAGAAACTCCCGCTCGAGCGCAATCGGGTCCGCGCTTACAACACTCATGGCATTGTATGCGCCGACCGCGCCTGCAAGTTTACCGCGAAGCTTTCCCGACCGATCAGAGAGCTCGAGAATTGATTTTCCGAGGCGCGATACGTATTCGGCGAGAGCGAACCCGAAGGTAATTGGGATTGCGAACTGACCGTGCGTGCGCCCTACCTGGACAATCTTTGCGTTCTCTTCCGTCAGCCGGCACAACTCGAGCTCGAGGTCGATCAGAAGCGGGAGAATCACCTGCCGCATCGCACATCGCACTCTGAGGGCGGCCGCCGTATCGAGAATGTCGACGGAGGTTGCTCCCAGATGCACAAAGTGCCGGATGTTATCCGGCACTTTTCGTTTCATGACGTTCACGAGGGCGCGAACGTTGTGCTGCGTCTTCTCCTCTTCCGCGTAGACCTCCGTCGGGGTAATCGCGGCGGGTAGCCCGTGGA
>DATKUF010000139.1:0-2397 GCA_035530755.1 Spirochaetia bacterium | reverse complement strand
GTTGAGATTGAAGATCGCAAGACTGTCGAAGCCATCGAGGTCGAGGGCGACAGTCTCGAAGCCGTCCTTCGGGAGGTCCGTGCGCTCGCGGCGCTGGAAGACCTGCATGTGTTCGAGCGGGACGGCGAAGAACCCATCGGTACTGAGATTGAGAAGAGGAAGGTACTTTGCCTGCATGGGCATCGCTGTCGCAAGGTGTTGGTCAAGGTGCACTGGAACCATCTGACGAAGGAGCACGATTTCTCCCCGGCCGCGCATATCCACCGCGTGCTGCTGTGGGCGATCAGCAAGAAGGGCTTCGACCTCGATGACACCGCGAAGGCGAAGGCGAATTTGATCCTGCCGGGTACGGATGAGCCGCTGCCCAAAGATTCGGTGATTGGCCGCTTCGTTAAGCACGGCGATTGTGTCCTGACGCTGGAGCTGACCCTCAAGGACTTCACGAATGGTTGAGGAGATCGCCCCGCCGGCAAAAAAAACGCTGGAAGCGCAGCTCAATTCCGTGCGCTTCCTCACCGGCGTCGAAGCGGGGCGATGGGAACTCCTGTTGCTTGAATGGCCGCACGCCTATGTGCGGGTAACGGGCCGGGACCCCGACTCGGGGCGTACGTTCGCTCACGACTTCCGGCTGGAGTGCATTGGTTTCCCCGACCCAGGGCCTTTCGTGGAGCGATGGATATATGCCGATGGCGCTACCCACGGAAGCCGGCCACCGGCACCATCCGCACCCGGGGCGCCAGGCTTTATCGAAGCGATGAAGGAATGGAGCGGAAGCGGCGGAAGCGGCGGAATCTATCGCGCATGGAACCGGGGCGCCGCAAGTCATAACAACTGGGCCGGGCTCCGCCCCGACGAGGCGTGGCATTCGAGACGCGAAATCATATTTATCATGGAGCACCTATATGCGCTCGTTACTGAGCAGGCTGTTTGGCTGGCTACTCGGCCATAAGCCACGCATTTCATGCGACGCGACCGTGTGGGCGGCAGGTGTCCGCGAGCTGGAGCGGCGCACGCTCAACAGCACGCGCGAGAGCGGAGCGTTTTTGTTGGGCCTCGACCATAACGGATACAAGCGCATCTTGGAGTTTGTCTACTATGACGACATCGATCCCCACGCGCTTGACACCGGCATCGTCCATTTCCATGGAAACAAACTCCCTAAGCTGTGGGAGCACTGCCGCCGTCGCGGGTACGGTGTAATCGCAGACGTTCACGTTCATCCCGGTGGTTACGGCCAGAGTGCGTCCGACCAGGCCGATCCCGTGATGCCGCAAGCGGGTCATCTTGCTTTCATCATTCCCCATTATGCCCGTCGCGAAACGCGGCCTGGGGGGATCGGTATGTACGAATACCTCGGCAACAGCGTATGGCGAGATCGCACGACAAAGGCTGCATCCTTCTTCGGCCTGGGCTAATGGCAATGACAGATCACCTGAAACAGTCGAGAATCGCCAAGGCGCTCACGGATCGCTCCAACGGAGCGGGAAGTTTCGATGAAGCGGAGGCGCGTCTGAAAAGCGTCCGGGTCGCCATTATTTTGATGCCGGATCAGGTAACAACGGCAGCCGGCCAAGCTGCCGCACTAACCGCAGTCAATACCAGCGTTAAGTGCTTCGGCAATGTCACTTTCATCGGAGGTTCGGGTGTTGCGCTCGTATCCGCGCTACCGATCGGGGAGACTATGTGTGCCGCCGCGAAGACGTTGGGTGCCGTCACCTCCGCTTTAGTCCCGTCCGACGCAACGCACGTGATTTTAATCGGCACCGGAGACTCAACGTGCGCGGCAACGTTCGTCCGTTGCTGGTGGGATGGATGGAAGGCCGGTATTGTGCCCCCGTGGGATCACCGCGCCTTCGGAGTCGCCGGTAATCCACTTGCTGGCGTCTTCGCCGGCGCGCTCGCTGTTCGGGAAGTCTTCGCCACGGTGCTCGGGTATCCCCGCAGTGGCTCGCGTGTTTCTGTGACGTCCCTGTGGGAACCTGAGGCAGATGCGGATACTGCCGCGCCTGGACCTGAAACCGTTTACATTTCACCCCGTCTATGGTTCATCGGGCTGGGACACCTTGGACAGGGTTTCCTGTGGTGTCTCGGGCTCCTGCCTGTCAGGGATATGGAGCTTGTCCTGCAAGACGATCAGAACGCCGGCGAGGAGAACGAGGCGACCGGACTTCTCACGTGGGGTAATTGTATCGGGCGACCAAAGACTCGGGTTGCCGCGGCGTGGTTCGATCGGCCCGGTTGGTCGACAAGGTTGATTGAGCGACGGCACCATGGGGACATACCTATACTCCCCACCGACCCGTCCATTGTTATTACCGGTCTTGATGAGCCTGATCCAAGGCTGCGCATCGCGAAGACCGGGTTTGACTACATGATTGACGTTGGGATCGGCCATGG
>DATKUF010000138.1:0-5403 GCA_035530755.1 Spirochaetia bacterium | reverse complement strand
CCGAGTCTTCCGGCGGAGTTATCGGCTGTCCCTGGTAATAGCTTTTGCCGTTCAATCTGACCTCGGTCGCCTTTACTCTCCACATGCCTTATCCTCCGGGAGGAGACGCACGGCGTTTCACCGAGCGCCCCCTTTTTTCTGTCTCTTGCCTCAGTCCATTTGAATCAAAGGACCGTCAAAGCTCCGATCTGCTCCGAGCTGATGCGTTCTTCCCCGCGCAAAAGCATTGCGGCGGCTACGCTGTTACCTGTTGTTGCGATATTCACGGCGATGTGAGTGAATCCGTCGTCTCGACTCAGTGACGACGCCTTGATCTCGACGACTGCCACATGCACGGTCGTTGCAAGGGTGATAGTCCCTGCGTTTTCGGTCTTGTCGAGCGTGACATCGTCCTTGCCGCTCTTTGACCGTACAGTGACCGTCGTAGCGTTTACGGTTGCGACAAGTTCATCGGCGAACACAGAGTTGATGCACTGCGCAAGGCCAGCCGCGTCGGCGAACTCTTTTGCCTCTACATCCGTTGCAGCGGCCTTGGTGAATTCGGTCCCGTTGACCACGGCGACGTCCGTGTTTGCTACCGTCGCGAGCGCGATCGTCGCCTCCACGACTTTCGCGTTTGCCGTGACCACGGCAGCCGCTCCCGCAATATCGGCCGCGTCGGTCCCGGCCTCGTCTTTTGCCTCGACGAACTTGACGGTCGTCACTTTCGTCGCGGCCAGAGCCCCTCCCACCATGACGACGGCCACCTGGCCCGCTCCATCCATGGAGAAATAACGGCCGGTCGCATTTGTGTTGTCCAGTGCCTGGGCAACCAACGCGACATCGACCTTCTCACGTTCGGTAATGCGTTCTTTCAATTCCGAACCCTCCTTTACTTCAGGACGATGAACGGCGATACGCTCATGCCGTTCTTGAGTTTCAGCGGCGCCTTGATCCAGGTGTCGCCGTCGATCTTGGTGACCATTTTCACGCGGATCTCCCCTTCCAGGAATCTGGTGTAGGGATCGGTCGCGAAGTACGGGCCCGAGCCGTCCTTGATGAAATAGAACGACCAGTCAACGAGGATGACGTCCCCGGCAGTGCCCGCTGCAGGCTGGATTTCACTCCAGAAGATGGGCCTTCCGTGGAGGATATCGGGGATCCCCTTGGTGGCATCTCCAGCGATCATGATGTACCTGTTTGCCCCGTCGACCATCGCAGCCACCTGATCGTAGAGGTCGAGGGAAATCTCCCAGTTGCGGTTGGTCGCTCGAGGGTACATGTGCTTCGCCATCTGGACGACGTCGTCAAACGCGAACTTGAGAGCGGTCTTTCTCGCTACTTCATATCGCCCGGGTGAGCTCAGGATCCCCCGCGGTTTGCCGACGCCGTCGCCGTTGATGAAAACATCGTCCTCGGTTTCGCCAAGCGCCCCACGGAATGACGCTTCCATGTCCGCCGTGACGGAGGTTGGATTCTGCAGGGATTCCTCACTCGTGATGTAGAATCCGGCGAGCTTTTTGTCTGACGGGTCGAGAGTGAACCTGTCATACTGCAGCTTGCTTTCGTCTACCGGAGCGACCCCTTCTCCGATCCAGTTGAACAGGATGCCGTTATAGGCTCCCATCTGTCCCTGGCGAAGAACACGTTTGACGAACTTCTGATCCGGGAACTCGCCGGCCGGAATTACCCGCGCCCGCTGGCGCACGTGTCCGCCAGTGCCGGTAAGCTGCAGCGTTCCTGCCTCGAACTGATCGGGAATGAGAAGCCCGAGAGACGATGCGTCGGTGATGTTCATTGCCCGCATTTGCGTTTCGAGACTCGCCCGATGCGCGATGAGCTTCTCGCTCACCTGTCCTTTGCCGCTGCGATAGATATCGCGGACGAACTCGGCAAGGTTCGCGAATCGCTTTTGCGTCGCTCCGGGTTCGGTCTGCTGGCGGTTTGGCTGGCCCCGCTCTTCGGTCTCGGTTCCCTCGAGCGCCTGGTTGTTCTGTTCGATGTCACGGATCTGTTCGGTGAGATCCCCGATTTCCTTTGCGAGATCCTGGACCTGGGTCCGCTCCTCGTCGGTGTAGCCGCGCGACTCCTCGGCTGCTTTGTCGATTACCGTCTGCCGCTTCTGGATGGCTTCAGATTTCTTGCGAAGCAGCTCCCGAATGTCCCTTTTCTTCATGGGATGCACTCCTCTTTCATGGTTTCCAGGTTCTCCCGGCAGTCCTTCAACACCTCCTGAACCGCTGTTCTGGAGTCTCGGACCGACGCTTCGGCCTTCGATCGGTTGGCGAACACCGGATTTCTGGTCCTGGCGCCCAGTGTGGTTTGCTCGTATTGCGGGAACGTGACGGCGGAGAACTCGGGGACGGTTGAAAACTCGGCAATGAACCGTCGAAAGACTCGAATCTTCTCCTCCATCGTGATCTCGATTCGGTCTTTTGCGACCCGGAAGGCGAAGGACTGACCGTCCACGAGACCGGTCCGGATCGTTTCGAAGAAGTCGCGACCATATTGGTTATTCACGATTTCGGCTCGGATCGGTACGCCCTTCTGGTCTTCGGTTGTGCTCAGCGTCCCGATGCTCTTGCGCGCGAGAGGCCACTCTCGCTTGTGGTTCCAGAGGTACCGCTGATCCTCGGTCTTGAGGACGTTGGTTGCCGCGCCGGGCATGACTATTTCCACATCGCGCTCCATCCCATCGTCGTAGAGCACGGTCTCCTGGTTGTAGACGATCGCATACCCTTCAACGATCATTTTCCCGTCCTCGGCCTGCGTTGCACGAAGTTCGGCGACATTCATCGGGATGACCCGTTCTTCAAGTTCGTTAACCATGGCGTTCCTCCTAATGCTCCGCTGCGATTCCGCAATCGCAGCCGGCGTGCGCCGGCGCATGCTTCTTGCTCGATTTTACGATCAACGGTTCCTTCGCCCCGTCCGGCTGGTAGCTGCCGGCTTGAAGGAAATCCTGTTGTATACCAACGACCTTTCCGTTCAGGCTGCTGCAGTATGGACAGTTCTTACCGAATGCGACCCAGCGGAGCTTCGATACTCCCGAGAACAGGAAGACCGCCCGGGTCATTGCGTTTTCCGCTCGGTAACTCTCATGTTGCGTGAACTTATCGGGCCGTTTCTGTTCCCACTCAGCCAGGCGCTCGTTCACGGCATCTGCCGGATCCATTCCTGCGTCATTTGCTGTTTTGAGAACGTCGATGATCTGCGCTTTCGAGGAGCTCACGTGCCGCTCGGCCAAGTAATTCAGGTACTGATTTGTGAATTGTTCGAATTGCGGGCCGATTGTCGCATTGCTCGCAATTTCTTCTTGCGCAATCGGCGTCAGTGCGAGACCATATCCGGAAACCAGAGGTTTCGCTTTCTTGGAAATGTCGACCGCGAGCTCCTTGTAATAGTTTTCGAGCCACGCCGAAAGATCGGCCTGCGATCTCTTGCCGAGGAACTTCTGGAGGGCCTCCCGCACAGCTGTGACTTCCTCGGTCACCAGTGAGGAGGCGAAGGCGGAAAACTGCGGGAGATAGGCGACGGTGAGCCGCCTTCGCAGCCCAATCGATCTTGTTTCCGGCGCCGGCAGCGCCGAGCGGTTGTTAATGTCGTCGACATGGATAATCTGCGGCACTTGTCCACGCGCCCGCAGCGCCCCGACTACCGCAGAGCTCTTCTCGGTGAGGGTCTTCTTGTCGATCATGTTCATCGGAACCAGATACGTCTTTCCAAGCCCGTCCGGCTGCGGATTCATGTCCTCCAGTTCCAGAACGTCGTCCGCGTTGAACACGCCTCGATCGATCATCGCCTGATAGAACATCTGGCGCGCCGCTATGTCTCCGCGGAGGAGCCCCTTCAGGTCGAACTTGACATAGCGAGCCTTGCGTTCATTGTCGTCCATGAACGCGACGTTCATCGAGTTTTCAAGCTGAGCCACGATCGGAACGAGAGTGTACTGCACAAGCTCGATGTCCTGCTGTTCGATGTTGCTGAAAGTCGCTCGAGACAAATCTCGAAGCACGTGCGGCGGAAGATTCAGCCATCGCGCCGCCTCGAGGACCGAGAATTGTCTCGACTGAAGGACCTGGGCCTGGTCCGCGTTCACCTCGTCGGCTCGAAACTTGGCACCTCCGGTCAACCAGATCGTCGAGAATGCTTTCCCAAGTCCGGAATACTTCTGATTGAAATCGGCCTGTAGCCTCTTGCGCTCTGCTGGATCCATCGGCTTGTCGATCTCGACGATCCCTCCCGAATGAGTTCCCCTCCCGATATATCGAGCTGCGAACTCATCGAGAGCCTTCGCCAAGCCGAGGCTCTCCCGGGCGAGCTCAATAAAACCGCGACCACTTTCTCCGTCCATGGTGATGTGAGGGATATCAAGGACCTCGTCTTCCCGCAATGTGCGTCGCTGGTACTGACCGTTGTCCATGAGGACATGGGTGAAATACTGGTGAATGTTGTTTGGATCTCTCCAGGTCCGGTCCGGGAGGAGTGGGACAAGCTGTTGATCATCATAGCCGCTCCGTACAATCCAGGTGTACCAGTGCCCCCAGAGATACTTATGCATCAGCTGCGCGTATTTCCAGTTCCACGCAGTCAAAAAAGAATCATTCGGTTTGTTCCGGATCCGGTCGGAAAGCGGGTGATCAGGGACCTGCGCTCGACCCCCTTCCGGAAGTCGCTGATAGATTCCCGACGGGAGAGAAGCGATCGTGCTGCAGATGAAGTTGAGGCCTGCGAACACCGCAGAGAGTTTCATTGACGTGCGCTCGTTGATCCTCGCGCCGGCCAGGGTCGGCCCATGATCGAGGTACCGCTGATATTCCTCGTCGTCATATTCTTCGAAGCCGCGACGGTTGAGAATTCCGAATGCAATCCGATCGAGGAGAGGCGGCCGTTTCATTCTGCGTATACCTCCACCTGCGCGGTCTCATCCGAATGCCGGATCACCCGATCGAGCGCCATGATCGCAGCGACTACCCCATCAATCCGTTTGCCGCCAGCGCCTCGCTTGGGCTTCATCGGCATGATATTTCCCTGGCGATCGCTCTTGACTTCGGTAGACGCGATCATCCATCGCATCACCGGGTTTCCCCCATGTGCGAGATCACCGTCGAGTACAAGGCGTTCGAAATCCTTCGTCGGGGAGGCCATCGAGGAATACCGCTGATAGGTGGGGATGAGCGTAAAGCCGGCTTGTTCCAGATGTGCCGAAACGCCTGCAGCCTGCCAGGGGTCATAGGCGATCTCGGTGATCTCGTACTTCGCTGCGAGTGCGAGGATCTCTTGCTCGACCAGGTCATGATCGATAGTCTGCCCCGGAGTCGCGATCACATAGCCGTTTTCGACCCAGTAGGTGTACGGGACCTTGTCTCGGCGTTCCCGTTCGATCAGATCATCGCCTGGAATGAAGAATCGCCAGATAACACG
>DATKUF010000137.1:0-5093 GCA_035530755.1 Spirochaetia bacterium | reverse complement strand
GCCGTGGAGCTGCATCCTTCTCGACTGTAAGACGTCGACAAGCTTCTATGAATCAGGTCTGGTACTGCTCGAAGAGTACGCAACCCTTCTTACCGGGGGCCGGGATGAGCGGGCTGAGCGCCTCTCGCGGAAACTGACAGCTCTCCGAAATTCGGTGGAGGAGTGCTGGCACTGGCTCCGACGGCTTAAGGAAACGATAGTGGCGGCGACCTACGACCCGCGGCGACGGAACGAGGATGGGCCCGGGATGAGGAGACTCGCGAATCTGGTTCGGTTGCACGCCGGGACTGCGCGGCTGCACGCCCACGAAGTGGTCGAGATGGCGCGCGGCCGGGTAGACCCGGTCTGTCTTGAACGCAGCCTCTTTGAGAAGCTGTCCCCGGTCGAGGAGGAGCTTTCCAACGCCGAAGAGAGAATTCGCCAGCTTTCTGTCTTCCCCGGATGATGCAGAGTGATTGCCGATGGGATCAGCGGTACGATACCGGGAGTTTACCGCCCTGCGAGCGCGCTAAGGGCGGGCCGGTGATCGTGCAGGAACACAAGAAGCCGCTGCTGGATGCCATCGAAGTAGTCGCGCTCCATCTGCGCGGCCGGGATGCCGATGTAGCGAAAGTGCCAGGGCTCGTATATGTACCCGGTGAGGTTTTCGTAGCCGTTCGGATAGGACATTGTGAATCCGTATTCCCAGGCGTGGGACTCGAGCCATCGCCCGGCTGCCGTGTCGGCAAAAGCCGGCGTGATACTGCCGAAATCAATCGTCGTTCCAAGCTGGTGCTGGCTCGTCCCGGGGACAGCGGACTCCCGTTCCGCCTCCTTCAGGCCAAGCTGTGCCACGTTCATGGCAAACACTTTCTTCTGATATGCATATGAGCGGTAGGTCGAGGAAAGCGCGAGCTCGACGTGAGCCGTTCGTGCAGCGCGAACCATCCGCATCAGATCGCCCATCACCTCTTTTCGCAGTTCCAGATCGTTTCGATTGATCGTGACGCGGTAATCCCTGAGGCGGATGAGGTCGGCTGGAGCGTAATCGGCAGGCAGTGCATGCTCCTTATCGACGAGGGTGACAAGAATCGGAGACTCTGCGAGAACCTCGCGCAGAAGCACCAGAAAGGGTTCCGGCCGAGCGAGAATCCGATCGCGAACGCCCGAAGGCAATGAGGCTGTGATCGCCGAAAGCCGTTGTATAACTGCGGCATGTGAACCGTTCCCGCTGTCACCCTGTGAGACCGCCGTACCCGGGTGTGCCGGTGTGCATGCGGCCATCACGGCCAGTCCCGCCAAAATAAAGAATCCCAGAAGTCCCGCTCGACTCATCAATCTATCGTCTCCGGAAACTGCGTATTCAGAACAGTCGGTCGATCACTTCACCCATGGTTTGTGCCGGGTGGAAGGTGATTCCCTTCTTAATACGATCGGGGATTTCGTCGAGATCCCGAAGGTTCTTTTCGGGAATAATGATAGTCTTGATCCTTGCTCTGCGGGCCGCAATGGTCTTCTCCTTCAGCCCGCCGATCGGCAATACATTTCCCACGAGAGAGAGCTCGCCGGTCATTGCAAGCCGGCTGCGGATCTTTTTTCCAAGAGCGAGGGAGAACAGGGCTGATGCCATAGTCACTCCCGCGGAGGGGCCGTCCTTGGGCGTCGCGCCGGCCGGGATGTGGATATGGATCATCTTGTTTTCCCAGAACTTTTCCTCGATCCCGTATTGTGTTCCGACGGACCGGACGTAGGTATAGGCGATATTCGCGGACTCCTGCATGACATCACCCATCTGGCCGGTGAGCTTGAATCCCTCCCTCCCGCTGTTCGACGCCGCTTCGATCACCAGAGTATCGCCGCCAAACGGTGTCCAGGCGAGGCCGATCACCATTCCGGGACTCGTGACCACCTTGATCTCATCGTCGCGGAAAGTCGGCTTGCCAAGATAGGACTCCAGGTCCGCCTCGTCCAGAGAGAAAACGTTGCTCTTCCTCTTCCGGGCGGATGACTCCGATTCACTCTTTACGATATTGACGGCGATTTTCCGATGAATTCGGTCGAGAGCCTTTTCGAAGTTACGCATCCCCGCTTCCCGCGCGTAGCCGTTCGCGATTCCCAGAAGCGCGGCAGCGGTGTATTTTACCCGATTCCGCTCGATTCCTGACCGCTTGAGAGATTTGGGAATGAGGTACTTCCGTGCAATTTCCAGCTTCTCCTTGTCGATGTAGCCGGAGAGTCTGATCACCTCCATCCGGTCGAGCAGCGGCGGCGGAATTGTGTCGAGGGTATTCGCAGTCGCGATGAACAGGATATCGGAGATGTCGAAGGGCAGGTCCAGATAGTGATCGCGGAACGCCACGTTCTGCTCAGGGTCGAGCACTTCCAGAAGGGCCGATGCCGGGTCCCCCTGGTACGACGTGGCGAGCTTGTCGATTTCGTCTATCATGAAGACAGGGTTCTTTATCTTGACAACCTTGAGCCCCTGGATCACCTTCCCGGGCATTGCGCCGATGTAGGTACGTCTGTGCCCCTTTATCTCGGCCTCGTCCCGCATTCCGCCCACGGAAAATCTGAAGAACTTCTTGCCGAGGGCCCGCGCAATCGACATGCCGACGGAAGTCTTCCCGACCCCCGGAGGCCCGACGAGACAAATGATGGACCCTTTTGAATCCTTTCGCAACTTTCGTATTGCGAGAAACTCGATGATCCGCTCTTTGACATCATCGAGGCCGTAGTGATCCGCATCGAGGATCTTCCGTGCGCGGTCCAGCTCTATGTTTTCGGGGACCGGGTCATTCCAGGGAAGATTGATAACCGTGTCGAGGTAGTTCCGCACCAGACCGAACTCGGGGGAGCTCGGCTCCATAAGTTGAAACTTCTCGAGTTCCCGCTCAACCTGCTCTTTAGCCTCGCCGGTGAGATTGAGTTTTTCCATTGCCTCTTTGAAGCGCAGATAATCGGAGCTCTTGGAGTCGGTCGGCATTCCGAGCTCCTGTTTGATTGTCTTCAACTCCTCTTTCAGGTAGTATTCGCGCTGGCTTTTCTCGATCTTCTCGTTGATCTGCATCTGGATCTTCTTCTGCAACCGAAGAAGCTCCTGTTCCTTTTTGATGAACAACAGTACCTGTTCCATCCGTCGTTTTACGTTGAGCTGTTCGAGCACCGCCTGCTGATCGCCCCGCCCGATGTTCAGGATGGAGGTGATGAAGTCGGCAATCTTGCCCGGATCGTCGATATTGACCATGTTGAGGCGCATTTCCTCGGAAAAAAGCGGATTGTTCTCCGAGACCTGTTTCATTTCGCCGATCAGGCTTCGCGTGAGCGCGGTGACTTCGTCGCTCTTCTCCTCGATGTCATCGAGGTATTCCACGGCGGCGGCAATCGGCGCCTCGAGGGTAAGGAACTTCTTGATGTGGAATCGCCGAAGCGTTGAGATGAAAATGTTCATTCCGCCGTCGGGAAGGTTGATTTTTTTGACGATCTTGGCGACTGTGCCGACTTTGAAAAAATCATCAGTCGCGGGTGTTTCTATCTCCTCTTTCTTGACCAGCACCAGGCCGATCATTGCGTCGGCGCCCAGCGCCCGCTCGATCACCGTTATGTCTTCCTGGGAGTTGATCATCATCGGAGTGAAGATGCCGGGAAATATCGGCTTTCCCTGAAGCGGTACGATCAGCAATTTGTTGGGCAATATCATTCCTGCCGGTACGATTTGTTGGTTTGACATCTTCTTCCTTTCCACCTACTGTATTCTTGCGTATGAGGTAGATGCAGCTTTCGTGTACGTAGAGTATAGCAAAAATCGGAAGCTAAGCAAAATTCGAGAATGGGTCGAAACGAGACATGCAAAGCTATTGTACTGCGCACCTACCGCATCGGTGAAATCCACGTCGGCGTTACCCTTTTCACCGAGGTAAATGGCCTTGTGCAGGCGATCGCCCACGGTGCTAACTCCCGGAACGGAAAGCTGCGAGGTCTCACAAATCCGTTCTGTTACGGGACTGTCTACCTCTACAACGATCCGGTCAAAAAGAGCACAAAGGTCAGCGATTTCGATGTTCAGGATTTTTTCATCGGATTGCGCGAGAGCGTCAGGCGATACTATACGGCCAGCCTTTGGAGTGAAGTCGTACTCAAGTCTTTCGGCGGCGGAGAAAGCGCTCCGCCGCTTTTTGCGCTGTTCGTGTCGGCTCTGAAGCTGCTCGACACTGCCTCCGAGCCCGTCGCGGGTAGACTTTCGGCGCAGTTCCTTGCGCGCTATCTGTCCATGGTTGGGCATCTGCCGGATACGGCCGAATGTGGCAACTGTGGACGATCGCTCGCCGGTTCGGTGGGAGAGAGTCGTGCGTTCTATTCTGCCACTCAGGAACTTTTTCTGTGCGAGCGCTGCGCAGGACCGGATATGCTCTCCATACCGGTGAAATCGATGGTGTACCTGGATTCGACGCTTGGCTGCGACACAATTTCCGCGGCGCTCGCAGCGGAGCCCGATGCGGGAGTGGTCGAGCCGCTGTTGAATCTGTTGTACGCGCTGGTCGCTGCGCTCGTGGAGACTCCGCTTTCAACCCTCGAGATAGGCCGCGGAATTCTGTAGGCGCGGCGCAGTCTCGCATCCGATTCGGCTACTCAACTGCCGGGCTTTCTGCTATTCTTTCGCAGTGAGGGGTATGCTATGCGGGCACTCGACATAATTGTCAGGAAACGGAACGGAGAGACCCTTACCCGTGAGGAGATCAGGTTTCTCGTTCGAGGTTACGTCTCGGGCGAAATTCCCGAGTACCAGGTATCGGCGTGGCTTATGTCGGTATTCTTCCGCGGCATGAGCCCGACCGAGACCGCGTTTCTGACCCGCGAGATGATCGAGTCGGGAAAGACGATAGATCTGTCGGGTCTGACCGGACCCTTCGTAGACAAACACTCGACCGGCGGCGTGGGCGATAAGGTTTCGCTGATACTGGCCCCAATCGCTGCCAGTTTCGGAATCACCGTGCCCATGATGAGCGGTCGCTCGCTCGGCCACACGGGCGGCACCCTCGACAAGCTCGAGTCGATCCCGGGCTACACGATCGCGCGGGACACCGACGAATTCAAGCGCATTCTTGGCGAGGTCGGTT
>DATKUF010000136.1:0-17475 GCA_035530755.1 Spirochaetia bacterium | reverse complement strand
TCTTCACAGACGGCTCGTCGGCGGTTTCCGCACTCGCCGGATACAGCGGATATGGCCGTGCTGTCGTCGCGACCGTGGGTGCCGGCGGGCTTCGCGTCTACAATCTTCATGGAACTCCCCGCCTCACGGGTTCGACCCGGGCGAGCGGGAGCGGCATCTCAATTGCCGATACTGCCGACGCGCAGATCTACGCGTTCGTCGTACAGGACGCCTCGACCATCGCCTCCTACGACCTGTCGGATCCCGCACACCCGGCACTTTTCGACGCGTTTTCGTCGCCTGGTGCGACAGCGGTAGAGGTCGCCCGGGATGTCACAGGGCGGCAGTACGCCTACGTTGCCGACGGCTCCGGTCTGAAAATACTCGACGTGTTCAACATCGGCCAGTCGCTCCGGATCAGCAAAATTGGAATTTCCGACCGCCCGATCGACGTTGCGGTTGTCGCAAGAAGCGGAAAACCGTTGCTTGCCCTTGTGGCCGACACGGGCGCCGAAGTCCGCATTTTTGACGCGGCGAATCCCTTCGCCGTGGATCCCCGGTCGCTCGCGGGCGTGATTCCGGCAAAGGATGCGCGGTCGCTGACCGTCACAACCGACGGTAAGGGCCGTCCGCTGGTCTATGTCGCCAATGGCGCGTCGGGAGTCGATCTCTACGACCTGACGCCGACGGTGTTGAAAGCGGAGTCCGGGAAGGGTTCCGCCCCTGCGGAGCTCCTTGGCAGCTTCAACACTAACGGGACGGTCCGCAGCGTAGCCGCAGGTTCGCCCGACGGCCGTGTCTACGTCGCGGACGCGAAGGTGGGAATGATCGTTCTTGACATGTCCGACCCGAAACAGACCAGACAACTTGGTTCTTATCCTTCGACCGACGCGCGCCAGGTCGCGGTGGACGGCAACTATGTCTTCCTTGCTGACTACGTCGAAGGTCTCCTCGTGCTCGATGTAAGCGACCCGGCGCACCCGAAACGAGTTGCGGGAATTGCCGGTCTGCGTGCGCGCGTGGTCGCGCTCTATCACGGTGCAAATCGTAGGACCTATGCGTGTGTGGTCGGGCTGAATGGCATCTCGCTGGTGAATGTGAGCGATCCGACTCACCCGGAACTGTCCGGCGTCTACGCCACGGATTCCGCCGAAAATCTCAAGGTTGCCGGCTCCTATGCCTATGTCGCCGAAGGCTATCGCGGCCTGACGGTGCTGGATCTGTCAAACCCGGAACGCATCCGAAAGGTGAGTACCTCCGATCTACAGTACGCGGGCGCCGTCGATGTCTCCGGGGACTTCGCCTTCGTCACCGATCCTGAAGGACTGAACGTCGTCCAGATCCTGATTCCGGACTGGATCACACAGGCCCGCGGGAAATAGGCGCTTCGACAGCAGCCCGGCCGCGGCCGCGGCCTTTCTAATGGTCGCGATTGATTGCCCGTGATAGAATTGAACTACAATGACCAATCAGAAGATGCAGCCGGGTGGTCCCAGTTCGGACAACGCTACGCGACTTCAACACGTGCTGGACGTCTCGGCAGCTCTCGATGAAGTGGATGATCTGGATTCGCTTCTCGACCGCGTTCTCACCGAAGCTCGCGCCTTTGCCAATGCAGATTCGGGAACCATTTATCTTGTTGCCGGAGATCGACTGCGATTCGCCTATAATGCTCACTCGACTCTTCCGGGTGTAGACGATCTGGGCCGGCACAAGTTCAGCTACCTCAATCAAACGATCCCGATAAATGAAGACTCGATTGCGGGTTACGTTGCCTCCGCCGGGAAACCCCTCATCATCGACGATGCTTACCAGATTGGCGACGATGTTCCGTATGGTTTCAATCAACAATTTGACCGCGAGTCGAACTACCGAACCCAATCCATGCTGACCGTTCCGCTGAAGTCGGCGAAAGGCAAAACCGTAGGAGTCCTGCAGCTCATCAACGCGATGGACGAAACAACGCACACGGTGACGACATTCTCGCAGGAGGACATACTCTACGTCCTCCTGTTCAGCAAGGACGCCGCCAGTGCAATCGAACGGGCGTCAATGACGCGACAGATCATCCTGCGTATGATAAGTATGTCGGAGATGCGCGATCCGAAAGAGACCGGCGCGCACGTCAGCCGCGTCGCGGCCTATTCGGTTGAGATCTACGAGCGATGGGCTGTTTCACATGGCGTACCGAAAGACGAGATGCGCCATAGCACCGATCTTTTGCGCCTTGCGGCTATGATGCATGACGTGGGCAAGATCGCCATTCCCGATGTAATTCTCAAAAAGCCTGCAAAGCTTACAGACGAAGAACGCGCGGTTATGCAGACACATACGGTCGTCGGCGCGCGCCTTTTCAGCGATACCGATTCCGACCTGGACGACGTGTCCCGCGAAATCACCCTCAATCACCACGAACGCTGGGACGGGAAAGGCTATCCGGGAAAGATTGACGATATCTACCGGGATCCGATCGTAATGGGATCGGGCAAAAAAGGCAAGGAGATCCCGCTCTTCGCACGCATAGTGGGACTGGCGGATGTTTATGACGCGCTCGTGTCACGCCGCACCTACAAGGAACCCTGGGGCGAGGATGAGGTTCTCGAAACCATTCGCGGAGAAGACGGCAAGCAGTTCGACCCGGAGGTAGTGAAAGCGTTTTTTGAAGTCCACCACGTACTGCTTGCGATACGCCGCAGATACACGGAATAGTTAACTACTTCGGTTCTCCTGACGAAAATGGAATGGAGAGCAAGTTTCGCGTGCATAGAAAAATCGTGGAGGAACGGTCTTGGTCGATAAGGACACCGGATTCGAAAAGTACCTCAGGAATATGCCGGTGATGCCGGACATCGCTTCGCGCATTCTCGCGATGGCGGATGAACGGCTCGAAATCTCGTTCAAGGAGCTCGAAGGCATCATCAAGGTGGACGCCGGCCTGAGCGCGAAAATACTCAAGATCGCGAACTCCGCGATCTACGCCCGTCAGCGGGAAATCACCAGCATACAGATGGCGATCACTCTACTTGGATTCAAGAACATCAGAAGCCTGGTAATGCTCGTGGCGGCATCCAATTTCGGAAAGAGCGCCCGGAAGTCGGCATTCTACCAGTCGTTCTGGCGACACTCCATTCACAGCGCGTTCATGTCCCGACACATCTGCATGCGCGTCGGCCTTCGTGACGATGCGGAAATTGCCTTTATCGGAGCTTTGTTGCACGACATCGGTCAGGTCGCATTCTACAGCACGGACGAGGGGCGATACCTCGAGATCCTTCAAGAGGTCATCTACGGCAGTCGTGCACTTGATGCGATCGAGCGGGACTCGTTTGGAATCGACCACCGCGAGCTGGGAGCTTCGGTATTCAGAAGCTGGTACTTCCCGGATTCGCTGGTGGACATCGCCCGTGAGCACGGCAGCTCGAACATCGTCTCTTCGCACAAGCAGCTCATCCTGGTTGTCTCGGTAGCCGACATGATTGCCGATATACTCGGACTCGGAATAGCGCCCGGAAACGAAGAGGCTCTCGACTCCTATCTTCGCTATTCGCCGGTCTCCGTCGAGGATGCGAAATACTACTTGACCGATTATCTGACCGATGTCCAGTCGGATCCGCTTCTCCAGCAGTGCCAGGAGCTTTTCCAGATCGAGAAGATCGTCGCATAAAGTCAGAATCGAAGTTCCGCATCCCCGGCAGTCAAACGGAGAATCAGCTCGGGCATCGACTTGTACGCGTATACAACATCGACATCGGACATGATCTTCGGTCGCCCCCTGTTGAGCCGCACACGCAGCAACAGGCCGGGCGTTCCGCGAATTTCCATTCTGTCGCCCTCCCAGCGGAATGAAGCCTGCATGTCATCCATGGTCTGAAGGGCAGAGTAACCATCCCGCACCGTCAGGTAACGTACCCAGGGGAAGTTCCGCCGGGCGAAGTTTAAAAGGTCGACAAAATTGGCACGCAGCTGATCCCATCCCATCCCCCCGGAACGGTTCTTGTCGAATACGTCGTCTGCATGGATAAAGTGGGTCCAGATTCCGGGTCCGCTCATTGCGGAACTTACGCGCATACGGGCGTCGGCTCCGTTCTGATATCCCCAGGAGTTGCGCGGTATGAAATACATTCCCGGAATCGTCGGATGCGGCCCAAACGGCGTGTCGGTTTCCGACTCACTGCCTGCGCGCAGCGCGGCAATGACGCGGATGGACGGGAAGGCTTCGTGAATGGCTTCGATGCCGTCCTCGGAGATTATGTTGTTCACCGCGACGTAGGAAAACGGGAGAGTGTGCGATCCGAACATGCTTACCCACTCGCGGCGTGTCTGCTTGAGCGCCAATACCATATCGGCTATGCTCGGCCAGGCGCGCGCATTGACGGGCGTCTTCACTCTGGTAAGCGAGATGTGGTTGTAGCCGTGGAGTCCGAGCTCGTTCCTGCTGTTCAGAATTTCACGGCCCAGTCTCAAGCTCTGCTGGTCTTTCGCAGCGTAGAATTCCCCCGTAGGAAACGGCGGTGAAGTGCGGTCGTTGTAATTGAAAACGGCGAACGCTGAGAATGGCATTTCATGCGTCCGGAAAATTTCCTTCATTTGCGGCCACCAGACGTTGAAGTAGAAATCCGTGTCCTGTATTGAAAGTGGCGGCTTCACCACGTTGTACATCGGAAGGGGAAAGTCGTCGATGTACATCATCCCGACGGCGGCGGTTGCCGCAATTCCGACCGGCCGAACGTAAAGGAAGGATTCGAGAATAGCTCCCACGAAATCACCGATCTCGAGAGCGTTCCAGTTCCAGACAAGAACGGTCCCCCCACTCCGCGAGGCGCTCCAGAGCAACGGAGTTTTCCCATTGCTGCTGGAGGCGATAATATTGGCATCCAAAGAAGCCAGACGCGGACCTGGATTCCAGCTGAACTGGTCGTCGCGGGCCACAAAATCCTCCCCAAGCAGGAATCCGGGCGCGAACTTGTACCCATTCTGGGTATCGGTGGTCACCGCGTAGTCCCGCATGGCAAGAGCGCCCGCGAGCTTGTCGAAGTTCCCACGCATCAGCGATACAACACCTCCGCCGTCGTGGAGGGCGCTTTCGAGCACGGCTGGAGCCAGTCCGGAATCGCCCGGAAGAATGAGACCTATTGCAGTGTACCGATCAAGATCCCCCGGAATGAGCCCGGCAAACTCCGATGAGTCGATCACGGTCGTGGAAAGCTTGTCACGGTTGAGAACCGATTTCGCAAACGCGAATATTCGTTTCGCGTGCGGATCCGACGAGTCCACAAGCAGTGCAATATTCTCGTCCGTTCTCGGCGGAAAGAGTGCCTGTTTTATGAAGGATTCCAGATCGAGAAGCATCTGCACTTTTCCGTTTTCAACGCGGTATATGTAGCGTGAAAGCGCGAACCCGCCGTTCCTGTTGGTAACCACCACCGGGCTTTCGCCGTACGCACGATCGAGCCTTTTTAGTGAGAGATAGACTTTGAGGTCCCGATCCACCGCCAGGAAGTGATAAAAGAAGTCGGATAGCGCAGCATCCTGTTTGCCACCGTGCTCGGCGACGGCCCGATCAACATCTGCGATTCGGATAACGCCTGCGTCATCGGTCCAATCTCCGAGGTAGATCAGGCCCAACCGCTCCAGAGTGGGATTCAACAGACCCGTGGCCACGTATTCGCCGGTATTTCGATTCTGGTATGCCCCGAGGTTGTCGATGACGATCACTTTGCTGCCTGCGTCCAGAATACGATTCAGAAATGAGAGGTAGCCGAGCGGGTCGGCCATCGAGGAGCCGCGAAACCAGCTGATCACCGCCCGTACGTCGTTGAGGTCGGTCGCGGTCGGAAGCCCCTTATCCACGTCCCAATAGCGGATGTTGAGTCCCATGTTCGCCAGTATGTTCGACAGGTAGTAAAAGATTTCGTTCTCTTTTTCGGTCTGACCTTCGGTAGACTTGTAGAGTCCGAGCACGGTGTGACCATACGGGCCTTCAGCGAGCAGTCTTGTCGAAGGCATCGCCGAAAACGTGATGGCAGCCAGGACGAATAGAAACGCGGCCGGTACGCGGGCAGAGTGTCCGAACATGGTGAAATCCTCCCTCGCTACGGTACGAGCAGCTTCGGCAGCTGTGCGCCATAGCCTACACTGACGGTGAACAGCCAGTAGTCCCACGGCCCTTGAGCCGGATCAGGCGGCGGCGGGTCATATCGATAAGTCGTACTGAATTGAAAATCGAGATAGAGAGCAGCGTTCCCGCGGTCGTATTCGACGCGCGCCTCCCCGTCAAGCTGCAATCGCTTGATCAGGCTGGAGGGCGTGAAAACGTGCTCGAGGTAGGACGACGCGAGAGCACGAAGGCTCACTCCCACTGAGTCCTGACCGGCCGGGAGCCATATCGATCCCTGGAACCCGCCTCCGGCAAGCAGCACGCCGATCGGAGTGTAGTAATTCGTAGGTTCGTAATTCCGGGAGTTCTGAATCTGAAAACTACCGAGAAGCGAAAACTGCGTGACCGGCTTGTCGAGGTTCATCAAACCGAGATTCACCTCCTGAACTCCCGTTATCATGATGTTGCCGTCGGTCAGGAGATTGACCTGTCCATAGGTTCGAAGCGAAGAGAGGTTGAAAGGATACCCACCGACAAACCCGAGGTCCGTCGTGAGGTTGGCCTCTCCGGTGTGAGCATATATCACCGGTCTTCCGGGTACAAAGGTTTCAGGCTGCCGCGCAAACGTGTAGGTACCCGACAGGTAGAGGAACTGCCCCAGGCTCACCGATGCATCGATCTCGCCGACAGGCCAGACGCCGACGTTCCCGAAGTACTGATTGGCGCCTGGATAGAGCGGAAGCGCCAAAACCGTATTGTTGTTGAACAACGCGTTTGAAAGCGAAACCCCGGCGCGTGGCTCAATCTTCACTTTCCAGAAGTACAGATCGAGCGGCACCCCGACTGTGAACGTGTAGAGCTGGTAATCGGAGACATTTTCCGGTGTCGGCGGCTTGTACAGGCGTTGCGCAACCGCGCCCACGTGCAGATTGAAACCGAGAACGCTGTTTACGAGCGTTGTATAGTCGGCGTCGCCCTGGAATCGGAGGACCTGAGTGTCGGCCGTGGTCCGTCCTGAGAACGAAAGTGAATCCGGATGCTTTCGACCGAGGTCATTGTACCGGCGAATGACATTTTCGTAGCTTGGATCCGAGGAGTAGACCTTTTCATAGTTGTCGAGCGCCTGGGACCAGGCACCTTTCCACTCATACACCTGACCGAGCCGGAATATCGCTGCCGTGTCCCACGGATCGATGGCGAGCACCTGATTGAACTGAAGGATTGCTTCATCAAACTTCTTTTGCGCGAGATAGTAACCGCCAAGTTCATTGCGAAGACTGAATGTGTCCTGTTGATTCTGATACAGCGCGCGGACCATGCGTGCCCAGAGGATATCGTGCGCGGTCTGCTCCATAGCCCGCACCTTCGCATCGGTCTTCACCGTGCTTTCTGCAGTCTTCTGAAGCTCGGCAATGAGCTCCTTGACTCGCGTCTCGTCGGTTGCGCGAAAGGATGCCGGAGTAGTTCCACCCCGCGTGCCCGGAACGACGGCCTGCGAGAGCTCCGGCACCGACTGAAGAATCGTGCGATACATGGATGCCCAGGCGACGGCGGCCGCGAAACGGTTGTCATCAGTCGGCAGCTTGTCAACTTCGACGAGCGCCGCCGCCAGATTGCCCTGCCATAGGAGGGTCTGGGAAAGCTCGTAGCCGAGCAGAGGAGAAATCGTACTCTTTTCGGAACTTTTGGACGCCCGACCTTCGGCGATTGCCGCACGGTAGACACCTTCCGCGGATGCGAGGCGGTCTTCGAGCGCATAGATTTTTCCCACGCTATAGCCGGCAAGCTCCACGCCGTGGGCACGAGCCGCGTCCATTTCCGCGAGGGTGTCTGCACGTCGCCACTGCCAATTGCTCGATTCGGTAATCTTTTTGAAGGACTGGGCCGCCTCCTTTTCCGTGGAGACGAGCGCATCAAGAGTCTTCGCATTCTCATCGACCACCGAACCAAGCCTCGTCATTTCGTCAAGAAAAGCGAGAACTTTGGCTACTTCGGCTTCGACGGCGACTTCGGATCCACCGGCGGCGTTGGGCGATCCTGCGTTTTTCCTGGCAGCCAATGAAGCCGTCCACGTCTTCTCGAGTGAGGTCCTGAGATTTCCGGCGATCTGCGGCGCAGCCTGAAAGACCGCGTCAAGCAGATGGCTCTCGTCGATCACGCGAAGAAGATCCGGTGCGTCCCCGTCGAGACTGCTCAGCGCCCGATAGGAATAATTGACGAGAATGTCGAGGTACTCTTCGGTACCCGCCTCCTGCATCCCGTTCCACAAATAGGTCTGCGCGAGGACCTGGCGAAGCGCCAGGTTGTCTGGTTCCGCGGCGAGCTTCCGTTCGTATCCCGCAATGACCTCCGCCTTCAGGTTTTGTTTGATTCTCGCCAGGTCGAGGAACTGACTCAGCTTTTCCGACGGAAGAAACGTTTTCTGCACGAGCTCCTGGACGCCCTTCGCATCGTTCGTGAGCGCGTTGTCAAAGTACAGTTTTTCCAGATCGAGATAGCCTTCGAGATTCTTTGGAAATAGCTGAATTGCGGTCTGAAACGTCTCGGCCGCTTTTGGAATTGCTTTGGCAATTGTAAGAGTTCGCGCAAGATCGAGCAGCCGGGAATAGTCGTTCTGTGCCGATCGGCGGGCGCGGTCGAATAGCTCCTGCGCCCGCTTCTCGTCTCCGGACCAGAGGTAGGTCAATCCCTCGTTGACCGTGAGATTCACGTTTCCGGGAAATTGCTTCAGCCCGTCGTTATAGAACTGGATTGAATCCTCGTACCGGCCCGACCATGCGGCAACCTTCCCGGCTTCGGCCCACAGCTCGAGGCGTTTCGGATCGACGCTCAGAGTTTCGCGATACGCGTCAAGACCTGCACCCAGATCGCCCTTCCAGATAAGGTTCTTGGCCCGGAGCAGATCGATCGACGGATCGCCGGGTTTCAGGACAGCGGCGCGGTTCAGGTATTTCAGGGCATTCAGGTAGTCACCGACGAGCGAGTAGATGAGAGACAAATCGACGTAGGCTTGCACGCGTTCCGGATGATCCCGAATATCGATGAGATAATCCTCGATTGCACGAAACTGCTTGTCCTGCGAGAAATCAGTAAGGCTCGTCGGAAAGACCGGAGGCAGCGGCGTCCCCGGATCCGGCGTATCGCCTGAGCTGCGAACGAAGAAAAAGCTATCAAGATAGAAAAAGTACCGCCCGTCGTATTGTCGCTTTTCGCTTACCTGGAAGCTCAGGCGATGCTGTCCGCGGGAAAGCTTTACGGTTCCGACGCGAACCCAGAAATAGGATGGGGCGTAGGATCCTGCAACCTTTACGTCCTCCCGATTTACCGCGACAGGATCCGCCCCGTCGATCTGATAACTGAATGATGAAGTGTAGGAGACACTCGCCTTGGTAGCAGGGCCTGGGGGCGTCCCACCATACCAGAACTCGAAGTCTCCCGGCTGGTCAACATAGAACACGTAATCGGCATAGTACGCGGGGGAACTGTCCCCACCGATCGACGCCGGAGCCTCCGCTTTAGAGAGTTGCAGCGTCTGGACTCCGGAGGTATTCCAGTTCAGGATTGGTTCCTTGTCGAAATTCGTTGCGACGGCATTTTCGCCTTCGACGTAGATCAGATTTTCGTTTTGAACCGGAAAAACGGGCTCGACTCTGTTGAGCGACGCTGCGGTCGCGGCCGTCACGCCGGATTTGGTCGGAGTTTTCGCGGCGCTCGTCTGGGCGATCGCCTCAGCCGTTCCGAGGAGTGAAAACGATGCAATTGCCAGAACGAGGACGCGCCGGAACGCCTTTTCTCGGTTTTTCATGACACCACCTCTTCCTTGTGGAATCGGAATAAGCAATATATAATTCTCGCCAGTTGCCGAAGCCAAAGAAGTGACAAATGACAAAAAGAGTACAACTCCGTTTGTGGACAGAGTTATTTCTCTTCGCACTCATTATCGGCAGCATAAATCTACTTTTTCCAGAAACACCCGGTTTCCTTTCCTCAGGGGCGAACCCATATATCCTGCTCTGTTTTGTGGTTTCTGCCTATTATGGAAGATACCCCGGATTCGTACAGTTGGCCTTCTGTGCCGCCATCACCATCGCGGCTCTACCCGAAGCGATTCACGCTCTCGATCACAACATCGGAGGAAGCTCGATCCGCTCCCAGATAGCGGCACAGGGACTCGCACCTGCTGTCGTGGGAGTCGTGGGCGTCTACCTGTTCGGTTTTATTCGTGATGCAAATCATCACGCTTTCGAGCGACTTCGCGACCGTTTTCGTGTCAGTATCCGCGCTCGCGTCCGGCTCGACCTGCGCGCGACCGCGCTGCAGGAAGTCAACCGTGAGCTCGAAGAGCGGGTGTTGCACCAGGATGACGCTCTGACCACTCTGTACGCACAGGTACAAGAGCTCTACTCCTACAATCTCGAAAAAACTCTGGACCGACTTATCGAGACCATCCAGCGGTTCAGCGGCGCTACCAGCGCCTCCGTGTGGGTCCTTGACCGGGATGCGCGGGAAATGCGCCTCATGGCTCAACGCGGGGGTGAGCTTGCGGGAATGAGGACCCGGTTGCCGATCGACGGCAGCATTGAAGGATGGGTTGTGAGAAATGACACCGCATTTTCCGTGCGACTGCTGTCCCGGTACGCGAATCTTCGGGAGCTGGACACGGGACGGAACATCATGACGCTGCCGATCATGATTGGCCGCCAGGTATGGGGTGTTCTCAACATCGAAAAAATGCCGTTCGAACGGTACAACCGCTATACCGAACGGCTCCTCCAGATGATCCTCAGCCTGGTTGCGCCGGCGCTGGAAAAGGCGACTGAGTACGAGTCGACGCTTGCGGTCGCAGAGATGGACCTCCACACAGGTCTTCCCTCCTACTCGCACTTTCACACGCTGCTCGAACGGGAGGCATATCGGACCGGGCTTCAGAAGGGCTCGCTCAGCGTGATCATCATCGAGGTAACAAATGCCGAAGACCTCCGCCGCGACAACGGCGATGAGGGCTACTTCGGGCTTCTGAACCGAATGGTCGATCTCCTGTCGCAGCTCGCGGAGAAGCGGGCTACGCTTTTCCGGTACAAACAGGAAAATCAGCTGTCGGTGCTGTTTCCCAATTTGGATTACGATGGAGCTTCGCTGTTCTGCCTGGATTTTCTCTCGGCCATCACCAGCACCGATTGGAGGATCGGTGAGGCGCCGGTCTCTGTAGACGTCGTTGTGGGATACGCGGCGATCGGCGAGAAAGCTCGTAGAGCAGATGAACTCATTGATAGCGCTGAACGGCTGCTGGAAATGCAGAAGGTGTAGGCATGCGCGGATTCGATTTCTTCCGCGACCACTCCCTTCGCTACATTCCGAAAACCTCCAACGCCGCGCTCCGAGGTGTGATAGCCGGATTCGTGCCCATCGAAGCCTATGTGTTCATGGCAACCTCGATCAAGCCGCTCAACGAAGAGCCCCTCGATCTCGATGCGATTGAACAGACGCTTGGTCGGGAGACTCTCGACATAAAGACCAATCTGCTGCTCGCGCGCACCCTCGAAACTCTGCTCCACAGCCCCGAACAGGAAACGGCACTGTTTGCGGCCGAGAGCATCAATCTTATAGAGAATCGATACGGCAAAAGAATCGAGAAACTCAAAGCACAGGTTGAGATGAAGCCGGATCCGACGGCCATGGATGAACTATCGCTTCTCTGCCGGGACCTTGCCCAGCTCTACGCGCCGGGCACATCCCTTCGCGCGTTTCACCTGCACGAGTCCTACACATGGCTTATAGCGCTCAAAAGAACGGCGAAAATGGGAGAAGTTGCCAATTCCCGACTGATTCGGGTACTGGTAGAACTCGGTCTCTACGATCAGGCCAGAACGGAATTGGAGCGGTTCGGTATCGGCCACAACACAGCGGCGTATCTTCTGGAGGCGGAAATCGAATTCGAGCGACGCAATTTTCCGCGCGTATTCGAGATATGCCGGGAACTCTCGCTTCGCCCACAGACGCTATCGGACGCAGAACGGCAATGCGTCACCTACTGGTTGGAACAGAATGAGTAGCACACGCCCGCGCGTCTGCCTCATTCTCGAAGGTTCTTATCCGTTTGTCACCGGTGGAGTCTCTTCGTGGGTCCACCAACTGATCCAGGCGATACCGGAAGTGGACTTCGTCCTCTACTCGATTTCTCCACGGGCCGGCCAACCAGTCCAATACAACCTGCCGGAAAACGTCATCGAACATCGTGACCTTGTGCTCTCGGAGAAGATGAGATCCCGAAAGAGACCGGACAACAGCAAACTGATGTTGTCCGGGATCCGCAGAATGCACGATGGTTTCAGCGCAGGGTCTCGCGTGGATTTTGCAGAACTCGTGAATCTGATGCCCGCAGGCTATTTCGCGTATAGGGACGCTGTCACGTCGGAATCCGGGTGGGAGCTCATATCCCGTAAGAACCAGTTGAACAATCCCATCTACCCGTTCTCGGACTATTTCTGGGCATGGAAATCCGGACACGATATGCTGTTCACGCTGATCGGCGCGGAGGCTCCCGAGGCGGACGTCTACCACGCGGTCTCAACCGGCTACGCGGGGCTCGCCGCTGTTGTCGCGAAGTTGCGTACGGGCAGGCCCTACCTGCTTACCGAGCACGGTCTGTATCACAAAGAGCGGGAAATGGAAATTCGCCGTGTTCGGTTCATCAGGGGCCACCAACGGGATATGTGGATCCGGATCTTCAACGAGCTTACCCGCCTCAGCTACCAATACGCCGATCGGGTCATATCTCTTTTCGAATACAATCGCCGGATACAGATTTCGATGGGTGCTCCGGAGGAGCGCACGGAGGTTATCGCGAACGGGATCGATGTAGAGTACTTTGCCTCGATCAAGCGGGAAAAGCGTCCTGGTTTCCATGTGGGGCTCGTGGGCCGTGTTGTGCCGATCAAGGATGTGAAGACCTTTATCGCGATGGGCCGGATCGTCAAAGACCTGAATCCGGATGCGCAGTTCTACTGCATCGGACCGACCGACGAGGACTCGGCCTACTTCGAAGACTGCAAAACTATGGTAAAAAGCTTTCGCCTGACCGACAGTTTCCATTTTACCGGGAAGACGGACGTACGGGAGTATTACTCGTTTCTGGATGTGCTTCTGCTCACCAGCGTGCGCGAAGCGCAACCACTCGTCATTCTCGAGGCCTACTGCGCGGGTGTTCCGGTTGTGGCAACGCGGGTTGGAAACATACCGGAGATGCTCGACTACGATGATCGATTTCTGGCCGCATCCAAAGACCCGGAGAAACTTGCCCGTGGCGTCACCTACGTAAACGACCACTCGGAGGAAATGGCAAGAATAGTCGCAAGAAATCGGGACAAGGCCACGAAATTCTACGACCGCCGGAGCGTCTACAAGCGCTATCATGATATCTACGTGCGGATGGGAAGGGAAGGAACGTGGCGGGAATAGGATTTGAGCTCCAACGCGTACTGCGCAAAGGAGGAATCGGATCGTTCGTACAGGTTGCGTTCGCCGGGGTGATTATTGTCGCCGGTCCGTGGCTCCTCTCGATTGTCGGAATATTCGCCATCACCCGCCTTGCGTCTGCGGCGCTCGAAGAGGGACCACGCCTTTTCGTCTCGATCGTGGTCTACAGCTACGCCTGGGCGCTGATACTTTTCAGTGGTTTCCACTACCTGTTCACCCGAATCGTCGCGGACCAGATATACGAAGAAAAGCCTGCCGAAGCGGGGGCGACACTCGCGGTATTTTCAGGAGCTGTGGTCCTGATCGCCACTTTGATAGCCTGGTTCGCAGCACGGCACATGGAAGTCGGATACCTTACCCGGCCGGAACTTTTTCGCGTTTCAGCAGCAGCTTTGTTCCCGGCGATAAACCTTCTGTGGATCATGATGCTGTTCGTCTCCATGCTCAAACGATTCGGCGGTATCTTTTTTGCCTATATGGGCGGGATGGTCATCTCGATTACCGGCGCAATCGTGCTCGGCCGGAGGATGGGACTCGGCGGCGCGATGCTTGGATTCACCTGTGGCCAGTTCGCAGCAGCTTTGTCGCTGGCATCACTGCTTCTTCGCAAATATCGCCCCGCCGGATTTGCGCGGGTCCCGGGCATCGTCGCGCGCTATTTCGTCCGGTATCGGTTCCTGTTTTTCTCCGGCGTGTTGTACTACTGGGGCATCTGGGCCGACAAAGTAGTGATGTGGATTACGATCGGCACTGCGCCGGCGGGGACATTCATGCGTCTGTATGACCGGTATGACATCCCGGTCTACCTTGCCAGCCTCACTATGATTCCCGGGCTGGTCTACTTCGTCGTTATTCTTGAGACGGATTTCTACCTGAAGCTGATGCGGTTTCTGAAAGAGCTTCAGCGCGGTATCCTCCGAAGCGTGCAGCAGCGGAAATACGAGCTTATCGCGGATATGCGGAGGGGTTTGCGCGAGCAGAGCATGTTTCAGGCGGTAATTACGGTCGGACTGCTGCTCCTGGCCGGGACGCTCCTGCCCTCCCTCGGCTTCTCAGGTGTGAGCGAAACCACGTTCCGCATTCTCCTGGCCGCCGTATATTTTCATTTTACTTTTCTTACTCTGCTCACTTTCCTGTTCTACATGGAGGTCTACACGCACGCAGCTTTCGCGTCGCTCGTGTTCTTCCTGATCAACCTCGGCGTAAGCATTGCTCTGGTTGCGGCAGGACGCCAGGAACTCCAGGGCCTCGGATACCTCGCGGGAGGCGTAGCCGGCTCGGCGGTTGCGTTCTATTTTCTCGACACACTGGTGCGGCGGATCGATAGACTGGTCCTCGCCCGCTACAGCGAAGGATAGCCGCCGGAGCAACATCCATGAACGAAACACCTGAAAATCGTTCGAAAGATCAGTCTTCACAAAAGATTGTCGAAATGGTCCGGCAACTTCTGCGGCTTTATGGCGCGAGAAGCACGAAGGTGGCGGAGTATGACCTCAAACTTCGTGAAAAGTCCCTGGAGCAGGCGAAAAGAATCGTTGCGGACGCAGTTGGCAGCACGCTCCAGGCGGACACCTATATCGACGATCCCAAGTTCGAGTTGCGCGTGTTGGCTCGCGCCATTGCCAGAGTCTCGCCGTCAATCCGGATGAAACTGGTGGAAGCGCTCCCCGGCACTGTCCGGGAAGACGTTCGCTCACGGATGTTCGTTTTCGAAGACATCCTCTATCTGGACGACCGCGCGATGCAAAAACTTTTGAGCCGACTCGACACGGCGACGAGCGCTCTGTCGCTGGTTCAGGCGAATCCGGAAATTGTGCGGATGGTTTTTCGAAACCTGAGCCGGAGAGCCGCGCAGATGTTTCGCGAGGAGCTCGAGTACCGCGAAAACGCGGACGCCGAGGAGGTGCAGCGGGCGAGAGAGAGCGCCGCACGCATCCTGGGACAGCTGTGTGACGAAGGCGAGATCGAGTTCATGTCGGCGCCGCGCCATGCGCCGCACTCGGCTGGCAAAAGAAGGATCGAACCGCTATGATGAGGGTAGGGACAAAGGGCCCAATATGCCCGACAAGTATGAGTACATCGTAAATAGATCCGGCGATTTCATTACACTTATCAATCGCGAATACGTGTATGAGATCGTCAACGATACCTACTGCGAGACAATCGGGAAGAAACGGAGCGACGTGCTTCACCGCAGTGTTCCCGAAATCTGGGGTGCCGACCGATTCGAGTCTACCATAAAGCCCTATCTGGACCGCTGCTTCTCGGGGGAGAGCGTTCACTACCTCGAGCGTTTCAAGTTCGGCCTCGAGCAGCGCTACATGCACGTCTCTTACTACCCTTTCTCGGAGAGAGGTGCGGAAACCACTCACGCGCTGGTGTTCTCCCACGACGTAACAAAAATGGGAGAAATCGAAGCGAAACTCATGAACTATGAGTATCGCGACCCGCTCACCGGTCTTTTCAATCGCAGATCCCTCGAAATCCTTCTCGACATGGAGTTGGAAAAGGCGCGTCGAGCACGCCAGGAGCGATTACGCGCGCTCCTGTTCATCGGTGTCGAGAACCTGACGGAGGTCAACCGTCAGTATGGGCACGGAATCGGCAACGTGCTACTTGAGAACACCGGGCTTCGAATCAAAGAATGCATCCGCAACAGCGACTACGTGTTTCGCTTCGAAGGCAGCGAACTGGTGGTGATTCTTTCGTTCCTCGCCCGCGAAACGGACGCGGCCAAAGTGGCGGAGAAGATAGTGGAATCCGTTTCTACCCCCTACCGGTACCGCGAAAACGATATCTCGCTTGTCTGTCGCGTGGGAGTCGCTCTCTACCCCGGTGACGCAGACAACCGCGACTCGCTCATCCGCTGCTCGATAGCGGCGCTGAATGAAGCTGTTCGCCGCGGAAAAGATTTCCTGCTCTTCGACCCCGGTATGCACGATCGTGCAGTCCAGCGCCTTTTCATGGAAGGCCACCTGCGCCACGCCTTCGAATGTGATCAGTTCGAGCTCTATTTCCAGCCAATCCTTCGGGCGGACCGAACCGTCGAGGGCGCCGAAGCGCTCATCCGGTGGCGACTCCCCGGCCGGGGGACTATCGTGCCGGGGGAATTCCTGCCGCTCGCCGTCGAAAGCGGTGTCATCAATGCGATCGGTCGCTGGGTGCTTTTTGCGGCCGTTCGGGAAATCGGGCGAATACAGGATAGATACCCGATCTACATTGCAGTGAATATGACCGCAAGTGATTTCGAAGATACAGATTTCCCGGACGTCGTGCGCAGCGCTATCGAGCAGAAGCCACCTGTCATTCCGGGCCGCCTCAAGATCGAGATCACCGAATCTGAATGCATGAACCGTCCGGATATGGCCGTTTCACGAATTCGAGAATTGAACGACCTGGGGGTCGAGGTCTATGTGGACGATTTCGGTACAGGGCAATCGAGTCTTTCGTACCTCAAGAATCTTCCCGCGTCGACATTGAAGATAGACCGTACCTTCGTGGACGCACTGATTGACCATCCTGAAGACTTATCCTTCATTGAGAACATAGTGACGCTCGTGAAATCGCGAGGCAAACGGGTGATAGCCGAGGGGGTCACGAGTGAGCGGCAGGCGGAGCTTCTCCTGCATGTGGGCTGCAACGCGTTGCAGGGATTCCTTTTTTCCGAACCGCTTCCGGCAGCCAGATTCGAACAGTTTCTGAATGAGCATTTCTGCGCGCCGGGTTCGGCCCCCGGATGACCGCGTTGTCTCGCGGGAGTCGCAGACCCGATCGGTATTTCGGGTCGATTCAGCCATGAGAAGCAATGCGCCTATGTCCACAGCCGTTCCCACTCGAAACGGAAAGGTTTGTCGTTACAGATCGCATCGATGACGGCGACCGCAAGAGGTATACGCGTTGAGTCTATTTCCCCCCGCGCAATC
>DATKUF010000135.1:0-4801 GCA_035530755.1 Spirochaetia bacterium | reverse complement strand
CTGTAGGGTTCCTCATGGGTGATCAGACGAAGGCAGCCGCCGAGGCGAATCCGAACTCGAAGTTTGCGATCGTCGACTACACCTACGATCCGCCGCTCAAGAACGTCCTCGGACTCATCTACCAGACCGATCAGGCGGGATTTCTTGCGGGATATCTTGCTGCCGGGATGACGAAAACGGGCAAGGTGGGAACCTTCGGTGGCATGAATATTCCGACCGTCAGCATATTCATGGAAGGCTTCGCAGCCGGTGTCCGCTACTACGATCAGAAAAAGAATGCGAAGGTTCAGGTGCTCGGTTGGGATCCGGAGAAAAAAGCCGGGACCTTCACCAACGATTTCACCAACCAGGCAAAAGGTAAGACCGTAACCGACACGCTGATGAACCAGGGCGCCGACGTGATCATGCCGGTTGCAGGTTCGGTCGGTCTTGGCGCCGCCGCGGCCGTTCAACAACACGACCAGGCCGGTTCCGGGAATTTCGTCTACTTCATCGGGGTGGATACCGACTGGTTTGTCTCCGCCCCTCAGTACAAAGACATTCTTCTCACCAGCGTCGTCAAAGGGATCGCGGTTTCTGTCGAAGCCGCAGTAAAGGAAGTTGTCGACGGCAAATTCCAGGGTGGCAACTATTCCGGCACGCTCGCGAACGACGGCGTCGGCATTGCACCGTTCCATGATATGGACAGCAAGGTGCCGGCCTCGATGAAGTCCGAGCTGGACACGATCAAGAAGGGAATCATCGACGGTTCGATCTCGGTCGACCCGCTGAAGTATCCGCCCGCGATGTAACAAGCGGGGACCTACGCGATGCGACTTGAGCTTCAAGGCATCACAAAGCGGTTCGGTGACCTTGTTGCCAATGACCGCATCGATCTTACGGCCGAGGAGGGACGCATTCACGCCCTCCTTGGCGAAAATGGTGCCGGCAAAACAACGCTGATGAACGTCCTCACCGGGTTGTATCACCCGGATGAGGGCCGGCTGCTTCTGGACGGCGTCGTCACCAATTTCCACGATCCCGGAGAGGCGATTCGCGCCGGGATCGGCATGGTTCATCAGCATTTCATGCTCATTCCCGTCTTTACCGTCGCGGAAAACGTGATGCTTGGTTTCGAACGAACCCGGCAGCTCGGTTTCCTCGATCTTCGACGAGCGAACGAGGAAATCCGTGAGCTCTCGCGAAAGTTCGGGTTGGAGGTAAATCCGACAACCGTGGTTGAGGAGTTGTCGGTCGGGCAGCAACAGAGAGTCGAAATTGTGAAGGCTCTCGCGCGCGATGCGAAGATACTCATTCTCGACGAACCGACCGCGGTCCTGACCCCGCAGGAAATTGAAGACCTTTTCAAGGTCATGAGCTCTTTACGCGAATCGGGACGCACGATCCTCTTCATCACACACAAGCTCAAAGAGGTTCTCGAAGTTGCGGATACGATCACCGTAATACGCGCGGGAAAGGTCGTAGGTTCGACGACGCCGCCGGAAACAAACGAAAACGAGCTTGCATCCATGATGGTCGGAAGAGGCGTTGAACTCACGGTTGAGAAGCGCCCTGCAGATCCGAAGCAGACCGTCCTTTCGGTGCACGATCTGGTCGTGCTGGACGAAGCGGGCCGGGTCGCGGTCGAGGGGATATCGTTCGAAGTGCGAGCCGGGGAAATTCTGGCGGTTGCCGGAGTGGAAGGCAACGGTCAGACGGACCTTGTTCGGGCGCTGACCGGTCTCGCAATCGTCGCCGGCGGATCGATACGGGTCGGCGCAGAGGAGCTCACCAATGCCTCGCCGAAGCGGATGCTTCGGGCAGGGGTCGCGCATATCCCTGAGGATCGGTTGAAGGACGGGCTTGTCGGGAGCTTCACCATCGCGGAGAATCTTGTGCTCGATACGTACGACGGCAAGCTGTACTCCCGGGGAGGTGCGCTGAAGTGGGACAACATCCGCGCGGACGCCGAGAAACGAATTGAAGAATTCGATATCCGGACGCAGTCGATCTCGTCGGCCGCCTCCACCCTGTCCGGAGGAAATCAGCAGAAGATAATAGTCGCTCGCGAGCTCAGCCGTCCGATTCAGCTTCTTGTCGCGTCCCAACCGACGCGCGGCCTTGACGTAGGGTCTATCGAGTATGTTCACGGACGGCTCGTGCAGGCGCGCGACAATGGGGCTGCAGTCGTCCTTGTGTCTGCCGAGCTGGATGAAGTGATGGCGCTCGCGGACCGAATAGTGGTTATGTATCGTGGGCAGTTGTCCGGTCCCTATCGGCGGGATGAGCTTTCACGAAATCGGATTGGACTTCTGATGGCGGGAGCTGAACGGTGAATCAACTCGAACATGATATCAAGAGAACGCGGCTCCAGTCGTTCGCCCGCTCGGTGGTTCGTCTGTTCACCACGGGGAACAGCTTCATCATTACGCTCCTGGCATTTCTCAGTGCGCTGATTATCGGTGGAGTCATTATCGTCATGTCAACCCCGGCGGCTTCCGCCTCGTGGGGGCGCTTCTTCTCCGCTCCGGGCGCGGCGCTTGCAGAGAGCTGGCATGCGGTTGCCGCCGCCTACGTGGCGTTGTTCGTTGGATCTATCGGAAACTTCTCCGACATATTCACGGCAATCGGCAGCGGCCAGGCCGACGCGCTTGTTCGGGCGTTCCGCCCCATTTCGGAGACTCTCGTCTATGCCACCCCGCTGCTGATGGCCGGGCTTGGAATTGCCGCGGCCTTTCGCGCCGGCCTCTTTGATATCGGCGGACAGGGGCAACTGATTCTCGGAGCTGCGGGCGCGACCCTTGCCGGGTTCATGTTTGCCGGCCTCCCTCCGATTCTTCACGTTCTGACGGCAATCATCTTCGGTGCCGCTTTCGGCGCAGCGTGGGGTTTTGTTCCGGGCATTCTGAAAGCGAAAACCGGTGCCCACGAAGTCATTACCTCCATGATGATGAACTATATCGGATTGAACTTCCTTGCTTACATATTGAAAAACCCCCCGTATCAGGCACCACCGTACAATCAGGCCATTTCGAAGTACATCGAAGATTCTGCGGCACTGCCGCCCATCTTCGGGCCTTCGCTCCGCGCAAATCTGGGGTTTGTCCTCGCCGTTCTGTTCGCGCTCGGTGTCGCGTGGCTGTTGAGTCGAAGCACAGTCGGGTTTCGATTCCGGATGCTCGGTGCAAACAAGGATGCGGCGCGCGTTGCCGGTGTGAACATTGCGACAAATTACGTCATCGCGATGACTCTTGCCGGGATGCTGGTCGGCCTGGCGGGAGCTTTCAATGTCCTCGGCGTCGATCACCGCATGGCTCCCGGCTATGGCGGTTCAACCGGATTCGACGCCATCACGGTTGCTATCCTGGGACGAGGTACACCGGTCGGAGTGGTGCTGTCGTCGTTGCTCTTCGGCGCTTTTGGCGCAGGTGGCCGGTCAATGCAGCTTGCCGCGAACATTCCGCTTCAGCTCGTTCAGGTAATCCAGGCGGTTCTGGTCCTCTTCGTCGCGGCACCAGGCGTCATTCGAACGATCTACCGAATCCGGATAGCGCGATCCGGTGAGCGGATTTTCGGAGGCTGGGGAGGATGAGCTCGAATTACGGCCCGCAGGAAGACAGGCCGGCCTCGCGCCGGACAACACAGGTGAGCGGGGAGCGCGAGCTGCGCCGGGATCCGGCAAATGCAAGAAGACTCGGCCTTGGCGTAGCCCTCCTCGTCCTGGCGGTGCTCATAGTCGTCGTTTTCGTACTCAGGATTCCTTCGGATGTGAGCGTTACTTTTCGTCTCAACGCGCAACCGGCATTAAAGATCCCGGATATTCATCTTCCGGTATTCGCTACCAATCTCATCCTGGGAATTCTGACTGCAGCTCTCGGAGCTGCGCAGATCTTCTGGCGAAAGAACAGACATCCCTATATGTTCTTCACCGTCGGACTCGTATTTTTTGCTATCGCATTCATCTCCTGGGCCGGCAAGGCTCAGTCGGTGGACTTCGAGGGTCTTTTGATGACTACCCTCATTCAGGCTGTGCCGCTCACGCTGGGAGCGTTGGCGGGCCTGTTGTGCGAGCGGTCCGGCGTGATCAACATTGCTATCGAGGGGCAGTTTCTCGTCGCCGCGTTCTTCGGGGCGATGATCGGAAGCGTGACTCACATGCTCTGGCTCGGACTGCTTTCGGGCGCGGTGGCCGGCGGACTTCTGGGCGTGCTTCTGGCGATTTTTACCATCACCTACATGGCCGACCAGATTATCGTCGGGGTGGTGCTCGATGCCTTCGCTCTCGGACTGACTACCTTTTTCACCCAGAGCCTTCTCGTGCCGAATCAGGCAACCCTGAACAGTCCTGCGGTTTTTTCGCCGGTGTCTCTTCCGATACTGAGCAAGATTCCGATTATAGGTCCGCTCCTGTTTAACCAGAATATCATCGTGTACCTCACAATTCTCATTCTGATCGCAGTGCAGCTCGGCCTCTTTCACACCCGATGGGGTCTGCGCGTTCGTGCAGTCGGTGAAAATCCGAAAGCTGCCGAGACTGTGGGAATTGACGTCAGACGGGTCAGATACCGCAACGTGATACTCGGGGGAATAGTCGCCGGTATTGGAGGCGCCTCGTTCACCATCGGGTCCACCGGGCAGTTCGCCGTGAATATGACCTCCGGTCTTGGCTACATAGCTCTGGCAGCGATGATTTTCGGGCGGTGGCGCCCGTTCGGCGCTCTTGGTGCGGCGCTGCTTTTCGGTTTTGCCGATGGACTCCAATTTACGCTTTCGGTACTGAATGTGCCGATCCCATCGGACGTCCTGAGCATGTTTCCTTATC
>DATKUF010000134.1:0-5423 GCA_035530755.1 Spirochaetia bacterium | reverse complement strand
GTGAACGGGATTCAGACAATTCCCAGCCTCGCGCTGTTCGGGATCATGATCGCGCCTCTTGCCTGGCTCTCGCGGGAGTTTCCGGTGCTCCGCCAGCTCGGTATCCAGGGAATCGGAAATGCGCCGGCTCTCATCGCACTGACACTCTATGCACTGCTGCCCATCACCCGAAACACCTACACAAGTCTTTCGATCATAGACCGGGCCGTGACCGACGCCGCCACGGGGATGGGCATGGGAAGGCTGCAGCTGCTGCGATTTGTCGAGGTGCCCTTATCACTCCCGATAATTCTCGGCGGCATCCGCATAAGCGCCGTGCAGGCGGTTGGAAATACCGCGGTCGCCGCCCTCATCGGAGCCGGTGGGCTCGGGGCGTTCGTTTTTCAGGGTCTTGGTCAGGCCGCACCGGACCTGATTCTGCTGGGGGTGTTCCCCATAATATTGCTCGCGGTGCTCGTAGACCGGCTGATGAAGTTTCTCGTCGATCGCCTTACTCCCGGAGGCACCCGCCGATCGATTGATGAAGGAGAGCGAGGATAAATGATTGAAATCCGCGGCGTGAGTAAATTCTACGGGAACTTTCGGGCCCTGGACAACATCACGTTCAACGTCGAAGACGGCAAGGTTTGTGTTCTCATCGGACCATCGGGGTGCGGCAAATCAACTACGCTCAGGCTCATCAACCGGATGATCGAACCCTCCGAAGGGGCGGTTCTGGTAAATGGAACAAATGTGCGGTCGGTGCACGCGGAAAAGTTGCGACGCGGAATCGGTTACGTAATCCAGAACGTGGGTTTGCTTCCGCACCTGACGGTCGAACAGAACGTGTCGATCGTCCCGAAGCTGCTCGGGTGGGACGATGTCAGGATGCGAAGACGGACTGACGAGCTTCTTGATCTCGTGGGACTCGAACCAAACGTCTACCGATCGAAGCGGCCGCACGAGCTTTCAGGCGGTGAGGCGCAGCGCGTAGGCGTAGCGCGGGCTCTCGCCGCAGACCCCCCTATCCTTCTCATGGACGAGCCGTTTGGCGCGGTGGATCCGTTGAATCGAGAAACATTGCAGGCGGAGTTCACTTCGATTCAGCGAAAGTTGCGCAAGACCGTAGTTTTCGTGACGCACGATCTGGACGAGGCGATCCGCGTCGCAGATTTGGTGGTGCTCATGCAGGCAGGATCGATCGTCCAGCAGGATTCCCCGGAAAAGCTGCTGGCGTATCCCAGAAATCGTTTCGCCCGGGATTTCGTCGGTTCGGATCGCGCACTGAAGCGGCTTTCCCGGTTCATTGTTCATGACTATATGCGCAAGCCTTCGACACTGCGCCCGCGTCAAATTCTCACCGAAGAAGAAGTCGCAGCGAACATGAAGATTCGTTACTTCTGGGTGGTGGACGAAAATGGATTTCTCCGGGGTTGGACGGACTTGAAGGACGCCATGGCCGCGGTAGAAGTCCGTTCCTACATGACCCCGATCAAACCGATCGAAGTCGGAGTCCACGAATACGTGAGCATGCGCGACGCGCTGGCGCGCATGATGGGGCAGGGAATAAAAGAGGTGCCGGTTCTCGACAACCAATGGCACTTAGTCGGCGTCATCACGCTTCACGATGTGGAAACAATAACCGAAAAGGGAGATTTTTCTTGGTAGGGACGAGCAGCCGTCTGAAATCTTCCGTCCGCCTCGCAATCGGCGCGTGCCTGATTGCCGCGGGTGTTCTCTTTGTTTTCGACCACGCGGTACTCGAATGGGTTCTGCGAAACCTCTTTCCGGCAACGACCGAAGTCGTCTATCCAAGAGCCACCCTTCCGCAGCTTCTAGGCACACATCTGTTGCTCGTGGGCGTGTCGAGCGTGGCGGCGGCGGTAGTCGGAATCCCTCTGGGGATCTTCGTCACGCGACCGGTGGGACGCGATTTTCTCCCTCTCGTCCAGGATTTGAGCTCTCTCGCTCAGACCTTTCCACCGGTCGCGGTACTCGCACTTGCGGTCCCGGCTCTTGGTTTCGGGTTCAAGCCGGCGATCGCGGCCCTATTCCTTTATAGTATCCTCCCGGTGGTCAATAACACCATTTCCGGCCTTCAGGCGGTGGCACCGGTTCTTATTGACTCGTCAAAGGGCGTGGGGATGACACCGATGCAGATTCTTTTCTACACCGAGCTGCCCGTCGCCGCCCGGGTCATCGCCGCCGGCGTGCGCACTTCCGTTGTGATAAACGTAGGAACCGCCACCATCGGAGCGGTCGCAGGTGCTGGTGGGTTGGGGGTCGCGATTGTGGGCGGACTGGTGCGAGACAATGCCGCCTTTGTAATCGAAGGGGCGGTGACGGCGGGACTCCTCGCGCTCGCCATCGACTGGATCCTCTCGCTCGCGGAGAAGCGATTCTACGCCCCGGAGCGCGAAACCGAAACGAGGCGATAGCTTACCGATTGGCGCCCTGCGTTCCATCGAATTCAAGTTTCGCACTGAGGTAGGCGTAAAGCTTGACGTCGAGAAGTTCGCCCGACAGTTCCCACGAATCGAGCTTCGAGCGAAGTTCATGCGGCCCAACCCGTATGACTTCGATCTCTTCCGAACTCTCCGGTGTCTCGGCAGCCGCAGTGTCAGGCATTTCGTCGGCTTCAACAAATGCCATGTAGATCTTCTCGGTGGTGATACCCGCCGACGTCGATACCGCCGGACCGACCCGGCGCACCACACCACGGTATCCCGTCTCTTCAAGAAGTTCCCGGATAGCTGTTTGCTCCGGCTTCTCGCCAGGATCAACGAGCCCGGCGGGAAACTCTATTACCGGTGCGCCGAATGGAACACGGTACTGCCGGATGACAATGAGGGAACGGCTCATACGAGTTACCGGAACGATAACCACCGCCTCCCGCTCGGATTGCCGCGCGACGTAGGTCCACCGCCGCTCGTGGCCCGATCGATCGAGAAAGGTGCGCTCTTTCAGGATCAGATATGGATCGACGGCGATATCCCGTTCTCCGGTAATCTTCAAAGCCATCAGTACCTCCGTGAAGCCAATTGCGGAAGTCCGCCGTGTCTCAGAATTGAAGCTGTGCGTAGACCGACGTGGAGAATGTAGTTGCGCGTCGATAGTCGCTATTTGAATAGGTGAGGTTGATTTCCGGCTCGAGGTTGATCGAGAGATCGTTGGTCACGTCCACTGCTATACCGATTCGCGGGCTAAGCTGGACCAACCACTCCGCCGGTGCGCTCAAGGCGCCGCCGGAGTAGTGATTGTACTCCATGACACGGAAATAGCCGGGAACGGAAACAAACAGCCGAACTCGCTGCGCCGCTGCAACATCCCACTCGGCGAGCCATTCGAGGCCACTGTAGGTTCCGTCGTGCACCGGGGTCGTCGCGGCGATTCCGGTCGCTCCCAGGTCTGAGAGCGGCGTGGTCAGCGTGGAGCGACTGACGGCGGCCCCGAGGGACAGATCCAGCACGGCCGCATTGCCCATGTACCAGGTAAGCCCGGGCCCACCGGTTATTGACCACGCCGCGTCCCCCGAGTCGTAACCGACAGCCGACAGAGAAGCTCGAATCGATCCGGTCAGGGATGGACCGAGACGGAGATCTATCCGCGTGGAAAGCGCCGGCACCCATCCGGCAAGCGGCGCGAAACTGCGAGTAATCGACGGACGCAACGCTACCGAATAATCGAGATTCCCCGTGGAAAGGCCCCCGCGAGCACCCGCCTGGAGCGCGGACAAACCCGTGGTTGTGTCACCGGAAATCGAACCGAAGAAACCGGCGTCGTATCTCGTCGTGCCGTGCACGACGGACGCATCAAGCCCGAGCGAGAGATCGCCCCCGGCGAATCCTGTTGAAGGTGTCGCAGATGCATTTCCGTCGATCGATGTGAGCAGGCTGTTTTCCTGGTCACGGTAGAGATAAAGGTCGACCGCCGCCGCCCCAAGCGGAGAAAAGGTCGTTGGTCCGGCGGGGAGTTCGGATTCGACGGCAGTACCGAGCTGAAAGCTTGCCTGCGACCAAAGAAACCCCGGGAGAAGGATCAACCACAGCGCAACTCCTGCGAACCGAACTCTCATCTGCGCCCTCCGATTCGCCGTATCTCGTTATCCATCAGGATGATTCCGCCTCCCCGGGAAGCAATCGCGGTCACCGTCTGCGCAAGCGTCGTCGCATCGAGACCGTATATCCTGCCGCGGACAAAAAGCGCCGGAAGCGACTGAAAGCTCGCATCCGGCAACCTGCTCGACAACAGGGTCGTCGCCATCGAAAGAAGATCCGGCCCGGGGACCGCCGCCACCTGAAGAATAGCTACGAGCGATTCGCAAAGACGCAACGCCCGCTCGGCGGACGGAGAGGCTCCACCGCCTGTAACCGAGGACATAAGCGTGGATACTATGAGCGGAGAGACTCCGCCCTGGAGCACGATACACAGACGTCGGACAAGCTCCTCTCGGAGCGAAACAACCTGCGGTGTGAGACTTTCCGGCCACATTTGGCTGTCCTTTAGAATTCCAGCTGCAGTCCGGATCCGGCTCGCGGCAGCCTGCAGCGCGGCAAGCAGGCGTGACGGAGGTACCCGCTTGGCGGCCCCCTCACGCAGCACGTCATCAAGCAGCCGCGAAGGCAACCCATCAGCCTTCAGCGCATGAAACTGGTCGACAATGGATGTAATCTCGGGGCGATATTGAACGAAAGCGGAGTTCTCGCGTACAAGGGATTCAATCTGATCGAGCGTCAGCTCCTGAGCGATAATCGGCCGCGGGAAAATCGCTGCCGCCACGCAAAGTACTATGGCGCCGAACGCGATCTTCACGCCGGCACCATGGAGCATCAGTAGCCCCCGCGAGGTCCGGTACCCCCGGATCTCGCGGGCCACGGACCGCCGGTCATTCCTGCGGTGCCGGCGCCGCGCGCAGGACCGCCGAGCAGTCCGTCCGAGCGCCCGGATTCATAGCGCCGCGGCCGATCGATCCGGCCGCGAGGTCCGGTCGCGATTTCGTTCCCGCGCCGCTGCGAGTGAGCCACCTCCGCGGACAGCGTCACCGGCGGTACGCCGGTTCTGAGTGCCCGGTCGACCCGGGCGATGAGCGCGAGGCTGAACCCGGCTGCCTCGACGGGATCACCATCAAGCTGCTCAGGGGTGATAGCCTGCGCGACAATGGAGACCGCGGTTGGGGATGCGGTCCACAAAGATCGGCTCTGGGATATTGTCCCGAGAAAACTCGTCTGCCAATTCCCGGGAAAATGACTTGCTGCCGGGAAAGCAACCGCAGTCATAGGGAAGGGTTGCACGCTCTCGGTCTGCGCGGTTGCGTTTGCCAGGAACACGACTCCCGCGGCCGCAGACCAGAGCCACACGGCGGCGATCGCTGCCGCCCTACATTTGAATAACCGACTTATCACCGCCAAATCCATCCTTCACCTGATAGAGAGAATCGGGATCCG
>DATKUF010000133.1:0-9518 GCA_035530755.1 Spirochaetia bacterium | reverse complement strand
CCCCTGGTCTCCGGTATAACGGATGGAAAGATTTTTCAAATAGAAGACCCGGTGGTCCGCGTCCGGTGTGATATCCTCTGCGGGCGGTGGGGAAATGCAGGTAATTCGGAACACGAGATTTGTTCGGACGCTCTCTCCCCACATGTGGACACGGAATCCGAAATCCATCTTCTGCCAATAGGAGCTGACCATGGTCGCATCGAATCCGCCGGTCCGAATGAACCGCTCACGGTCGAAAAGCCCCGCGTACTCAAATGGGAAAAGGGTCGGCGCATTGTCACGCGTCGGGGTCACAGCGACGACCCGCAATAGCTTTCGGTAGAACGCCGGCGCTTGAATCGTCGGCATTATCTCGTTCTTATCGCTGCGAAACACCGGCGTCGTACAGAGGATATTTTCCTCGTGCATGCGCTCCAGCACGCGCGACGGCAGGGCGGATATCGCCATGTCGTTCCAGACCACCAGAACGAATCGACCGTGTGCCTCCTGAATTCCAATGTTAACCTGTTGACCACGGCTTGTGTCGGAATGCAGGAGCAGAAATCGCAGGTTTCCGTGACGATTCGCGAGGGTCTCTAAGTCGTACGGAGTTCCCACCGGTTCGATAGATATGATCTCGTCCGGGTGCAGCTGTTCGAGCTGATCGAAGTAGTCGGCGCGGTTGAATCTGCCGCCGCGGTTGAGCACCAGAACCGAAAGCACGCGGGGCGCCGAGGTCTTTCGTTCGACACGCTTGCCTCCGACAACGGTATAGGGAACTCCGGGATGCTTAATAGTTGAAGGTGTAGTACTCATCGCATCCCCTGCACAGCTGGGAGTACTCCTTGCGCACGTGGGTGAGATAGATATCTTCGCCCCGGTTCCAGATATCCTCGATTTCCTCGCGGAACACATTTCCGAGAACATTCTTGCGGGAAATGTCTTCTCGACACATCGTCACGGTCCCGTCGAGCAGAACCACCATGTCACGTTTCAGATGCCAGCAGGGATGCCGGGCGAGCGGCGAGAGGTCGGTTACCTTTCGTGAGGGAAGCAGACCGCAGAAATCATCGTACTTCTGGATGATCACGTTGTCGGTTTTCAATTTCCATCCTCGATAGAACTCTTCCAGATGTTCTTCATTCTCATTCATCCGGACGGCCTGCACATGCACGGACCGGTCAAAATGCTTCAGCAGCAGATCGATCGTCCGGAGAGCCTCTTCAAGGCCGTTCCCTCGAAGATTCGCATACAGACCGGGCTGCAGCGCATCGAGCGACACAATCCATTCGGTTCGTTTCGGCCCGACGGCCTTCAGTTCGTCGATGATATGCGGTTTCCACCCAACACCAGACGTTTCGATGTTCAGGCGAATTGACTCGCTTTCCTCTACGATTCGAACCATTTCGACAATCCCGGAGTGAAGCGCGGGCTCGCCCCAGAGGGAAACGCTGATGGTCGCCTCCGGCGAAAATGCCTGGATCTTTTCGACGATTCTGCGAAAGGATTCCACAGACATTTCGTTTCGATTGGAGAGTATATCGCCACCGAACGTCGGAAAGGGACAATAGCCGCAAGCCTGAGGACAGCCGTCAATTATCTGCATATTGAAATAGGCGGGAACAGTGCGCAGAAGCTCCTGCCGCTTCTGAACGATCTCAAGAAGGGCTGCCTCGCCCGTCGCTCCGGCGGCGGCAAGATTTCGGCACAGCAGGTAGTTCAGGCGGTTGTCGCAGGTGAGGGACAGTCGGAGCATGCGCAGATCAACCGGCGCGATTTCGGTTTCGATATCGAACGAATTGATGTCTTTCTGGATGATCGTGAAAAGAGACTCCCGGCCAATGGGTTCCGCCGGTATCGGGGCGGTTCCGTCCGGGGCGCCGGAAACGAGGCGCAAGAGCAGCGGGAGAATCGAGGCGCTTACGATCTCGGGGGTGAGTCCGTATGGGTATCCGTCCGCGAAGCTATACTCGGCGAAGTATCGCACATGGTTATCGAGCATACGCGCGGTGACCGTCGCGTCGAGAAACGGGCAGTCACCAAAAATGTATAGTAGCTGTTCGGCGCCTGCGGCGGCGCGAATCAGAGCCTCTATCAGAGAAGCCGAGTCGCGGGAGGCAAGATCGATCCTCTCGTAGGGGAAGGGTGTCGGTTTTCCGGCGTCCGCAAGGGTGACGATCCGGTTCACGTCGGGCAGCGACGCGACAAACCGCTTGACCCGGTCTACCGCCGATTCCCCCCCGGCGATGGGCATTGTCGCGTAGTCGGTGAGCCCAACCGCGTTGACACAAACGACTTTGTTCATCTCAGGCGCCGTCTCCTGTAAATCATTGTCCTTCCCGTGCGAAACCGGTAATCTAGAGCACATGATAGAGACAAAGTCTCGTCCTTACAAGGTTTCCGAGATCACCTCGCTTATCAAGTCGACGCTCGAAGGCTCCTTCCCGGCGATTGCAGTCGAAGGGGAAATTTCGAACTTCCGGCCGTCGAGCACGGGTCACGTCTATTTTACCCTCAAGGATCGTGACGCGCTCCTGTCCGCCGTGATGTTCCGCAACCGTGCCGTATCACTTCCCTTCGCTCCCGCGGACGGAATGCTCGTGGTCGCCCGCGGCTCGGTTTCCGTCTATCCGAAACGAGGCAGCTACCAGATCATCTGCGAGAGCCTTGAGCTCGCAGGGGAAGGTGAGATTCTCGTGATGCTCGAGGAACGAAAGCGGCGCCTTGCGGAGGAAGGGCTGTTTGACGCGGATCGAAAAATACCGATACCGATGCTGCCGTCGAGAATAGCGGTCGTTACCTCCCCCACCGGCGCGGCAGTGCGGGACATTCTGCATGTTCTGGGCAGGCGCAACTCGGGTATTGACGTCGTTATTCTCCCTGCACCGGTTCAGGGAGACGAGGCCGCCGCGATCATCGCGCGCCAAATCATCACTGCTGATCGCTTCAAGCTTGGTGACGTGATAATCGTTTCCCGCGGCGGCGGATCCCTTGAAGACCTGCTCCCGTTTTCGGACGAACAGGTGGTTCGTGCGATCGCCCTGTGCGAAACCCCCGTCATTTCAGCAGTTGGCCACGAGATAGACCTCTCCCTGTCTGACCTTGCCGCCGATCTGCGCGCTCCGACGCCCTCGGCGGCCGCCGAAATCGTCTCCGCGCGGCGCGACGAGCTCGTTTTGCGAATTCTCGAACTTGGTCATTCCATCGCGCGGGTCTTCCTGGAGCGTCTTGATCGCGCTCGACTTCTGCTTCGTCAGTTTACTCCGGAGGGTCTGGAGCGAAGCTTTCGCGTTCTGGTGCAACCATTGCTTCTGCGGCTCGACGACGCGAAAGAGTCGCTCCTTGCCGTTATGGAGCGTCGCGTCAGCGATTCGCACCATCGGCTCTCTCTCTCAACTCAGGCTCTCGAAGCCTGCTCGCCATTTGAAGTGCTGAAAAGAGGCTACGCAGTTGTCTACCGCAGCGAGGACAAAACCATCATCTCGGGTACGGAGACCGTGAACGCCGGCGATCTCATTTCGGTACGGTTTCACAAGAGCGGACTCGACGCACGGGTGGAATCGAAAAGGCCTGACGCGACGACGGACGACCGCATCTGAGGAGCGCCGAGTTCCAGGTGTCCGTCGGTCGCATCACTCCTGATCGGACAGCAGGCGAATGCGGTTGGCCTCGAAAGTAATTCCTACGGTACTCCCTTCGGCAAATACCCGCTTGGAGGCCGGATCATCGATCTGAACCAGAACCTGGCCGTAAGAGGTGTCGACGAATGACTCGACACTATTGCCAAGGTAGACGTTCATCCGGACTTTCCCGCCGACGAACCCGGCGCCCTCCTCGGTCAGTCGCAACGATTCCGGCCGCGCCATTACTACTGCCTTACGACCCGGCGCAATCCCTTCGGCCGCCGCCCGTTCGACGTTGATTCGCTTTCCGTTGAGCACGCACTCCCAGCCAGTCCCGCTCTTTCCGGCTATCTCGACGGGGAAAAAGGCTACCTTCCCCACGAACCCGGCAACGAATTGTGAAACCGGATTTTCATACACGTCCTGGGGAGCACCGATCTGCATGATCTGGCCGTCCTTCATGACAATGACACGGTCGGAGAGGCTCATCGCCTCGACGCGATCATGGGTGACATATACGGCAGTGATTCCCAGTGACTTCTGAATTTTCCGGATTTCTATTCTCATCTGCTCGCGAAGCAGCGCGTCAAGGTTGGACAGGGGTTCATCGAGCAACAGAACAGACGGTTCCACTATGAGGCTCCGTGCGAGAGCGACGCGTTGCTGCTGTCCACCGGAAAGTTTCCCCGGCGCCCGGTCGGCTAATTCGGCGAGTCCCACAAGATCGAGGGTTTGAGTGACTTTGCGGTCGATTTCCGGGCGCGAAAGTCTTCGTATTTTGAGTCCGTAAGCCACGTTGTCCGTCACATTCATGTGCGGAAACAGGCCGTAGCTCTGAAAAACCGTTGCTGTGTCGCGCCGGTTCGGGGGAAGCATGGTTACATCCTCCTCACCGATCAGGATTCGTCCGGAGCTGGGGATTTCAAATCCGGCTATCATACGCAGAGTCGTCGTTTTTCCACAACCGGACGGGCCGAGAAGTGTGACGAGTTCTCCGGGTGCGACGGTGAAATCGGACTCTTTGACAGCGATGACGTCACTTCGGCCCTTGGAATTCCTGAACCGTTTGCTGACGCGCTCAACCCTCACTGAAATGCTGTTCGCCGCCATTCATCTACTCCTATCCCGAAACGGTTTTTTCCGTCAAACCTTGATCCCGCACGAGCAGCCGCATGAGCCCGAACGCGAGAAGCACAATGATGATGAGCGCGGTGGACAGGACGCTCGCGAGTCCGAAACGCAACAACTCGGAGAAATTGTAGATCTGGACCGTCAGGTGATACCAGCGCGCCGAAATAAGGAAGATGATCGCGCTGACTGCGGTCATCGAGCGGACAAACGTATATGACATACTGGAAATGAATGCAGGCCGGATCAACGGCAGGACGATTGTTCGAAACACGGTAGGCATGTCTGCGCCGAGATCCTGTGCCGCTTCTTCGATTGAAGGATCGATTTGTCTCAACGATGCCGCGCCCGTCTCGAGCCCGACAGGAAGCTCTCGAACGATATAGTTGATAACGATTATAGCAGCCGTTCCTACCAGAAGAAGCGGCGCCTTGTTGAATGCCAGAATATAGCTGATGCCGATGAGAGTTCCCGGCACGGCGAAGGGCGTCATGATGAGAGCTTCGAGGAGCCGTTTGCCGAAAAAGGTCCTGCGCACGACAACAAGAGCTGCAATCATGGCGAGTATACCGGCTATCGGTGTGGCGATCGCCGCCAACGTTACCGTGTCGACGATCGCTTTCGATCCCTGACGCAGAGCCTCTCCGATGTTTTCAAGTGTGAACGAGTAGTCGATACCCCAGTTCTTTACGAAACAGCCGGCAACTATCGTGCCGTAGAGCGACATAATCAGCACAATGGAAAGCCCGACAAATGCGACAAGCGCAATGCGCACTGGTTTCGAAGCGAGTTCGGTCAGACGGGTCGACGGTTTCCCCGTCACCGTGACAAAGCTTTTTCTGGTAATCCAGTAGCGCTGCGCAAAAAAGGCGGTCAGCGTCGGGAGCAGCAGCAACAGAGAAAGCGCCGCTCCGCCGCCCAGATTGTTGCGGCCCGTCACTTCCATGTAAGCCTCTGTAGATAGCACCTGGTAGGACCCGGACAGAAGCAGTGGATTGGCAAAATCCGCAAGAGAATTCGTGAACACAAGCAGCCACGCAGAAAGGATTCCCGGCATGGCAAGGGGAACGGTTATCGATACGAACGTGCGCAGACGCGAGGCGCGAAGGTCGAGCGATGCGTCCTCCACAGTGGAATCGATCGCTTTCAGCACACTGGACAGAGTCAGATACGCGATAGGAAACATACCGACCGTCTGTACCACCACCAATCCGCCGAGCCCGTAGATCGAGAAATTCGACAGTCCCAGAAGCTGTCTGGTCACCAGCCCGTTATTTCCGAAAAGCAGAATAATGCTGAGTGTCAGCGAAAAGGGCGGGGAAATGACTGGAAGCGTCGCCATGGTCGCGACAAACTTCTTACCGCCGACCGAAGTGCGTTCAGTCAAAAACGCGAACAGAAATCCAATGATCGTGGAGAAAGAAGCCGTCCACAGACCGAGCCTCACCGAGCCCCACAGCGCTGCGAGATAACGCGGAGTGAGAATTTCCTTCCAGATTCGCAGCGAGAGGCCGCCCTTGTCGACGAACGTCAGACGAACCGATTCAAAAAGCGGATAGGCTACGAACGCGGAAACAATCAGGAAAAGTCCGAGGATGGAAAAACCCATCACGGCGTCACGGCTGAAGCTGACGACCCAATAAATCGTGATGAACAGAACGGCGGCGACAATCGCGAGCGTGAGCAACAGCTCGTCATACGTCCCGGTTACGGAACCGGAAGATAGGATGAGCAGTGCACCGCGCACACCGGCCCCGGTATCATCCGGTACCGGGGCGAAATGGAGCCGGCCGGTTATCGAAGGGCTGGCCGCGGAACCCGGCACTGTGTAGCTTTTCGCGGATACGAACGGTTCCAGATAGTAAGCGCTGTCGAGCCCTTTCTTGAAGTCCTCGCTCGCGGCATTTTGACGTACAAGGGCATCCACCTCCCGATCACCGGCCGCATAGACGAAATTTCCGCTCGTGGCGTCCACTGCGAGGTAGACAGCACGGGAACCCGGAAGGATGTCACCGGAAGTCTTGAGCCAGGCTCCGACTCGCGCGGGATCGAGGGGTGCGGACCCTGCGAACAGCGCAATGTCTTTGGTCTGGTTCTCCGCCATGATCGCATGGAATGCTCCGCGAAGCGACGAGTAGATCCAGGCGTCGACGGCGACGAAAACCGTGACTGCGACGAGGAGATGCACAACTTTCTTCCTGGCTGCCACGTTCCCTCCAAAAAAAAGGTTCCGGGCGAGTCAGCCCGGAACCTTGTGGTGCGGGCGGTTCTCGAGCCGAAAACCGCCGCCCCACGCTTCTCTATTTGCGCCGGGAACCGATCTCTTCGGTCCAACGCTTGACCAGCCGATCCTTGTTGGCTCCGTCCCACTGGAGATCCTGAGTCAGCGCGTTTACCGCAGTGAGCGGTAACGCTTTCGGATTGCGAGGGGCACCTGGTGAGACCAGCAGCACGTAGAAGCTTGCAAAAATCTCCTGGGAAGATTTGCCGAGAATCCAGTCGTACAGTTTCTTGGCGTTTACCGGATCTTTGCCGCCTTTGATCATGGACATTGCGGCCAGTTCGTAACCTGATCCTTCAGTGGGAGCGGTGATGGTTGCATCGACTCCCTGGTTCAGCATTTTCACCTGGTCGTGCGCGAATCCTATTCCCACAGGAATTTCTCCGATGGCGACGCTCGTCGTATATGCCGCTCCGGAACGGGTATATTGATCGACGTTCACATCGAGTTTTTTCAAATAGTCAAAGACTTTGTTCTCATCGCCGTTATAGATGTATCGGAGCGTCGTAATGATCGTATAGGCAGTACCCGAAGTGGTCGGGTTTGAAACGCGGATCCGCCCCTTGTATTCGGGCTTGAGAAGGTCCGCCCAGCTCGTCGGCGGGGTAATGCCGAGTTCCTTCGCACGTGCGTTGTTCGTGAAGAATGTTAGCGGCCCAATGTAGAGTCCGGTCCAGTAGTTGTCCGGGTCCCGGAACTTCGCGGGAATGGACTCAGCCATGCGCGAACGATAGGGAGTTGTAAGTCCGTGCAGCTTTGCGGTTATGTGATCGAGCCCGACACCGCCGACCCAGATCGACGCCTGCGGATTCTCCTTTTCGGCTTCCATGCGCGAGATCGCCTCGCCACCGGAAAGCCTCACGAAGTTCACCTTTATTCCCGTTTCCTGCGTGAATTTCGTAAAGAGCTGGTTCGCCAGTTCCTGGTCGCACGACGCGTAGGCGTTGACACTTTCCTGCGCCCATAGCCCTGCTGCAGCCATGATCAGCACGGCCGCGAGAGATGCAATTCGTTTCATCGTCAGTCCCCCTCTTCCCTTTTCGATTATTACTGTCCTGCAATCAATACTTCCGGATTGCCGAATGCCGACCCGATCTCACCCGTTTGCTGGTCCGTCTCCCTCCGAGAGCGGGACAATGCATCGATCCCGCTCGCGCGAGTCTGGAGGTCAGATTCTTGTGTCACCTTGAGTATGGTTCGATTATACGTCCAATCCGGTATCCCCGCAAGAAGTTTCCGACGCAAGTCGGTTGTTTCGCGTGCGCATTGCAGCGGGCGCTCACTTTGGCTATTATCCGGTTAATGAAGAACTTTGAAGAGCGACTCGAGCGGCTCGAGGGCCTCAGTGACCGGATACGGGATGGCGAGGTATCCCTCGAGGAGGCTGCCCAGATGTTCGAAGAGGGAATCAAGCTTGCACGTGGCCTGGAGAAGGATCTCTCGCGAATCGAACGAAAGATCGAAGTTCTGGTGAATCAGCCCTCCGAAGAGGGTGAGAAGCCCGTGCTCGAACTTTTTCCGGAGTTGGACGACGAAAACCGGTAGGGACTACTCGTTTGTTGGAGGGATGTCGGTCGGCAGCTTCACTACCTCTCCGACCCGGATCCGGTGGCGCGTGAAATAGCCCTGATTCACCTCAAGCGCATAACGAACGGAGAAGTCCGAAGGGACATTTGCGAGCGATTCGGGTTGCATGTCCGATATCTGTTTGATCGTTCCATCTGTCGATATGAAGGCGATCGAAAGCGGTATTAGCGTATTCTTCATCCAGAATGAGAGCTGCTCGTCCCGCGGAAAGACAAAGAGCATCCCGTGATCTTCCGGCATGCTCTTTCGGTACATCAGGCCGCGTTCTCGCTGCGCCGGTGTATGTGCTATTTCAATCGAGAGCGTTGCGCCTCCGACAGCCATGGTTGCAGTGGGCAAAGATGATGCGCAGGCGGTCGCCAGTGCAGCCAGCGAAAATAGAATCACTATCTTTCGAGCCAGCCCTCTCCGTCGCCGACGAGCGTTATTCCAATCGGAGGATTCTTCAGAAAAGATGTATGAACTCTTCACGTGACAATTCCTGGAGCGATTTCTCGGCTTTTCCTGCCGCTTTGATCTGGTCGAAAACGACGAGGTCAATATACTTGATCGTCAGAGGCTTTTCCAGTGAGAGGCGTACCTGATCGTTCTGCCATACCACCTCCGCGGGTGAAAGCGAAACCGGATCACCATATTTTCCGGACAGACTGGTAAACATTGAGTAGAAATCGACGAGCTTCTGGTTCAGCGAGATTGTTATTGTGTAGAGCCTGTCGTCGTGGAACTGGAAGATGCCGGAGGTGACGAAACGTACCCCCGCGGTCTCGATAATTGGCTGTTTGTCTACCGGTGCAAGGCTCACATCCGGATCGCCGCGGTACAGGAAGTAGGGACTATTCTGGAGACGCTTTTTTACCTCGTCGACAGGAAGTCCGAGAAGTAGATCTTCAAACCCCCGCGGAAGTGAAAAGGGTTGATTT
>DATKUF010000132.1:0-13214 GCA_035530755.1 Spirochaetia bacterium | reverse complement strand
ATCTTCTCTTCAGGAACACCGTTCGTTCGCATGGCGCGCCACTTGTAGTGGTCGCCGCGGAGCCAGATATCGGTCAAGTTCTCAAATCGCCGGTTTTCCGCAATTTCCTGCGGTGGAAGATGACAGTGGAAATCAAAAATCGGCATGGATTTCGCGTGGTCATGGAAAAGTTCCCGGGCCGTTGCGCTTTCGAGCAGGAAATCCTCGTCGTTCATGAACTGTTTCACGTGTTCCGCGCTCCTATATGTTGTTGATCAGATATCCGCCGTCTACCGGAATGGTCACGCCGGTAATGAAACCCGAAGCCGCCGGGGAGGCAAGAAACAGTGTCGCCCCTTTTATATCGCCGTACTCTCCGAACCTGGCGAACGGCGTGTGCGCGATGACCGCCGTGCCGCGATCAGTAAGCGCTCCCGACGCCTCGTCCTTGACAAGGAGCGCCTTGTTCTGATGGCCAAGAAAGAAACCCGGTGCGATTCCATTCACCCGGATTCCGTGCGGCGCAAATTCTTTTGCGGTCGCCATCGTGAGGTTGAGCACGGCGGCTTTCGCCGCATCGTACGCCCACACGCCCGAAAGAGGCACGTAGGAACTCATCGAGGCGAGATTGATGATTGAAGCGGAGATCTTCTGCTCGATCCAGTGACGCGCGAAAACCTTCGTCGGAATCACCAGACCGGCGAGCACGTTGAGATCGAGAATCTCCATGAAACTCTTGATGTCAAGATCGACGAACGGACCCTTCCCCCGGTTTCCACCGACGCCGTTCACCAGCAGATTTGGCGCACCGAGTTTCTCTTCGGTTTCGGCATACGCGGCTTCTACCGAAGTTTCGCTTCCGGTGTCGACAGTAACGCCGACTACCGAGTCGGTCGCCCCGGTTCGATCGGTCAGCGCTTTCACCGCGTCTCCCACCGGATGCCCTACTCCGCGTCCCCAGATTGCGACTCGAGCGCCGGCGCGAACCAGCGCCTCCGCCATCGCGCCGGGAATCACCCCCGCACCGCCCGTCACCACGGCCCGCACATTCTCCAGGCCGAACATTTCCTCAATGTATCCCACGCAATGCTCCTTCTGTTCTGGATTTGCCGGCTATCGCCGATGTCCGGCGGTACTCCCGACCGGCGCAAAAATAACCTCACAACCGAGAGCCGTCACTTCGGCCCTCCCGGGAAAATCATCCATCACCACAATGTCGATGTCCGCAAGCTTTGCAAATACCGCGAACGCCCGGGCACCGAACTTGCTGTGATCGGCGAGGACCACCACGCGCCGCGCTCTCCCGATGACCGCCTTTTTCAGTTGGGCCTCGATGAGATTTTGCGCGGAAAAATCCCCGTCACGGGAGAATCCGGTTGTGCCAAGAAAAGCTTCGTCGATGTGGTAACTCGCGAGCGCTTCGATCGCCGCAGGCCCGATGAAGCTGCCGGCCTCCTTGCGATAGGTTCCGCCTACGCTATGGAGTGCAATTCCCGGAGCGTCTCCGAGCTCCAGTACGACATCGATCGAATTGGTCACGACACGGAGCGTCATGCCCGAAAGTCGACCGGCGAGGAGCGCGCACGTTGATCCGGAATCGAGATAGATGGTGTCGCCCTCTTGTACGAGTTGCATCGCCGCCGCCGCAACGGCCCGCTTATCGTCGACATGTTCTTCACGCCGAATCCCGAGCACCCGGTGGTTTTCCCAGTCTTCGGCCAGCGTCGCCGCGCCGCGAGTCCGCACCAGATACCCCATCTCCTCGAGAAATCCCAGATCCTTCCGGATTGTGACTTCGGACACCCCGAGCCGCTCGGTGAGCTCGCCTACGCTTGCCCTTTTGCGAAGTGAGATGATTCTCATGATCTCGTTGTGACGATCGTTGTGCATGTCCGCGCGCCTGTAATTCTTTCGAATTGTTTTGTTTTTCAGACTATTCCGAAAGGCCGGGGCTGTCAACAAACCGGTACAGGCGCTGCGCAACGTGAAAAGATCAGATCACAGCGGCACTTCGTCCGGAGGACGTCGTTGACGATCGCACGTATCTGTGGTATTCCATCGACAACGTGCTATTTCGTACGGTACAATAATCCGAAAGGAATTGAAACTATGGCCAACCCACTGGAAAACCTGAAGCGTTCCCACGATTTCTTCGTTGGAATCGACTCCGACGGCTGCGCGTTCGACAGTATGGAAATCAAGCAGAAGGAGTGCTTTTGTCCGCAGTTCATCAAGCACTTCGGGCTTCAGGCGGTGTCCAAGTACGCGCGTGAAGTCTGGACATTCGTGAATCTATATTCCAAGAGCCGGGGCGTGAATCGATTCCCTGCGATCGTGGAATCGCTCGACCTTCTGCGGGAACGACCGGAAGTCATAATGCGCGGAGTCGACGTGCCAGAAGTAGCAAGACTTCGTCGGTGGATCGCGGAAGAAACGAAGCTTTCGAACAGCACGCTCCAGAAAGTGATTGACGGAAGCCGGGACGCCGAGCTCGAAACGGTCATGAGGTATTCAAACGCTGCGAACGCCGCGGTGGCGGATATCGTAAAGGGCGTGCCGCCGTTTCCGTTCGTGCGGGAAAGTCTCATAAAGATGCGCGAATCCGCGGACGTTGTAGTCGTCTCCCAGACCCCGACCGAGGCCCTCGTCCGGGAGTGGGAAGAGCACGAGATCGCCGGTTACGCGCTCCACATTGCCGGACAGGAGCTTGGCAGCAAGGCTGAGCACCTCAAGATGGCTGCCGTGGGCAAGTACGATTCGGACCACATACTGATGATCGGGGACGCGCCGGGAGATCTCAAGGCGGCACAGGCGGCCGAGGCACTCTTCTATCCGATAATCCCCGGACGGGAAGAGGAATCGTGGAAACGATTCCACGACGACGCTTTTGACCGCTTTCTCACCCTCAAGTTCGCGGGGACATACGCGCAGGGTCTGCTCGACGAGTTCGACGATTCTCTGCCTGCGACTCCGCCGTGGGAGTAACCTATGCTCTATTTTTCTGAAGGAACATCATCAGGCATCCTGTCCGCCGATGCAGCTCGCAAGGGGCTTTACGCGGCACTGCAGGCCATTGGCAAACGATCGCGCGTCCTCGCTCTGCCGCCGGACTTCACGCGGTACCACTCAAAAGCCGGCGAACTGACGGAGTGGGTCTGGCAGTACTACGGAAATGCTCTCACCGACATCATGCCGGCTACGGGTACCCACGTGGCCATGACCGCCGAGGAAATCAGCCGAATGTTCGGCCAGACTCCGCCCGGTCTGTTCCGCGTGCACGATTGGCGGAACGAAATCGAAACACTGGGCATGGTCCCGGCAGATTTCATTCACGAAGTTAGCGAAGCGAAACTCGACTATTCCTGGCCTGCACAGGTGAACCGGCTGCTTGTCCAGGGACAGCACGACCTTATCATCTCCATCGGCCAGGTCGTACCGCACGAAGTAGTTGGGATGGCAAATTACAATAAGAACATCTTCGTCGGCACCGGCGGGAAGGAAGGCATTAACAAGAGCCACTACATCGGCGCGGTCTACGGAATGGAACGGATGATGGGACGCGCCGATACGCCGGTACGAAGGGTGCTCAACTACGCTTCGACACATTTTACTGCCGGGCTGCCGATTGTCTACGTTTTGTCGGTCGTCGGCCGGGAGGCGGATGGATCGCTTGCCCTGAAGGGGCTTTTCGTCGGTGACGATGAAGAGTGTTTTCTCCGTGCTTCAGAGCTTTCTCTCAAAGTGAATTTCACTATGGTCGAGGAGCCCCTGAAGAAAGTGGTGGTCTACCTCGACCCCGAAGAGTTCAAGAGCACCTGGGTCGGCAACAAGGCGATCTATCGAACACGAATGGCAATCGCCGACGGCGGGGAGCTTCTTATTCTAGCTCCTGGGGTACGCCACTTTGGAGAGGACCCGCAGATTGACAAGCTCATCCGCGCGTACGGCTACGTCGGCACGCCGAAAATCCTTGAACTCACGAACGGCGAACCGCGGCTGCAGGAGAACCTTGGCGCGGCCGCGCACCTCATTCATGGATCATCGGAGGATCGTTTTACGGTCACCTATTGTCCAGGCGGACTGAGTCGCGACGAAATCGAGAAGGCGAACTTTCGATACGAAGATTACGGGAAAATGGCGAAACGCTACGACGTTGCGCAGATGCGCGACGGATACCAGAGGACGGCCGACGGCGAGGATTTTTTCTACGTATCCAATCCCGCAGTCGGACTGTGGGCACACCGAGACCGGTTCGGATCATGAAAGGGAAGGAAGGAGACGATATGGCGGAAATGAAAAAGAAAGCGGACATCGGACTCATCGGACTCGCTGTAATGGGACAGAACCTCGTCATGAACATGTGTGACCACGGCTACACCGTTGCCGCGTATAATCGCACTGCAGAAAAGACGGACGATCTGGTGAACGGTCCCGGCAAGGGAATGGCAATTATCCCCGCCTACGAAATTGACAAGTTCGTGGCCTCGCTTTCCAAGCCGCGAAAGATCATGCTGATGGTGAAGGCCGGAGATGTGGTAGACAAGTTCATACAGACTCTTGTGCCGCATCTGGAGGCCGGAGATGTGATCATCGACGGCGGAAACAGCCACTTTCCCGATACTGCACGCCGTACAAAATCCCTTGCCGAAAAAGGCATCCTCTACATCGGCACCGGCATTTCGGGCGGCGAAGAGGGGGCGCGCAACGGCCCGTCTATCATGCCCGGCGGAAACCCCGCGGCGTGGCCGCTGGTAAAGAACGTCCTGCAGGACATCGCTGCGAAGACCGATGACGGTGAGCCCTGCTGTGAATGGGTGGGCGAAGATGGCGCGGGCCACTACGTCAAAATGGTGCACAACGGGATCGAGTACGGTGATATGCAGCTCATCAGCGAGGCCTACCAGCTTATGAAAGCGGGACTTGGACTGAGCCACGAGGAGATGCATCGGGTGTTCTCAGAATGGAACCGCGGAGAGCTCGATAGTTATCTCATCGAAATCACGGCGGACATTCTCAACTTCCGCGACGCCGACGGCTCGCCGCTCGTGGAGAAAATTCTCGACAGCGCCGGCCAGAAGGGCACCGGCAAGTGGACCGGGATCAACGCTCTCGAAATGGGAATGCCTGTGACGCTGATCGCCGAAGCAGTATTTGCCCGCTGCCTCTCGGCGCTCTACGACGAGCGGCAGCTCGCGGCGAAGACCCTCGCCGGTCCCTCCGCGCAGTTCAAAGGAGACAAGAAAGCTTTTGTCGACGATATCCGCCAGGCTCTCCTTGCCAGCAAAATAGTCTCCTACGCCCAGGGTTTCATGCTCATTCGCGAAGCGGAGAAAGAGTATGGCTGGAAAATCAACTACGGCGGCGTGGCAAATATGTGGCGCGGCGGCTGCATCATTCGCAGCGTGTTTCTCGGAGACATCAGGAAGGCATTCGACAAGAAGTCGGATCTCTATAACCTGATGCTCGACATCTACTTCCGTGGCGTACTCGAACGCTGCCAGAACTCATGGCGAAGAGTCGTCGCCGAATCGGCCTACATGGGTATTCCGGTTCCTGCATTCGCAACCAGCCTTGCGTTCTACGACGGATACCGGTCCGCGCAACTTCCCGCTAACCTGATCCAGGCCCAACGCGACTACTTCGGCGCGCACACCTATGAGCGGACCGATCGCCCGCGGGGTCAGTTCTTTCACACCAACTGGACCGGTAAGGGCGGAGAGGTGGCGGCTGGAACTTATAACGCGTAGGAAATCCGGGTATTCTGCGGAGACATCCGGCGCGCGAAACGCGAAACCGCAGCGCGCCGGGCGCCGCTCAAATCGTTCACAGCGGTAACGAGCGGTCCGATCGGCCTACGCGGCACGCAGCGCCAAAAGCGCATCCCGCGTCTTGCGAAGCAACTCTTCGGTCTGTGGCCATGAAATGCAGGCGTCGGTGATCGAAATGCCGTAGCGAAGTTGCGAAAGGTCCTCCGGGATCGCCTGCGTGCCCTCCAGAATATTGCTTTCCAGCATGAATCCGACAATCAGCTTGTTGCCTTCGAGCCTCTGTCGGACCACGCTGCGCAGCACTTTTTCCTGACGCATATGATTGCGTCCCGAATTCGAATGGCTGCAATCGATCAAAATCGCCTGCGGCAGGCCCGCCTTCTTGAGCATTGCAATGGCATCTTCGACGTTCTCATCGTGGTAGTTCGGACCACTCTTCCCGCCGCGCAGAATGATATGGCCGTTCTCGTTTCCCGTTGTGTGAAGGACACAGGTCCGGCCGTCCGGATCGATACCGATAAAACTGTGGGATTCCAGCGACGAGGCGAGCGCGTTTACTGCAGTCTCGATGCTGCCGTCGGTTCCGTTCTTGAATCCGATCGGCATTGAAAGCCCGCTCGCCATTTCGCGATGAGTCTGCGACTCGGTGGTACGCGCGCCGATCGATGCCCACGAGACCAGATCGTCGATGTATTGGGGCACGATGGGATCGAGCATTTCCGACCCTGTGGGCAAGCCCAGATCATTGATGTCTAACAGCAGCCTGCGGGCTCGGCGGAGCCCCTCCTGTACGTCGTAACTTCCATCCAGTCTCGGGTCCAGAATGAATCCGCGCCAGCCAAGGCGAGTCCGCGGTTTTTCGAAATAGACGCGCATCACCACGAAAATTCTGTCGGCGATTTCGCTGCGAAGCTCATTGAGCCGTCGGGCGTAGTCCAGGCCAAGCTCCGGGTCGTGGATGCTGCAGGGGCCGACGACAGCGAGAAGTCTATCGTCACGGCCGGACAGAATATCTGCAATCACCCGGCGACTCTCCACCACGGTCGCGCTGGATGCGGCGGTTATCGGAAACTCGGCCTTCAGCTCCAACGGCGAGGCGAGAGGCGTGATCGACTTGATGCGAAGGTCGCTGGTTTTCTGTACGCTCATAAGTTTTTCCTGCGCACATAGTAAGGATGCCGGCGACCGGATGCAATAGGCCGCCGAATCGAAACGGTTCGCTCACCCGGCTCCCAGGGGCTCCCTCTCGACCGGAAGTGTCATACAGCGCACTCCACCGCCGCCGCGCGCGAGCTCCGCGCCCGGGCATCCGACCACAAGCCGGTCGTATTCATCAACCGAGTCACGGCCGTCCAGAAAAGCCTCCACCTGGCGAACCGTGAATCCGGCCTTGCTCAACGCTTCCAGCGTCTCCACGTTGCACGCATAGCCAATGATCTTGCCCGGAGCGAATGCGAACACATTTGTCCCCGAAAGCCACTGCTCCCGCTGCCGGCTTAGCGGGTCCTCTCCGCCGCAGGATACCGTCGTGAGCGGAACTCCGGCCGACCGCAGGCCGTCGACAACCGAGTCCGGTTCATCGATGACGGGTATTCGGCCCGGTTCAAAGCGCATCCGCACGACCTGCACTCTGTTCGGTCCGGTGATGAGCGGTGGATAGACGAGCGCCGTGTTGAGGTCGACAAAGGTGAAGATCATGTCCAGGTGGATTGTGGCACGCCGATGAGGGAGCACTACCGCGAGAACCGTTACAGGCTCGCCGAATCGCGCAAAAATATTCTGTACGAGAAGATCAACCGCCCGCGCGCTCGTCCGCTCGGAAATCCCGAGAAGCAGGAGGTTGCGGCGCGCCACGATGAAATCGCCCCCCTCGAGTCGAACCTCCGGGTCGACCGCGGCAGCCCCGTCGAACAGGAGCCCGCCATGATTTCCGAGTCCGATCGCGGCAGCTGGGCCGGCCGCGGCGCCGAGCGCTGCCCGCACCAGGAGCGATTCGAGCCGCCGCACCGGGTGCGCCATCGCCCCGATGGCAACCGAATCCCGGTACACCATGGCCGCGTCGCGCATGAAATAGAGGTTGGGAAGCGGCGGAATGTCGTACAGCCGGGGCGACAGATAGCGCTCCAGCGAGTCTCGCCTTCGCGGAAGACCGCGCACGAGCGCGGACACAAGTTCCTCCGGTGCAAGCTCGGTGAGCTCGGCGCGCCGATGGCCCGCCTCCACGGTTGTGCAGGCCTGCGCTATGACGCCCTCGCGGATTGTGGGGTTTTCGAAAGCCTGCGCAACGAGCTCTTCGACCTCCACAACCTCGCAAACGCGACGGAGAAACGCAGTAATGCTGTCGTGCTCGGAGCGGACGACGGTGACCGGGATTATGTCGTTGAAAAGAAGCTCCTCGGCCGCCTCCGGAGTCATCGCCTCCACCTCCGGGCCCGGTCGGTGAATGATGACCTTTCGGAGTCTGCCCACCTCAGAGTCGATGGCGTAGCTGCTCACGTTTTGCCTTCCTCTTTGATCCATGCGTTCCAGAGCAGTTCGTCGTATCCGACCGCAGCGCGCTTGCCGTCCCGCACAATGGGCTGGCGCAGAAGAAGCGGATCCGCCAGTATCTCTTCCAGCGGATTGAACTCCATGTATGCGAGTCCGCGGTTCGCGTACGACCTGGAGTCCGGGTCGATAAGCTCATCGACACCGAGCGCCTGGGCGATGTTCGAAAGCTCTCCGGCGCTGAGACCCCGCTGGTCCAGGTCGACAAACTGGTAATTGATACCCCGGTCGCGGAAGAATCGCTCGCACTTCCTGGTTGCCGGGTTTTTGCGGGATCCAATGATCTGGATGTTCACGAGCCCCCCTGAATCAAGCGTCGCTGCGCGCCGAACGATTGCGGCGCTGACATTGTAGTGTATCGATGTCAGCCTGAGAACCAGCGCGAAATATCATTTGACTCCCGGGGGACCGGGACGGTTTGACGCGAGTCGGGATGTATGGTACTGATATGTGAACTGCAGAATGCGAACGGCGATTCGTGTCCGGAAGATGTCTGCGGTCACCTCACCGGGAGCAACTATGAATACATTACGCGTAAAGGACCTGCTTCTGACCGAGCCGGGCGGAGGACCGGTAACCGTTTCAGGTTGGGTACGAACCAAACGGGATACCAAGACTGTCTGCTTCTTCGAGCTGAATGACGGCTCATGTCTGGCGAATCTTCAGGTGATTGTGGACAAAGAGTCCTCCGACTCGGCCGGCGAGCTCGATCGTCTTCAAACCGGCGCGAGCGTCGAGATCACCGGAATCATCGTTGCCTCACCGGGCGAGAATCAACGCGTGGAGCTGTCCGCATCGCAGGTAGTAGTGATCGGCGAAGCTCCAACTGACTCCTACCCGCTGCAGAAGAAACGACACTCTTTCGAGTTCCTTCGGGAGATAGCCCACCTGCGCCCGCGCACCAACACCTTCGGCGCCGTGGCGCGGGTTCGAAATGCGGCGAGCTTCGCGATTCACCGGTTCTTCCAGGAACGTGGCTTCATCTACGTACATACGCCGATCATTACAGCGAGCGACGCAGAAGGCGCAGGTGAGATGTTTCAGGTAACGACCCTGCCGCTCGGCAACCTCGCCGAGACTGAATCAGTCGACTATACCCGTGACTTCTTCGGCAAGCCGGCCTATCTCACCGTGAGCGGACAGCTCAACGCCGAGATCTACGCGTGCGCGCTCGAAAGGGTCTACACCTTCGGCCCGACATTCCGCGCCGAAAACTCCAACACGACACGGCACCTGGCAGAGTTCTGGATGATCGAACCCGAAATGGCGTTCTGCGACATCACCTGCAACATGGACATCGCGGAAGCTTTCATCAAGTTCGTACTCAGCGAAATTCTGGAGAAGTGCGCCGAAGACATGGAGTTCTTCGATGCGCGCATTCAGCCGGGCCTTCTCGAAAGTCTGCGCAAGGTCAAGGACACGCCGTTCGCCCGAGTCACCTATAGTGAGGCGATGGACAGGCTGAAGGGCTCCGGTGAAGAATTCGCATTCCCGGTCAGCTGGGGCTCGGACTTGCAGTCTGAACACGAGAAGTATCTCACCGAAAAGGTATACGACGGACCGATCATCGTCACCGACTATCCGAAACAGATCAAAGCGTTCTACATGAAGCAGAACGATGACGGGAGAACCGTGCGCGCGATGGATGTACTGGTACCGCGGCTCGGAGAGATCATCGGAGGAAGTCAGCGCGAAGAGAACGAAGATCTGCTCACGCGACGCATCCGCGAGCTTGGACTGAAGGAAGAATCCTACTGGTGGTACCTGGAATTGCGCAAGTTCGGCACCGTGCCGCATTCCGGGTTCGGTCTGGGATTCGAGCGACTCGTTCAGTACCTTACCGGGATGCAGAATATCCGTGACGTCATACCGTTTCCGCGAGCGGTCAAAACAGCGGACTTCTAGTGATGACGCTGCCGAAGACCATTTCGGGCCTTTTTGTCGGCCTCCTCCTTCTGATGGTGGGACCGTTCCTCCCGGCGCAGGCCACGACGAGCACTCCTTCACCCTCAATCGGCACCGCAGTGACGGCGCCCCCCCGCGAATTGCTTTTCTGGAAAGCAGTCCGCGGTCGATCGGTCCTCTACCTTCTCGGGGCAATTCACCTGGCCGGACCCGAGATCTACCCGCTCAATCCTGCGATCACCACGGCCTTCACATCAAGCTCAACGCTCATCGTGGAGATTGATGTGCAGCGGATTTCGCCCGCGGTTCTGCGCAAGCTCGTCAAGAAGTACGGCTACTACCCGGACACCGACAGTCTCGACCGACATCTCTCCGCCGACCTGCTGCAGAAGGTCCTCGACTGGGCGCGACGCGTCAACTTCCCGGCGGAATCGGCGCTCCGGATGCGGCCGTGGATGCTCGAGAGTGTTCTGTCGACGGTTCAAGCCGGTGATACGAAACTCTCCGCTGCAGACGGCGTTGACAATCATTTTCTCACGATCGCACACGGCGACGGAATGAAGATCGAGGGCCTCGAAACGGCGGCTGAGCAGCTTGAATCAATATCGGCGATGTCCGAGGAGCTCCAGGTCCGCTCGCTTGAAAAGGCGGTCATGGGTATACAGGAAGACCACAACGACCTTCTGGAACTGTACGAGGCGTGGAAGAAAGGAGACCTGAAGAAGTTTACCGAGCTCGTTGTAGCACCCTTTGATACGGACGACCAGATGAGAGCGGTATTCGAGGACCTTTTCGCTGTAAGGAACAAACGCTGGGTTACCAAACTGGACCGGATCGCCGCAGGCGACGGAACGAGGTTCATGGTAGTAGGAGCGGGCCATCTCGTCGGCCCCGATAATGTCCGCGATCTGCTTGCTGCGAACGGGTGGACTGTGACCCGAGTGACGCCGCAGAACTCACTTCCCGCGGGCGCAGAGCAATGAACTGCCGAAGATGCAAAACCTTCAGGTCAACCGGTTTGGTCGGCAGCGCGCCGGCGGAGGCGCGCGGTGAGCTCGCGATCGAAGGCCTGTGAAAAGAGCGCAATGTCACGCTGACTGAAGCGACCTCGCTCCGGTACGTCGACCCCCGAATTGCGAAGATCGTGCATGAAATCACGGACCGAGAGCCTTTCGCGAACGTTCTCGGCCGAGTAGACCGTGCCGCGGTCGTTCAGAACGAGCACACCGCGTTCCACCAGATCGGCGGCGTGCGGAATGTCCCGGGTGACCGCCACATCGCCCTCCCGGGCGTTGCCGGCGATGTAGCGGTCGGCGCTTCCCTCCTCCGGCCCCACTACCACCATCGAAATCTGTTTCCCTGCGGGCAGCGGTATTTTCCGGTTTGCGACAAAGATCGCGAACAGGCCGGTCCGTTTTGCGGCGCGACAGACGATCTCCCGGATCCGCGTCGGACAGGAATCCGCGTCGACCCAGATCCGAAACGTCGGCGCCGGTTCGGCGCTCACGAAGGAGTCTCCATCACAGCCGCCACATAGCCGCGTCCGACGCCCGAGACGGTCACTGTGCCGGCTTCATCGGGGACGAAAGCGGACTGACCTTTCCTGAGCGTGAGGGGCGCCCCGGTGCCTCGATCGCTTGCCGACTCCTCCATCAATGTCAGATATCCGGATGTGGCAAGGACTATCTTCGGGCCTTCCCCGGAAAGCTGGAGAGCCGCCTCCGCGGTCCCCACTTCCACGACCGAGAGCATGAACTCCCGCGCTCCGGAACGATACCACTGCGGCAGCGACCCCTCCGGCCGAAGGATCCGAGGAGGTTCGGAAACAAAACGGGCCGTCCTGAGCAATTCCGGCACATCAATGTGTTTTGCGGTGCAACCACCGCGCAGAACGTTGTCTGAGTTCGCCATAAGCTCGATACCGGTCCCCCGCAGGTAGGCGTGCAGCACACCCGCGGAGAGGTAAGTCGCATCCCCTGGATTGAGCTGAACCGTGTTCAGGTAGAGCGGGCCGAGCACACCGACATCGTCCGGATAATCCCGCGCAATCTGGAGCAGCCAGAAGAATCGCTGCGGGAGCTTCGAATAATCCTCCCGCACGAGCCGCGCCGGGTTGCCCGAACTGGAGCTGAACGGCTCGGGCACTCCCTGTGACCGGTACGACGACCACTGCCGTTCCGCGTAGGTGACAGCCGCGGCGACGAGCGTCGCTACTTCGGCCGCGGGCAGCCCGAGCAGCGTCTCCAGAAATCCGCGAAGCGCGTCGGATTCGCTTCGCCGGCCAAGCAGTCGCACCAGCATTCGTGCCGTGTCGCCGTCAACTGCCTGCAGATCCGCGGCGATGTCCGCTGCCGGTCTGAAACCGCGCATCCCCCAGAACTCCGTCAACGCGCAGATGAGCTCAGGTTTGTGGTTGGCGTCGCGGTAGTTGCGTACCGGAGAGTCGATCGGGATCCCGGCGCTTTCCTCACGCGCGAATCCTTCAACGGCCTGCTCCCTGGTGGGATGAGACTGGATTGAGAGCGCCCTGTCGGCAGCGAGCACTTTGAACAAATAGGGAAGCTCCGCGCCGAACTCCGCGAAGACCCGCTCCCCGAGCGCTCCCTCCGGATCGTCTCGAATGAATGTGAGAAGAGACACCGATTTTCCGTTTCGGGACAGGTGGGACGGCGCTTTTGGATGAGATCCCATCCACAGTTCCGCTACAGGCGTACCATCTTCCGGCGCCTCACCCAGAAGCGCGGGAATCGCGGTCGAAGATCCCCATGCGTAGTTCTGGACACTGTTGGTCAACAGATAGATGGCCATGACGAAAGTGTACGGGCTTTCACAGGCAGGGTCAACGAAGCGAACTATTCCGATCCGCTTTTCTCGGTGATCTATCCGTGATAATGTTCACTTGACTTCTCTCACAGCGAGGACCCAAGATGCTCCATACCGATGCGCCGCACAGACGCTACAATCCGCTCTCGGGAGAGTGGGTGCTGGTCTCGCCCCACCGAACTCAGCGGCCCT
>DATKUF010000131.1:0-2020 GCA_035530755.1 Spirochaetia bacterium | reverse complement strand
GGCCGGCGCGATATTGAAGATGAGTTTGCCGTGGTCCACCAGGCGCTCGTCGGCCCGATAGAGCAAGGTCCCGGAGCCTATCTTGTCGGTCAGCCGCAGCTCCGCGCTCAACCGCACGAAGGGGATTCTGTATCGAATTACCGATCCCACATGGTTCGGCGTTCCCTCGATCTGCCGCATGTGGACAAATCGCGGCTTGACGAACCTCGCATCGGGTTGGCCGTACATGGCGAGTTGCTCCATGATCTCTTCTTCGGAGCCCCGGATCTTGATCTCGTACATCCGTTCAAAGTCAGGCGATGGGCCGAGCTTGATTCCAAGGCGCGCCTCAAGCTGCTCCTTTATCGTTTCGCGCTTTTCCATCGGCACAACCGCCGGATAGCGGCCGTATTCGCCCCATTTCATCCCGAGGAGCATTTCGAGCGCCACGTTCCTTAGCGTGACCGCCGCGCCGACGGAGATGGATCGCAGCACGCTGAAGCCGCACATCTCGCGGAGCACTTCGCGATAGTCGGCCGTGCCGCTTGCGATCTTCCAAAGCATTCTGTTCAGGGGGCGGCTGCGCTCGTCGCGCACCTTGTACTCGGTGGCAAACGCCTGGTACACGATGCGGCTCACCACGGGCATGGCGAAGGCGGTGCGGCTCACGGCAAATACGATCCGTCCGGAGCGATTGTCGTCAACGAGCCATTTCACGGTCTCCCCGTATCCCCGGGCGAGAGCCTGCCGATCGATTCCCTCATGGAGCACGACGTGCGCGAGCCTGCTGGCTGTCACGTGGGCGGAGTAGAGGCCGTCTTTGTTCAACCGCGACCCGACTGCATCTCCGATGACGGCAAACCGGTCGCCGAAAGGAGATGCCGCGGTGGTCACGGTCATCCTGGGAGAACAAGTGCAGGCGAGGGGAGCCGCCGCGATGCCAGGCAAGATGCGGTCAACCTGGGGCAGGGTGAGAAAATCGTGGATGATTCGCCGGCTGTCTTGCGGCAAGACCGCTTTGTCGATGCACCGGCCGATCATGGCGACGGTCAAAAATCTGTCCTTGGGAATAAGCGCAGTATGTTCGAGAGCAAGGCGCTTTGAGCCGTACTCGATGAAGTAAATCTCCCGATTCATGTTGCGCTTGAGAAAGTCCTCCCCTACGTCGAGCTCGAAGATGAGGGTCCTGCGGGACTTGCCGGGAACGAAGGAGGGATTCAACCGCTTGATAGAAGCAATGAGCGGATTGGCCCGATAATCGAAGCCGTAGTGGGGATTGACGCCGGTGGCGAAGCTCACAAAGGCGGCTTCGAGCGAGACCTCTTCGCCGGAGGGCGCCTTCATTGTGAGAACGGGCACGCCGGAGGCGGCGTAGGCAATAGACTGGACTTCGCCATAGAGGATACGCGCGCCTTCCTTCGCCGCTTCACCGAGCAGAAAGCCATCGAAGCCGGCGGGTCTGCCCGTCCTTCTGCCGGGTAACGAACCCCTGTACACGGAGTACATCCGCATGTCTTTGGGCACTCGAAGCCGGAAGTTTTTCCATTGCCCGTGTATCCAGACGTAGTCAATCCGCGATTGGACAATCTCCTCTGGAACGACGAGACCGCAGCCGTCGAGTACCTGGTTCAATCTTGGCGAGATCAGGCCCGCGCAGAAGTTGCATCCCCGGCACTGAAAGCTGTCGAAGTTCAGGTCGGACGGACCACGCTTCTCGACGATAACAACCTCGATCTTGCGATTGAGCTGCCGGGCCTCCCGCAGAAGATGGATGGCGAAAAACGAACCGGCAGGTCCACCGCCGACGATGGCAACGCGATCGCCGTTGAGGAGCCTCGTGGATGGGGCCGGAACTTCCATCTTCGTCTTTCCAGGTCAGGAGAGGATATATGCCCGATTGTACGGCTCGCAATCTACTTTGTGTGGGCTTCAACGGCCGAGATTCGGAGCCCCTTGCCGGAATTCGGTATTTACCGCATTCGGAAGGACTCTCCTTCGGCGGGAGGATACTTGCTCGATAGGCTTAGTTCGCAAAATGCTT
>DATKUF010000130.1:0-13037 GCA_035530755.1 Spirochaetia bacterium | reverse complement strand
CATCCGAACGTGCGGATTACGCTCACACGCAAGGTCGCCGAAATTCCTGACTTTGGTTTGAGGTAGATGGTGCCGGCTCAAACAGGCTCAATCTCCGTCGGGCTCGCTGATTCGCACGTACACTTTGGCTGTGCCTCCCGCTTCGAAGAGCTCGAACTCTATCTGGAAAGCAATCAGGTTTCGGAGATCGGCCTGCTCTCACTCCCCGATGCCCGGAGAATCAACTTCAACCCTGAAGTGCTTTTTGCGCGTGCGAAACTGGCAGGCCGATCCCGTGCATTCGCTTCCTTCGACTACGCGGACCGTTTTCAGACAGTTGCTGGCGGGGTGGGCGAAAAACTTACCGCCATTCCGATCGAGGAGCAGGTGGAAATCTACGCCCGCGCCGGGTTTGACGGGCTGAAACTGTGGGAAGGCAAACCGACATTCCAGCAGCTTTACACTACCGCCATCGACGACGAATCATTTTCGGGAGCGTTTCGGGCCGCAGCTCGATTCAGTATGCCGGTGGTGCTACATGTGGCGGATCCGCCGATCTTCTGGAACACCGCGCCGGGGGCAGGCCCGGAGAACCGCCTCGGGTGGAGTGCTTCGGGCGCGATCGAAACCGGCCAGGGTCTTCCGTCGTTCGAAGAGCTCATGAGACAGACAGTCGCCGTACTCGATCGGAATCCGGATTGCGTCCTCATATTTCCGCACATGCTGTTCCTCGCCGGTGATCTGGGCCGACTCTCTGCGCTCCTGGAGGCTCACGGGAACGCCTTCCTCGATCTCAGCCCCGGGCTCTACTTCTACGGAGAGCTTCATCGTCAGCACAACGCCGCGGTGGACTTTTTCAACACCTACCGGGAACGGATTCTCTTTGGGAGCGATGGTATGTGGTTTTGCGACGGTCTTTCGCATTTGCCACAGAGCGACCTCGAGGCCAATAGCGAGCGGACGGCGAGACTGCTCAAGTTCCTTCGCACCACCGAAGAGCTTGAAAATCCGTTTGCCTACACCCGCGCTGAGATTCCGGTGATTCGCGGCCTCGGCTTGCCCGGGGAAACGATTCACGCAATTTGCCGGACCAACTTTCGTGACCGAATATGGGGCGCAAAAGGGTGGGGAAAGACGCCGATGCAGGCCGATCGTGACATTGGTGGCCGAGGCACGGTAGAGTATCTGCGCGGGTTCCTTCAGCGACTGCGCACACTGACCTCTGATGTTTCCGCTCCAGCGTATCGATCGGCTGAGTGGGTGACGCGATACTTTGACCCGCAGGGGAACAGATGATAAAAGCAGCGGTTTGCGGTCTCGGAATCGGAATGGCGCACTGCGCGGGCTATCTCGAGAGCGAGCATGCCGATCTTGTGGCTGTCTGTGATCTGTTGCCCGAACGGCTCGCGAGCGTCGGAGGGACGTTCGAGTCGGGAAGCATGCAGGTACTCAAGCCGCTCTATTCGGAGGCGATGCTGGGCAGGAGCTGGGAAAGTATCGGTGTCCGTGCCTATGATTCGTTCGACGCCCTTCTTGCGGACAAACAGATCGAACTGATCAGCCTGTGCACGCCCGATTACCTGCACGCGCGACAGGCGCTGCAGGTGCTCAAATCCGGGCGTCATCTGCTTCTCGAAAAGCCGCTGGCGCTCGCAATGGGACGAGGCAAATCGCTGGTGCTTGCGGGGGCGGACGCCGGGAAAAAAGGAATCCGCTGCGCTATCGGGTACGAATTTCGCGTCAACCCCGCGATTCAGAAGGTGAAATCCCTCCTCGACTCCGGCGCTGCAGGGGCCGTGCACGCTTGCACCATTTACCATTACCGTCAGCCGTTCCGACGGGACAAGTGGCATGGCTGGATTCAGGAAAGATCGAAGTCCGGCGGTCTCATTGTCGAGGAGACGTCGCACTGGTTTGACCTTGCGCGGTTTCTCACCGACAAAGAGCTCGCCACCGTGCACGGAGTGGCGACGGACAAGATTCACCCTGATTTCGACTATGAGGATATCGCCTTCATCAACGCAACTTTCGCCGATGGCGGGATCCTCCAAATCTCTCACGCGCTCACCGGGTTCGATTTTTCCCTGGTCATCACCATTCATGGGACTGCCGGGACTATATGGTGCGCCTTCAAGGAAGCTCCGCAATCCGTGCTCGATGCGAGGCAGACCGACTACATCGCCGTGGTGGCGTGGGGGCCTGTCAACGGCGGCCCGGAGAATGGGCAGTTTGTGACATTTGGAGACGAGGCCGGGGAGCCTGAAACGATTCGGGAAAACGTGAAGGCCTTCGCGGCCTGCATTGCCGGGGAACGACCGGTTCCATGCACGCTGTCCGACGGGTTGGCCGCGCTGGAAGCGGCCCTTGCCGCAGGTGTTGCCGTGAACCGCAACGCAGTAGTAGATCTCGACAGCGAGCCGCTCGAATAGCGAGCGCAGGAGCACTCATGAGCACTCCACTTCTCGAGTCCGACAACGACGGAGGTTTCCGTATCATCCTCGACGGAAAGGCCATGATCGAACATGGGCGGAGACTCCCCCTTTTTGCCGTCGGTTCCGGAAGCGCCACCTACTTCATGCAGCATGGCAACTTCAGGATGACCGAGCGACGGAGCCGGAAGTCCGAATGTCGGGAGCTTTCGGCAATCATCGGTGATGACGGTGTTATCCGAATAACTGGTGCCCACCCGAACCTTGCGGTAGAGGTGCGGTCCGAAGCGAATGCGCTCGTTCTCCGGTTTGTCGAAGTCGCGTCCTGGGTGAATCGTCTCTGGATCCGTGTCGCAGCGGATCCGGGCGATCACCCCTGCGGCTGCGGCGAGCAGTTCTCGCGAATCGACCTGAAGGGTAGCCGCGTGCCACTGTGGACCTCGGAGCAGGGTGTAGGGCGCGGTCACGACGCGATTACCCTGTACGCAAATGTTCATTCAGGATCGGGCGGAAGCTGGCACTCCACCTATTTCCCGGTTCCCGCCTATGTAACCGATCGCGGCCGGTTCGTCTTCGCCGACACGGACGCCTACAGCGTCTTCTCGTTCCACCGCGCGTGGACGGAAATCTACACGCGTCAGATCCCGAAGGAGGTTGTAGTCGGTCACTGCGGGTCGATGGCCGGCGCCCAATCCGCACTTTCCGCACGGCTGGGCCGGCAGCCGCCTCCCCCCGAGTGGGTTTTCGACGGAATCTGGCTCGGAGTCCAGGGCGGGAGGGAGAAGGTGGAACAGAAGCTCCATTCGGCCCGGAATGCCGGGGTTCCCGTCGCTGCCCTCTGGGCGCAGGATTGGGAGGGTAAAAGGGAAACCGCCTTTGGTCGCCAGCTCATGTGGGACTGGGTCTACCACGACCGCATGTACCCCGACCTCCCGGGCTACATTCGGACGCTCAATGGACGAGGTATCCGGCTTCTCGGCTACATAAATCCGTTTCTCGCGCTTGACGGAAGTTTGTACAAGGAAGCGTCAGCAAAGGGATACTGCGTGAAGGACCGGACCGGGGCTGATTATCCTGTAGTCGTCACGACGTTCCCTGCGGCAATAGTCGACCTCACCAATCCCCAGGCGTTCACCTGGATCAAGGAGGTCATCAAGACGAATCTCATCGGGATCGGTCTCTCGGGTTGGATGTGCGACTTCGGCGAATACCTGCCCACCGACGCGATCATGCATTCGGGCGAATCCGCAGAGCTCGTTCACAACCGGTTCCCGGCGCTCTGGGCACGGGCAAACCGCGAAGCAGTCGAGGAGGCAGGAAAACTCGGCGATGTGATCTTCTTCATGCGTGCAGGTTACACCGGCTCCACACGCTGGTCGACCGCGTTCTGGGCCGGAGATCAGCTTGCGAACTGGAGCCGCAACGACGGTTTACCGAGCGTCATCCCTGCGGCGATCTCCCTCGGCTGCGTTGGCGGAGGGATCTGGCATACCGACCTGGGCGGGTACACCTCCCTCGCGTGGGTCCGCCGTTCGAAGGAACTTTTCATGAGATGGGCGGAACTGGCCGCGTTTACGCCCATCATGCGAAATCACGAAGGAAATCGTCCCGACATCAACTGGCAATTCGACTCCGACGGGGAGACGCTGGCTCATCTTGCTCGCATGAGCGGCGTCTACGTTGCGCTGAAGGAGTATCACCGTCACCTGATGGAGGAGTATCAGAGTACCGGTCTCCCGCCGATCCGCCATCCGGCCGTGCACTACGAACAGGATGAAACCTTGTGGAAGATCCGGGACCAGTACCTGTACGGTCGCGACCTGCTGGTCTGCCCGGTAGTGCGGAAAGGCCGCAGGACACGCAGCGCCTATCTTCCGAATGACAACTGGGTTCATCTGTTCTCCGGAAAGGAGTATGGCCCGGGCAGAGTCCGCGTTGATGCGCCTCTGGGAACGCCGCCGGTATTCTACCGCGCCGGGAGCAGTTTTGCCCCGCTTTTCCGCACATTCGCCTTATGAGCCGGCGGCCGCCGTATTGTCCCTTCGAGCTGCGAGCAGGTCGATCTGGTGAACGATCAGGACGAGTTCGGATCGATCTATGGCGAGGCGGCGCGAATCGTACCAGCGCTCGACTTCCGTCTGGTCGAACACCGGACTCCTCATTGCCTCATTGTGAATCAGCGAAAGAATCTTCGCAAAGAAGATTCTTTCGCGATCCGGATAGTTGCCGTTTTTCGGCGCCACCACCCAGTCCGAGCTACCCAGAGCGGATAGCTCGAATCCGGCCTGCAGCATCACTTCCACCAGCTTGCGTCCCGACTTGCTGCCTCCGGCAGGATGCAGCTCCGAGCCGCCGAGGCTGTCGCGCGGCCGGCCGGCCCCGGTCATCGCGACAGCCGGGCGTTCATCCATGGTCCGGTCATACCAGGCCAATACTCGCTCTTCAAAAGCACGATCGCGATAGCACGGAATCAACTCCGTCAACCCGTCGTAGTTGATGGTGGCGTAAAGCGCGCCGTCGGCTACAAGAAGTTTCTTGAGCATCGCTACCGCATTTTCGAGCGGGAAAAGGTCGAAGACCGCATGGGCCGTCAGGAAGTGGTAGAAGCCGGGGAGCGCCCACGACTCATCCGGTGTTGCGAGGTCCCCGAGAAAAAACTGCGTCTCTACCAGATCGTTTCCTCGCCGTCCTGCCAATCGAGTGCCGGTATCGAGGTTTTCCGTACCCACTTCGAATCCGAGTGACCGGAGGAGGAGTTCAGTTGCGGTAGTCGCCAGGGCGAGGCTCTCGGGGTCGGCGTCGACGCCGGTATAGCTCGACACGACCGGCCGATTCTCGGGCTGAAGGTTATCGACCCAGGCAATTACCCGGCGGACCATCGCACCGGTGCCTGTGCCGGCGTCGAGGAAACGAATGGCACGGTTCTCGGCGCAATCTTTCGCCCGCCGAGCGATCAACTCAAGGAAGGCGTCTCGGACGGACCGGCTCAAGCTGCGATCGTCTACGGAGGATTTCGCTTCGAGGTATTCCGAGTAGGGGATATTCCTATCCGACATGGAGCTCTCCCTGGGGACTCATCAGCGCCGAAGCAAAACAGGTGCCCGTATCATTCCAGCTCGGCAGCATAGTTGCGTCCGCGAGGGCGTTACGCGACATCGCCTGCAGCAGTGAGGGGTCCGCCGCGATCAGACTTACCGCACGCGCGAACAGCCGGAGATCCGCGTAGGGCAACAGTATTCCGCTGAAACCGCGTTCCGTGGCCGCGCGCGTGGTGCAAAGCGATTCAAGTTCCTTTTCGGTGCGCGGCATAAATGCCGATGGCGCAACCTCACGAAGAGCGCCCGCATCGAACGCGACAAACGGTAACCCTTCGCACAGCGCCTCTGCAAGAGACATCCCGTAACCTTCGTGTTCGGTTGCAGTGACAAAAAGGTTCGCCCGCCGATACGCCTGGTGAAGTTCGGCAACTGAAAGGTAGCCGACGAAAGTTATCCGATCTTCGAGCCGCCGGCGTCGCAATTCCCGTAGAAGGCGGGCGGTGTAGAGGGGATCAACTTCGCGGTCGCCGGTGACTACGAGTTTCACGCGGGGTTCGACCCGCGCGATGAGTTCGAGCAGCAGGTGATGCCCTTTTCTCCGAATGAGATTTCCGGTTGCAATGAGGGTGAAAGGCGTCGATCCGGGGAGTGTTGCGCTATCTGCGGCTTCGGCGGATGGCTCATGGCCGCTCCCTGCGTCGAAAGGAGGACGATCGACTCCGGGTCTGCATACCGAAATCGGCGGAATCGGCCGGTGCGATCTTCGACCCAGAAGGCCGCTCACCGCGGCCGCGGAATTTTCGCTGTTGGCGATAACCAGATCTGCCGACCAGAGAAGCCGCCGCTCCATCCGGCGATGAAGGACACGGGCGGTCGGTCGAAGCTTTTCCGACACGGCTAGATGATGGACCAGCACCGCGGTCCGCGCCGGCGACCGATGTCTTATCCAGGCGAAGCAGGCGGGATGGACCAGCTCGTCGATCACGATCCAGTCAAATTCTGCCGAATCTACGAGTACCGGCGCGGCCGGGCAAACAGCGGCGCGGGAGAACAGTCCGCGACAGAAAGCTCCCACAAGTGACGGCGGGTCTATCGAGACGATTTCAACCAGATGTCCGGAGCTTCGAAGGAACTCGACAACCTTTCTGTCGTAGAAATATCCGCCGGATCTCGTCTCCGCGGATCCGTAAATCACCAGGACGATTCTCACGTCGGTGGATCTTCCGACTCCGTGACCTCAGTCGTCTGGTCGACCGTGCGTGAACTATAGGAGGCCCATGCCGTCGCCGATTCCCAGATTCTGACTTCGGTCGTACCTATCTGATCGCGGAACGCTCCGCTCAGGCTGAACGCGCGTTCGAGCTCAAGGTGAAGATAGACGGCGAGGTTCTCCAGGCTCGGCTGCCGATTTCGAAAGTAATCCAGATCATTCAGCAGCCTTCCGTCGATCGCTTGCAGCACCGACTCCATAGTTTTTTCCATCCTGGAGATATCGACCGAGAAACCGTTCCTGTCGAGCACCGGACTTTCACAGATCCATTCCACCTGGTAGGGATGGGTATGCGGAAGCGTTTCGGTACCGAACTCTCCGCGAAGTGCATGCCGGGCATTGAACGATCGCAGCACACCGGTCCTGAACATTCCCGCCTCCTCTCGCTCTCCTTCAGTTCTTCGGATCGAGCACAACCTGGAGCACATCTTCCGGGTGATCGGCGATCAGAGCATAGGCAAGTGCTGCGTCGGAGAGCGCAAACCGGTGTGATATAAGACGCGACGGTCGGACCTCAGCGACGTATTCGAGCGCTCGCGCCAATCGACGGTTCTTTGTCCAGCGGGGTTCGAGCTCAGGGCCGATCCTGCTGACCTGCGAGCTTCTGATCGTCAAACGTTTCCGGTGAAAGCCCGCACCCAGATTGAGCAACACCGCATTCGTACCGAACCAGGAAGCTTCGAGTATCAGGCCCGCGAAGTTGGCGACGTCTATCGCAAGCTGAAGACCGTCGGCCGAGGCGCTGGTATCAATTGCGATGTCCGGACCATGCCCGCCGGTCATCTCCCGGATCCGGTCGCACACGCCCTCCCGACCCGGGTCTACCGTTTCACACCCGATTGCCGTCGCGACTTCCCGACGGCGACCAATAGGGTCCACGGCGATTATGGGTGAGACTCCGCAGCGGTGGAGCAGCTCTGCGATCAGGATTCCGACGACCCCCAGACCGACAAGGAGCACCGAATCCCCGGCGACCGGGCGCGCGTCCTGCATCACTCCGAGGGCGGTCTCCATACTTGCGAGAAAAAGTGCATCGTCGGTTGAAATCGAATCGGGGAGAGGAACGGCGTTCTCGATCTTGCACGCAAACAGATCCTGGTGCGGATAAAAGACGAAGTATCGTTTCCCCGACGCAGCGGTTGCAACGTTCATGTAGCCGTATTTGACCGGGTAGGCGAGGGAGCCGTCCATCACGGAGAATAGCTCGTCTGCCGGAAGGTCGACCGGCATCTCCCCACGGAAAAGCAGCAGCTCGGTCCCGTGACTTATGCCTATCAGGTCGGAATACATGACGATTTCATCGCGACCCGGGTTCACTACTTCGCGACGTATCTCTACCTGCCTTCTGGAGGTGAAAAAGAGGGATCTGGAGTTCAGGCGTGTCGGCTCTTCGGGTTTCGCCTTCATAACTGTACTACCCCCACGCATTTGCGAATCGTCGGTCGGTGTTGCGCGGCGGATCCTGTAGGAGTCGTACCGAGTTTCGCACTGATTCAGTGATCAAACGAGCGTCCGGAGTACCTCGCGCAAGAGTCGAAGCCGGAACCTTTTCTCCAAAGACAACACGGGGGTGGTGGGTCGATGTTTTCCCGCGTATAAGCACATGCAGAGCGGCACTCTCATCCCTTTCCGCCGACGTCCGCTGTCTTCGGACAAAGATACTCCGTCTGGCCCGGTTCGGGACGACCCGCGAGATGAGCGTCGGAAGGACTGAAAGTGGGAAATTCTCGGCGATGCTTCGCTGGACTATGAGACCGATTACCGGCGTCCAGGGTTTGAGAATATCCCCGTCTCCGTCGGCGAATGCGGGGTCAGGTTCAATTTCCCCCGCCGCGAAAAGCACAACGACGTGCCCCCCCTTGAGCCTTGCGAGAATTCTTCGCACCGTGGCCACTCGCAGTCTCGGCTCCCGCGGAACGAAAATGACGTGACGGTTGAGCTGCGGCAGGCAGGTGAAAAATCTCCGCTCGATAGCGACTATGGTGACATCGTCCCGGTCGAGGGAGGCCAGAAGCGAGAGAGCGTCCACAACACCTGGGTGATTAACAACGATGAGGGTTCCTTCGCAGACGTGCGACTCTTCGCAGGACTGCGCACCGTTACCGGCGATCTCCGTCTCGCCTGATCGCGATCCGCGACGGTCAATTTTCGCGGTGCCGGTGTAATGGGTGAGCAGCCATCGTGAAGCTGCTCTAATCCCCCGGCGCCCGACGAGGCGGTCGAACCTGCGCATTCGCAGGGTAAACAGAATTGACGGGATTCCGAAAAGCATGGCGGCGAACGGTCCGGCCAGAACAACGGCTCTGCCTGCCGAATGTACCATATCATGGAGGACGTCGGCGACCAGCGCCGAAAAGCCGCGCCAAGGGCGTGTTGCACGACGGATGCCTGGCGCCGGCCCAGGTGAACTCTTTTCGCCGCGATGCAAAGTGACCCGTGGAGTGACAGGGTTCAGTGTCTGAACGTCGCTCATCTGTATCTTAATGTACTCAATGCCCGCTGGGTTCGGGTAGATCTCCCGGGGTGACACATTCGCCCGCCGTCGGTGTTCAAAAGGTATGAATTGCACCACGGAGGCTACTATGAAACGGCGTACTGCGCTCTGGCTGGGCGCTATAGTTGCGCTCGCGTTTTTTTCCCTTGGTTCCTGCAACATATTCATCGAGTCGAGTCGGCAGACTCTGCGCGTGGTGAACGCGAGCTCGACCACACTGCAGGGAGTGGCGTGGATCGACGGAGAGGGTCGTCGGCACACCTTTGGTCCGGACCAGGCGGGATACTTTCTGCCGGGCAGCTCCGAAGAGCAGAGCGTTGCATCCGGGAGTGATTTTCTCTATTTCTATTTCGTAAACAGCTCGACGCACTATCGGACGGTGTACCAGATCGACGTCCGTCCCTACACACACGCGGTCTTCTATCTGGACGACTACACACTGATTGTCGCGGTACCCTGATTCTACGGAACGACTTCGAACGGGTAGATCTTCCGGACCTCCGCGTTTCGCAGCTGATCGTGAAGAATCGCCACGAACCGGTACTTGCCGGGCGGTATGTCGCCGAGGGTCAGTGTGTTCAATCCGTAGACATCGAGAACCGGCGTCTTGCCGTCGTACTTGAAGTTCAGGGCGGTCGGCGCGTTGAGTAGCGAGTTTCCGTCGCTGTCCTCGACAATCATGTCCTGGGTGAAGAAGATGTGGTAGATCCCGTCGGATCGATCCGTGTAGATGTTATCCGGCTCGTAGTAGAAATATATCTTGCCTCCGGCTTTGACCTTGTTGTCCGGATAGCGCACATACTGTCCATAGGTGCTCACCTCGGAACAGAGTGAAAAGTTCCGGAATCCCAGCGTGCCTGCATTCTGTATGTCGATAATCTTTTCTTTGAGCGCGACGACGCTGTCCTGCGCGTGGACGACCGGCGCGAAGAGGATCCCGAGCAGCATCAGGGCCGTCGCCGGCACGAAGATCCGCGCGGGTCTACCACGCGTGAAGTTTACTTCTCTTGTCATCTTCTTCCTCCCGTCGCGCCTATTGTATGCTCCCGCTTGCGCTCCGGCTACTACCGGGATACCCTTCCTTCGTGGAGGCGTGATCGGTATGGAAAACAGGGCCCTTCGCGTATCGTGGATCATCGCTACGGTCCTTATGATGGCTTCGGTGGTTTGCGGCGTAGTTTTCGGTTTTGCCGGGGGGAAGACCGCGCTCGGTTTCGTGCTGTGCGTGGGGGTGCCTGCCGTGCTCGCCTCGCCTGCGGCTGCGTTTCGGTCTTTCGACCGGAAGGCATCCGACGACAGCTCAGGCCGGAATCCCGACAGGACGAGCGGTCGATGAGTACCGGGCAGCCGAAACCGCTCACCGCTGCGCCAACGACGGATTCTTCCCGCGGCCGGGTTATTCGATTTTTCGATGAGCTTCTCCTGTCCTCGGGGCAATACGCGCTCTTCTACGTGCTCATGAACTTCAGCAGCGACGGTTCGGGCTACTTCGGCAATCCAGGACACGATCTGCTCCTTGTTCTCCTCGCGTTCCAGACCGTCTTCCTGACTCTCTACGGTTCCCGGTCCCTCACGCGCTTTTTCGGCTCACTCGTCGCCCCTCTCGTCTACACAATTTTCGAGGCCCGGGAAGGACTCCCCACGGTCCTGAACGCCGGTCATGTCTTCTTCTGGGTCTTTTCGGTTGCCGCCGGCGGTCTCAAGGCCTTCGCCCTGTTATCCCATTCGGCGCGCCTGCGCAAACTCATTGAAGCGGTAAACACGGTGCTCAATGTTCTGGTCTTTCTGTTTCTCTACATGTACTTCGACGTAAGGCTGAAACTCGACCAGCAGATTATCGGCGGGGCGCTGCAGAATGCGGACTACCAGCGTGAGCTCGAAGTACCTCGAATCTTCTACTACATGGCCGACTTCATCTCCGACCCGGCGCATGTCTACGTGCTTCTCGGGGGCGCCGTCCTGAGCACAGCGCTCGCTTTTGGAAGGGTCCAGGTCATCACGCTGAAGGATCAGATAAATGATCTGTTCGGGAAGTATCTGGATCGCGACGTGCGGGACTCAATAATTCGACGTGGCGCTCGAGGGGCGGAGAGAAGCCTGCTCACCGTTCTATTCTGTGATATCCGAAGTTTCACCGCGGCAAGCGAAAACCGCGCTCCCGAGGACATCACGGGGATGCTCAACTACTATTACACCGAGTGGGAGGCGGCGGTAAATGCGCATGGCGGAACAATAGACAAATACATCGGCGACGCAATTATGGTGGTCTTCGGCCTGAAAAGACCCGAGTCCGCCTGCAGCGACGCAGTGCGCTGTGCCGGATACATGCTCGATCAACTACCGAGGATGAACGCCGAGCTCACATTGCGAGAGCTCCCGGTACTGAAAGGAATCGGAATTGGAATAAACCACGGGGAGATGATCGTCGGCGACATAGGCAGCGAGAATCGTCGCAACTTCACCGTGATCGGTGATCAGGTAAATCTCGCGTCCCGGTTGGAATCGGCATCCAAGCGCTTTGACAGCGCCATGATCGTGAGCGAGTCGGTATTCTCGCGCCTTGACTCCGAGCTCCGCCATCGGTTTGCGCCACTTGGCAACCTCGTGGTGAAAGGGAGAGCCGGGTCCATTACCGCGTACAAATACGCGTGTAGTGTTCCGAAGCTTGGTGGTCAAACTCAGCTAAGAGCATAGGCAGGAACATATTCGGGCTTCGGGTATTGGAGTTTGGAGATGCCCATCTGAGTGCGTAACTGGGCAACATCAACCCTTCCTCGTGCCCCGAGTCTCCGCACCTTCGCGAGAAGTCGCGGGTCTTCTGCGCGAAGCGGGGTCGCGTACCTCCTCAACCAGAGGTTTCGCGCGCATCCGCGAACCGGTTCCTGGGAGAGAAATCGCCTTTTCGCATACAGATTCGCCATCGCCGCATCGATGCGCGGTTTGTCGATCCCCGCCTCAAGCGCGTGAAGCCTTCGTTCGGCTACCGGGGTGTTCAGCCGAAACGGTTTTCGATAGTTGTGAAATCCTATGTACACCCATAAGCGCTCCATGCTGTTGTTCACGTTACGCGCGAATCGGGTGGTCTCCCGCACGTGCTCGGCGAGTCCTTTGCGAAGCTCGCGGTCAAGGTAGTTCACCGGAAAGAGTGGATTGTGCACATCCCGTGTTCGTCGAGAACTCACTCTCTGATGCTCGAAGGTGTGATCGATGAATCGCGTTCTGATCGCAGGGATATGGCTCAGCGCGTTGCGGTACGCGGTTTTCCGGTCGGTCCACAGGGTGAACCGGGGGAGCTCGGAGCTGTCGGCAAGCTTCGCGAGAGCGACCGCGAGACTCGCGAAACTGCGGCGAATACCGCCAGGATCGGCACGATAAAGCTGTTCGAGGGCACGGCGAAGCCTTTTCTGCCGCCTGGTCATGGTGCCTGAGCGACGGATCGTCACGTAGTCGATGAAGTAGAGGTACTGCGACTCGCAGCCTGCAAGCAGGTGAATGTTATTGGGATAGTACTGACTGACCGCAAAACTCTGGAACCCGTCGGCTGCAAGCGGCTCGCGCAGACGCACTGTTTTGAGGATCCTTTCATGCGCCGCGATGTACTGCCGGGCAAGTCGGGAGACGCGGTTCGAGACAGAAGCGGCCGAACACCCCAGGGATCGGCCGAGTGCGCGCACTCCGCAGCAGCAGGTGATTCCCTGCTCGATCCGGCGGTAGGAGATGCGACGCTTGACGTAGTAATCGAGGCGAAAAGTCTGCTCGGAGCAGGATACACCGCAGGCACTGCAGCGGAACCTCTGGACGATGCCGCGCGAGGCGGTGAGGTAGCT
>DATKUF010000129.1:0-17966 GCA_035530755.1 Spirochaetia bacterium | reverse complement strand
GATAAGGATGCCCACGATTATGCTTCGGCGCTCGCTTCGTTCGAAAAAGCGTCGAGAGATCCGGCCTTCAAAATAAAATCGCTCGTCGAGCGAGGCGCATGTTTTCTCAGCCTGAACAACATCGATCGCGCAACAGCCGAGCTCGAACGTGCGGTGAACCTCTCGGTCGACGAGAACTCCCCGGATACGCTCTACGGCAGGTACTTCCTTTCGATCTGTTACGAGCGAAGCAGAAATATCGAAGCAGCAATCAAACAATGGGAACGGATATACGCAAAAAAAGCGAACTTCCGCGACGTCGCCGAGAAGCTCAGCCAGTACCAGGACATGAAGACGGACGACGCGGTCAAAGACTTCCTCACCGCCGGTCTGGACCTGTTTCTCACGATGTGTCGTTCGGCAACCGCTGCGATGGGACTCAGCGTGAGAGACATCACCCCCGTGCGTGACGGATGTCAGGTCATCGCGGTGGAGCCACAAAACAAATGGCGCAACACGCGAAAGCTTCCTACGCTCGTTCAATTTCTCCGGATCACGGATCTCGTGGATGAGTCGACGGTTCGGGGGGTTCATGAAGAGATGAAGAAACTGGGAATCACGCGGGGGGTCATCGTTTCGAGCTCAAGCTTCTCGCATCTCGCGATGGATTTTGCGATGTCCCGACCGGTAGACCTGTACGATCGTGACCGGCTCCGGGAACTTCTCAAGGTAAACGGCGCTCAGTGAGGTTCCGGATATGAAGATTCTCTGCGTCGCCGATCACGTAGACCCTCTTGTTTACAGCACGAAGATAAAAGAGAGGTTCCGTGATATCGATATGGTACTCGGCGCGGGAGACCTTCCGATGGAGTACCTCGGATTTATTGCCAGTAGCCTGAATAGAGAGCTCTATTTTGTATTTGGGAATCACAACCTCAACAGGCTAAACCTCTTCAAAAGACGACGACCCGCGTTTTCCGTCGCCGACTCATCAGGGAACCCTGCGCTGGACAACTACTTCGGTTCGATCTATGTAGGCGGAAAAATTGTAAATACCCGCCACAAATTGTTGATAGCCGGACTCGGCGGTAGTATGCTCTATAACGGTGATGAGAATCAGTTCACCGAATTCCAGATGTACTGGAAGATCTTCCGGCTGGTTCCTCGATTGCTCTGGAACAGAGTAGTGCATGGACGATTTCTCGATATTCTTCTGACGCATGCACCCCCTCGGGGAATTCACGACAAACCGGACCCTTGCCATACCGGATTTGAGAGCTTTCTGTGGTTTATGCGAAAATTCAAACCACGGTTTCTGCTGCACGGCCATATTCACTTGTACGACATGAACGCTCAGCGGGTGGCCGTGTACCATGAGACTACGGTTGTCAATGTATACGATCACTATGTTCTGACTCTGCCCGAATCTGGGCGGAATCAAAAGCCGAACGCTCCGGCTATTGCAGGACTGGAGAGTGATTCTAACAGGCAACACAACAAACCGGACGAAGTCCGGGAGGAAACGGTCCGGAGGGACCAATAATGAGTGCGTTTATCGATCAGGAAGCAAGCCAGGATTTCAACAAGGCTCGTGGACAGGAGACGCTGTCGCGGGTTATGAGCCTTCTCAACCCCACGGGGGACGAGATGCTCTCGCTTCAGGAGGTGAAGGACCTTCTGCGGCCGAAGAGCGAGACCTATCGCGGAATGCAAGTGGTGTCGATCGACCGGATCGTCGGCAGCGAGGGGCGTTACCGGGACTTCAATCGCCGGTTTTTGCCGCGCCACGAGTATCTTCGCAACCGATGGACACGCGTCGATAAGGCGCATCTTCAGTCAATAATCCTTCCGCCGATAAAGCTGTATGAAATAGGCGGCGTCTACTTCGTACGCGACGGAAACCACCGGGTTTCGGTTGCGCGTCAGCAGGGCGTGCGGGCAATCGACGCCGAGGTTGTCTCCCTCGGATCACAAATCGCCCTGCATCCCAACATGAACAAGCGAGCTCTCCTGCGAGCGGTAGTGGATTACGAAAAGGCGCGATTCTACGAACAGACACGCTTCAACATTCTTATTCCGGACTACGATCTGGTATTCACCGCCACCGGACGCTACGACGAGGTGGTCCAGCACATCTACGGGCACAAGTACTACATCAACCAACACTACGACCATGAGATTCCGCTCGAGACGGCCGTCATTTCCTGGTTCAACAATGTGTTCAAACCAATTGTAGACATCACCACACACGAAGGCATTCTGCATCGATTTCCGGGAAGAACCGGGGCCGACCTCTATGTCTGGATCGTCAAACACTGGCACCTGCTGAAGGAGCTGAACGGACCGAACTTCCCGATAGAGGATGCGGCGATGGATTTCTCGCTTCGGTACGGCAAAGGAATTCGAACCCGCATCCGCGAGACATTTCACCGAATTTTCCGAAGATCTCCGAACAGCCTGCCACCAGGCACCTGATCTCCCGCCGGCTGTGAGCGAGAGCCCTTTCCGACTATTTCACGGGACCGGTCAGTAGGGATACGGGCCGGTAACAAGCTCGACGCGGTGTTTCGAGTCGAAGACTGATGCGTACAGATCGTAGCGCCGGCCCGGCTCCGGCTCCTTGCCCATGATTGTCGTGAGCGGGACTGATCCGACAGGAACTTCCCGACGCGCTGAGAAAGAACCGACGGGGTCGATAACGGAAACAGTCACCGCGGGTAGCAGACTCGTCACGCTCACCGACTGTTCGCGTATGGCAAGAGATGGAAACGTAAGCGAACCGCCCGCTAATTCCGGCTGATCGATCACGAAGGTTCGCTCATCCCGCGACCCAGACAGGTCGATCAGAACCACGCGATACTCGCCCCGGGGAAACGCGGAGCCGTCGGACATCGTGATGTTGTTGCTGCCAATCCACTGCTGATTGTGATTGCCTCGTCTTTCCCATGTGTCGGGCGAGAGCGACCAGAAAAGATGCAGCCGATCGTTTATCAGGTAGAGGCGTGCCAGATCAGAGAAGCCATCCTCGTCCACCGGTTGGACAAAGACGGAAAGTTGCTCATACCTGGCGTTGATCGTACGATTATCGATCACCGCGAGCTGCCGATACATTCCGGCGATTCGGGGGGGGGATCCGCTGCATGATATGAGGGCTATGGCCGCGATGAGGATCGCGATCGCTTTTATGAGCAAAGAGGCGCGCCGCGTTTGACGCTCCCGTCGGGAGGCCGACATCGGTTGCATGGCCTATCTTGACGGTTTCCGCGTGGTCCGGCAAGACCGACGAGGCGCGACTATTCGGTTGCCGCTCCGGCTGATAGAGTAACCGGAAAAGGAGATCACAATTGATAGAACCGGACAGATCGGAGCTGCTTTCGGTGGCGACAGCAGCCGCCGAAAAAGCGAGCAAAGTGCACAACGACCTGGCGGAGAAGGGCTTTTCGGTTGCGCCGAAAGGCTCGTCGCGCGACCGGGTCACCGATGCCGACTACCAGGCTGAGGAGACAATCGTGGCGGCAATCCGCTCCCGATTTCCCGACCATAACATCGTGGCCGAAGAAAACAGCTACGAAAAAACTGCGTCCGACTATTGCTGGTACATCGACCCGCTCGATGGCACCGTCAACTACTCCCGCGGACTCCCCTACTTCAGCGTCTCGATCGCGGTGGCCCTCCGTGGCGAACTCCTGGCCGCTGTGGTTCGCGATTCTTCAACCGCCGAAACCTTTGCGGCCGTCAAAGAGGGCGGCGCCTTTCGTAACAACTCGCGCATCTGGACGAGCAGAATCGAGGACTATATCGACGCAATCCTCATAAGCGGATTCTTCTACCAGGACAGCAAAAGCACCGACGAGAACCTGCGCACGATCGGGCGGTTGTTCGAAAAACGCGTGATCTCGGTCAGGCGACTCGGTTCGGCGGCGTTGGACATGTGCCAGGTTGCGTGCGGTCGTGTCGAAGCCTACTGGCAGTCACGACTCAATGTCTGGGATTTCGCCGCAGGGAAACTCATACTGGAAGAGGCAGGCGGCCGCGTCTCGGACTCTGCGGGCCAACCCGTACCGCTGTCGGCCGGATACATCGTCGCGTCGAACGGCGCATTTCACGATAAGCTGCTCGCGGTAATAAATGAATAGTCCGGGGGCAGCTACCGAACCCCCACGCGCCGCACCAGATCGGCGAAGCGACTCCGCAGCACCGCCATAGCCGCGGAAGTGTGCAGATTCGGTTCAAACAGCATCGAAGTCTGCACCATCTGGCCGGCGGCCTCGGAGAGGTTCGCGTACCTTCCGACGGCGACCGCCTGGAGCATTGCCGTTCCAAGCGCGGAGGCCTCCGGGCACTTCATCCGTCTCATCGGCCTGCCGGTTATGTCTGCTTTGATCTGGCACCAGAGGTCGCTTTGCGCCCCTCCACCCAGCGATCGCACCTCTTCATATTTGGTTCCCAGCTCCTCCATGTCGGAGACAACCATCTGCAACACCAGCGCGAGTCCTTCAAGCATCGCGCGGACAAGGTGACCGCGCGTATGACTGAGATTGAGGCCGCTGTACAGGCCGCGGAGAGCCGGATCGAGGCGAAGCGTCCCGGGACCCGCCATGAACGGCAGAAATAGCAGCCCTTCGCTCCCGGGAGCGATCCCGGCCGCAAGCCGTATCAGCTCATCATAGGGATCCTGACCCGCAGCGAGCGCCTCGTCCCGGAGGTCCGGAAAGAGCGTGTCCCTCAGCCATTTGAAGCTGATTCCACCGGCAGAGGTCCACCCCATTACCAGGTATTCCCCCGGAATCGCATGACATTGCAGCGCCATCGTCCCGATTCGTTCGGTGGGATATCCGCCAAGCGTGCCGGCCACGACCAGCGCGGCGCCTGTGGTCTCAGTCGCTATTCCGGGGGCGATGCTTCCTGCCCCGAGCATTGCCGCAGTCTGATCCATTGCGCCGGCGACGGCAACGCAATTCGGTCCAAGCCCGATCGCTTCCCGAGCATCAGCCCTGATTCGGCCCACGACTGTTCCCGATTCGGCAAGTGTCGACAACCATTCGACTCGGATCCCCGCCGCGTCGAGCATGCGGCCCCACCACCGCTTCTGTCGAATGTCCAGCATGTAGGAAGAAGTATAGAGGGAGTATTCTCCTCCGTACTCACCGGTGAGGCGGTGGAGAATGAAATCCTCGACCAGAAGCAGCCTCGCCGTTCGCGAAATGGTATTCGGTTCGTGACGGTTGAGCCAGCGCACCTTGGAGACCGGCCACGTCGCCGAAAGTTCTATCTGACCGGTGGGATTCTCGTCTCCGACAATCGCGGCGAGCTCGGCGGCCTCTTTGGCGGCTCGAACGTCGAGCCACACTATGGCGTTTCGAACGGGGCGGTCCTGCTCATCCAGAAGGATGATCGTCTCTCCCTGGCTTGACACTCCGACGGATCGTATCGCCCTTCCATCGATACCGGCTGTGAGGATCGCCTCTCGAGAACCTTCGACGCAGCATCGCCAGTACACTTCGGGGTCAAGCTCGACAAAGTCCTTTGCCGGAGTGTCCAGAGCGTATTCTTTCAGCGACAGCGATACAAGCGCACCTGAGTCCACCGAAAAGAGTGCGGCCTTCACGGCCGTAGTCCCAACGTCGAGGGAGAGGTAACATTCGGTGGCCACGCTACGCGGTATCCCGAACCAACCCTATTTTCAGGAGCTTGCAGACATACGCGACCTCCTGTGCGTAATCACCGAACACGGCCGCAAAATGCTGCGACTGTACATGATCGAGAATTTGGCGCACAGGCACATCGGGGTAGAATTGGACGCTCGGCCAGGAGGGAAGCGGCACGCCCATCTCGACCCATTGGGGAGCGGGCCTCCCTTCACCGGTTACCACGTGCATTCGGTAACCGTCAGCATCCTCTGAGAGACAAGCCAGCGTCAGCCGGCCGCTCTTCATGCGAGAGCAATGCGCCAGACCGTCGAGCAGTACCGTGGACACGCTCTTAATCTGCGGTTTCCCGTCGATGAGCTGATCCGGGATCATGCCGTCCACACCCATCAGAATCCACTCCGGATGGTGTTCATAATGTTCGAGAAATGTCGTGATCTTTCCGGAAACCCATTTGAGAACAAGCTCGGCAATGAGGTTCCCGACATCATTTTCATCCACGTATGGAATGCCTTCGGAAGCGACAAGCGACGAAGGCACGCTGTGAACTGCATTCATCTCGAGCGCGATTCCCTCGACGCACTTGTAGGAAAAAGCGGAGAAGTTCTTCTCGCGGCATATGTCGATTGTAGCCAGATACATGCGGATGGCCCGCTCGACAACGACATTCTGGGGGCGGCCGAGCGGATACTCCCAATTGGCGGTTTTTTCGGCAACGGCCATTTTGACCCGGGCGTCGTCAAGCGACTCCATTCGCCGATCCAGTTGGAGCATGTCGACGCTCTCGACTTCCGGTCCAATCCGGTCACGAAGCAGCGTCACGTTGTACCCGGTCGAGTAGAGTCCCATGTCGTTGAATCCGATCATACCGACACGGGCGTGCCGGAGCCTTTTCACGGTCTGCGCCGCACGTCCGAACTTCAGGATGGGTTCGACGTCCATCGGCGAATCGGGCGGATTGAACAGGTAGATGAAGTTGAATCCCCATCTTTCGAGAGGATAGCGGAGAGCCGTTGAACCGGCGCCGCCCGCCGGGGATATGAGGGTATCTGCTTCGGTGAATCCCCCGAAACTGTAGAGCACCAACGGTTCATTTCTGAACTCCATCAAAACTCGAATGACGCCGCGGTAATCGATCCAGTTGATTATGTTCGCGATGAGAAAGTCCCAGGGTTTGCTCTTGAGCTCGCGAATAGCCCGGTCCACCTCCGCACCCTCTCCGAATACCGGGTCGGTCGCGACGAGCTCGATTCCTGCATCCCGAAGGCTCGCTTCGGCCCGGCCGCTTATCGCTTTCAATCTGGCAGGCTCGTAGAACGACGTGCCGAATGATACATACCCCGCCCTGACTGGCTCCATATTTCCTCCGCTCCTACAGCGCACGCAGCGACATATCCATCCGGTCGATCAGAAAGTCGACCATTTCCGGAGTTGCGATGATTGGAAGTTTCGTCAGCGCCGCCGGAGGTGCGCTTGCCTTGTACGCCTGAGAGCTGATATCAATGCATTCTTCATTCAATGTGCGCACGAAACGGGTCACCGACTCCTCGCTGTGAAAATATATGGAGGATAGATGGCGCAGTCCTTCAATTCGGTCGATATGTCGCGGATAACGCGCTGCGAGCTGCTCAAGTTCGGCGTGATAGTATTCGCCAAGCTCCTTGATGTAGGAGCCGTTCTCCTGGACAAAACTCATCGTCACCAGATAGTAAAGAGAGGAGAGTTCTTCCTGTCCGTTTGTAACCAATGCGCCGAACTGGTTGAGGTTGTCCATCGGAGCAGTCGTTATGATTCTCGACGCCGGTGTGTGCCCGCCGGGGAATCCCTTTCCGACCGAAACGAAATCCGGATTGAGGCCGTACTCGCGAAACAGAAAGAACTCCGGCGACCACATGCAGGACTGGATCTCATCCACGATCACCGGTATATCGTGAGCATGGCAGATGGAATACGCGGCCTGCAAGAACTCCTTCGACAGAAGCACTGCCCCGTAGTTCATCAACACAATCTCGTGAAAGAACCCCGCAACTTTGTACGGGCCTGTATCGTACTTTTCAACTACCGAACGAAAGGAGTCGGGGTTGTTGATTTCCACCGGCCGAACAAGAAAGATCTCCGCCTCTTCGATCTTTCCGCGGACAAGCGGCCACAGGCCGCGCAGTACTTGCGTGAGAATGGTGGTTCCGTGGTAGTTTGCGTCAATTCCTCCGTTGAAATCCCCCACAACAAGAAAGACGGGAATCTTGCCTTCGTACGGGGGTGACTCGCGGGTCTCGGCGAGCCTGAAGAATCGCGCGAGCATCATCTTGAGTGCCGCTTCCACAGCGAGACTTCCTGTCTCCAGATTGATAACCCGGTTGAGAACGTGAGGCGCCGTGTCGTCCAGAAGCCGACCGAGCCCGGCAGTGTCCCCTCTTTGAATAGCGGAAGCGGAGCGGACGAGTTCCTGCTCGAGGGTGCGGGTGATGTGGCCCCGGGTGTTATTATGCGTGACGTTGGAAATGCCAAGTGATCGGGCGATTTCCACAAGCTCATAGCCGGGAAACTCATGGCCAAGCGATGCGTGGTAGTGTTCGCTCTTGGAGACCAGGTAGAGGCGTCCATCCTCCCCGATTCGCGTGAAGCCGTAACCTCCGATCGGCGCGGCGCCCGTCCTGGTTGCGGAATTGAATGACCGGGTTCCGGCGCCGCGCGCTGAGCTCTTCATCGCGGAAGATACCCCTGCCCCGACCTCACCCACCAGCATGTTGCAGCGGTCGAGGAAAGTCGCCGGGATAAAGTCGATCTTCGTCGCCGCGCGAGCGGCCAGGTTGGCGGGGTCAGCGCCGGTGAGGAATGCACGCGCTGCGCACACGGCCGCACAATACTCCTCACCCACAAGATCGGAGAGGCTCCGACGCACGGATCGAGGATGGATAGACGCGCCGGTTCTATTCCGTCCTGCACTGATGCTCACAAACACACCTCACGGGTCGACATTCTCTTATGACTGTTGGGGTCATGCTATTCCGGGAAAACGTCCATGTCAAGCATAAAGTGATCGTTTCAATCATTTGAGACGAGGTCCGGCGTTACGGTGTACCAACCCAGAACCGCGCCCCGGCGTCGGAGTATTTCTTGCGAAGGACCGGGGAGATCTCGTCATCGGTTATCACGCCGTCGACTTCCGAAAGCCCGGCAAACCCGACGAACGAGATTCGATCGAACTTCTCTGAATCGACGAGGATGAAAGATGACGCCGCGCGCTGCATGATCAGTTCCTGCATGCGGGAGGTGCGTTCGTCGGTGGTGGTGAATCCGGCATCGATGCTGACCGCGTCCGCACCGAAGAACGCCTTTTCGACGTGAAACATCTGAATGATCTTCTCTGCGAGTGATCCGCACACATCCCGCCGTTCCACACGGACCTCCCCGCCTATAAGAATGACCTTGCACCAGCTTGCGAGCGTCTCGATGTGCGTGAACGAATTTGTCAGGACCGTCAGGTTTTTCAACCTGCCGGTCTGGAGACGCACCGACAGGGCCTCGGCGAGTTTCAGCACCGTCGTGCCTGAGTCGAGAAACAGCCGGTCATTGTCTTCGACAAGTCCGGCCGCTATGTTGCCGATGAGCGTTTTTTGCAGACTTCGATGAGCCGCAGACACGCGGTAGGAGTAGTCATGGGTTATCTGCGGTGAGAGCTGAACGCCTCCGTGAACACGTATGACCTTTCGCTCCCGCTCTGCCTGGGCGAAGAGTCGGCGAACCGTGGCTTCGGAAATGGAGAGCTCACCTGCGACGCTGTTCACGTCAAGTCGCTGCCTGTGCTGGAGCATTTCCACGAGCCTGATGATCCGAATTTCGGTCTTTGTCATTGCCTTCCTCCCACTGCTCATAGACGCCGTCCACATTGTAGTTCATGCCGACAGACTCGTGCAACAAACGTGGGGTTCGCCGGCGGTTCACCCGGCTTGAGTTGACGAACTCGTGCAAAATCATCGATGATTCTTGACACTTCAATCATTACACCTATAATCATGATTATTGTGACCAAAATCGATGAAGTTCGAGCGAAATTGGCGCGTGTTCGGCACTTCATGCATGAATGCGGGTACGACGCGGCAATCTTTCTCCAGGAACCCAACTTCTCGTGGCTGACCGGCGGCGGATCCGACGCGGTGGAACACACCAATGAGGCAGGAAAAGCTTTCGGCAATATTCTCATCACGCGAGAGGGCGCCTATCTGCTCGCCAACAACATCGAAATGCCCAGAATCCTGGCAGAGGAAGTTACGCCCCGGATTTTCGAACCGGTCCGATACGGTTGGATCGACCAGAAGGCGGAGTCGGTCGTCCGCTCGATCGTCGGTGGAGGGGCGCTCGCGAGCGACACGCCGATGGCGGGCGCAGTCGACGAGCGATCCCGGCTCTCCCTCCTTCGAACACCGCTTTTGTCTGCCGAGCTTTCGCGTTTTCGCGACCTCTGCCGACTGACCGCCGAGGCAATGCGTGACGCAGTCGAAAAGATAGTTCCCGGCTTGAGCGAAATTGAGATCGCCGCAATCACCGGATACGAGCTTCTGCGTCGCGGTGCGTTTCCTGCTCTGGTGCTCGTTGGGACCGACCAGCGGGTATTCTCGTTCCGTCATCCGGTCCCGACCGAGAAGAAACTGAAGGCATACTGCATGCTCGTCGTCTGCGCGCAGAAATGGGGTCTCGTGTCGAGCATGACGCGCCTCATTCACTTCGGCCCACTCCCGAGCGAAGTCGCCGATAAACATCGAGCTGTTCAGCAGATTGATACGGAGATCGCCGGCGCGACCCGAGCAGGGGCATCGCTGGCGGAGGTGTTTGCGGCGGCCAGGAATGCCTACATTTCGGCAGGCTATCCCGGCGAGGAGATCCGTCACTTCCAGGGCGGAACCTGCGGTTACTACTCGCGGGAACAGGATCTTACGCCGGACTCCACCTACATCATCCATGATACCGAAGTTTTCGCGCACAATCCGTCGATCACCGGCGTCAAAAGCGAAGATACAATTCTGCTCGACGCGGGCACCTACTCGGTGCTGACCGAAATGCCCGAGTGGCCTGCCGATGAGGTGAGTCGTGGAAATCTTACGCTTCGGAGGCCGGGAATCCTCGTGTTGTAGCGATTCGCGCCGGACCTACTCGATCCGAGTCGCGCCGAAACGCTTCTCGAGGGTTTCGACCGCACGCATAGAAACCGCCCGGCCGACTGTCTCTTCACCGGAAGTGAAAAACGCGCGGATAACAGCGCGTTCATTGGTGGAGGCGCGCAGATAGCCGCTGTACCAGCCTCTATGGAGCCCGACCCGGCCGGGGGTGAGATCAACGCCCCTGTTCACCTGTGTGCCGCCCAACTCTATTCCATCCACGGTCGCGGAGGTGGACGTTGCGCCGTCTGCCCGGTACTCGGCAACCAGTGCGATCATTGCCGCGTCCACTGCCTCGTCGCTCTCGAGCCGGTAGTTGAGCTCCCCGGTGGAATATATCCGCGATTCGCCCGCCCACATTTCATCGAGAAGCGTTTCGTTCGATTTCACCGCGCCGAGGAAGCGAAGAGCCGTTACAATCGAGTTCTCCGCATTGATCTGCAGACCTCCGAGATCGAGTCGATGATAGTAGTGACCCGACTCCTCCGCCGCGAAACTCGCCCCGATCTGGTGCATGTATTCCTTGATCTGCGAATGGCCATTGCGAAAAAGAACCGGGGCCACCGGAAATCTTCCCCACATCTCCAGCGAGACCGGATTCACTTTCGGATCAAAGAGCACCGGAACCGATCCACCGTCGGTAACGGTGAATCGTTCCCCGCACAAGATCGCGACTGCCGAAAACCCGGCGCTCAGAATTCCGCGACTGTCACCGAAGACCAGTCTGTCACCATCACCGTCGAGGCCGACCACGATGGGCGATGATGCTTCGCCCGGCGGCACGAAACGCGCTGCCGCCGCGACCGCGTCATCCATTTTACCCTGGCTCGTGGGATTCGGTGCACCGCGCGGGAAATTGCCGTCCGGGAGCAGGTGCATTGGCTGGACAACGGCGCCGGCCCGGTCCAGAGCCTGATATATTTCGCCGCCGGCGGCACCATTCATAGCGTCGAGGACGACTCTCATTCCAGACAATTCGCCGTCCGCAACGTCGGCGACGCGAAGGGAATAGTCCACGTATTCGGCGGTGACGTCTACAACCTGCAGGGTGCCGACTCTCGAGGGTGACAACCGTTCGCTTCCGTGATAGATCTGCCGGACCCGGGAAAGCCCACCCTCCGGGCCGCAGTCGAGTCCGACCGCGCGGACCGCGGGCACGGTGAACTTCGCCCCGATGTCGCGACCGGGGTTGTGAGACGCGGTGACGGAAAGACCCATCGTCGCCCCGTACCGTTCCGTAGTTCGATGAGCAAGATAGTAGCTCTGCGGCGTGCTCACCGGATCCACGCAAGCAAACGTCCGAAACCCGCCGTCCAGTGCGGCCTTCATCGCAAGTTCCATCACCGTTGCTGCGCCCAGACGCGCGTCCCGGGTAATGGTGACATTTTTCGCACCGAGCGACCTGCCGTAGATGAGCGCAGCCTCGAACAAACGGTAAACTTCTTTGCTGTCAAACTCCCCGTTTTCCCAACGGGCGTCATAGACCTTGATGGGATCACGCGCCGACATTTCACTCTCCGGTAAAGCAAAACGGCTCGCAGACCGTTCTGTTTTGATTGAATCGATCACAACCTCTGTTTCCCGGCGAATATTAGAACACCGAATTGAACATGTCAAGCAAACTACTCAGGTTAAACGACGTTCATTGCTGAAGGCCCGGCCGTTGCCGATATACAGCACATACGGTAACTTCGGAGTACGGGGGAAACAGATGCAGTCTGTCTGGAATTCGTTTGTGCAATTTCTCACAGCGACCGCCCACGTCGGAAAGACCGCGCTCCCGTTCTCACTCCTGGACGTTCTGTTGAAATTCGTTCTTCCCATAGTTGCATATCAGATCCTCCGGCGACTGCTCTCGCGCTCGACTTTACGGTTCGTCGCTCGACTTTCGGTTTCTCGCCGAGCGCGACACCGTATTCTCCGGTGGATTCGTATTGTTGTCCGGTCCCTGTTTGCGCTGCTCGCGGTCATCCTCGCGGCCGCGATTCTGGGAGCCGGAATGAAAGAATTTCTCACTGCCCTTCTGAAGTTGCTCAATCAGCCGATTTACAGTTCCGGAAATACCCGTGTCAGTCTGCTCACGCTCGTCCTTTCGATTCCTGTTATATATGCTTCCTCCTGGTTATCGAAGATTGTTCGGATACGTATCGACCACAATCTGCTTTCCCGGATTTCGATGGACCATGCGCGGCGGTTCACCGCCTCGAATCTCCTGCGCTACGCGTTCATGGTCATATTTCTGCTGATCGGTTTGTCGATTATCGGAATTGACTTTTCATCACTGATAGTCATCTTCGGCGTGCTCGGAATCGGCATAGGTTTCGGACTGCAGAATATCATTGCAAATTTCGTATCCGGACTCGTCATCTTCGTGTCACGGCCGATCAAGGTCGGCGATCGCATACTCGTGAACGAACACGAGGGTGACGTTGTTCAGATACGTTTGATCGCCTGCGTGATCAATACACTCACGAACGAGACTCTTATTATCCCGAATTCCCAGATCGTGAACAACGCGGTACACAATTATTCATATGAAGACAGACGCATCATCATAGTAAACGAAGTTCAGGTCGCCTACGGATCGGACCTCGACCAGGTGGAAACGGTCCTGTCCGGCGTCGGAGCGCGCAACCCGTACGGGAACGCCGAACTACCGAGTACCGTGCTCATACGCACGTTCGACAGTTCCGGAATCACCGTTGAATTGCGGACGTGGATCAAAGCGGCTCAGGACAAGTTGAAGGCCCGGTCGTGGGCAAATCTGGAGATCTGGCGCGCGTTCAAGGACAACGGAATCCAGATCCCATTCCCCCAGATCGATCTGCACGTCAAAGACGAACCTATCCGGCCGGTCGAGGAGAAGTAGCGCATAACCGTGGCAAAAGCGTTATCTTGTAGTAAAACAGGGAGGCAAAAATGGGAATTCTCATCGTCGTAGAAGGACTCGCTCTCATCGGGCTCGGTTTTCTGGGACTTCAGAGCCGAATAATCCAAAAGGTGCCGGAAGCCACGCAAACAATCGCCCGGATCACGCGCTACCAGGGATGGATTGGTATCGGCGCCGCGATCTGGGGACTTCTCGATCTTATCTACACACTGCGATGGATCCCGCTTATCGGAGCAGGCATCGGTGTGATGTGGATATCGATGTTCTTCGGAACTCTCCTCACGATTCTTCTCGGTATACTTTTTGGGTACGGAATGATTCAGAGAGGAGTCCTCGGCAAGGCCTCTGAGGACACAAAAGAAAAAATCGAGAAACTGGTTGCCCGCATCACGGCATCTCAGGTTCCAATCGGTTTTGTCGCCGTCATCGGCGGAGCCTGGATCGTAGTCTACTACCTGATCATCTCAAGTCAGATCTTTGCGAGGTCCATCGGCCACGGTTGAGTCGACGCGCGCCGGCGCTGCGAACGGGACTGAACGCGGGTGCGTCATTTTTTGCGGGTCAAGAATCTCCGTCAGTACCTGCTCCGACAGCAGTCGCTTCTTTCGGAGCAGGGATAGAACCCGCTCACCTGATTGCAGCGCCTCTCCCGCGAGCTCTGCCGCCGCGTCATATCCGATATAGGGTACCAGCGCCGTGACGATGCCGATCGAGTCCTCTACCATGTCGCGACAGCGGTCCACATTCGCAGTTATCCCATCGATACAGGCTACGGCCAGCGTCCGGCAGCCGCGCTCCAGAATCTGAATCGATTGAAACAGGTTTGCGCCGATTACCGGCTCGAACGCATTGAGCTCGAGCTGCCCGGCCTGGGCTGCGAGGGTGATGGTCATGTCGTTCCCCATCACCTGGAAACATATCTGATTGACCACCTCGGGAATCACCGGATTTACCTTTCCCGGCATTATCGTGGATCCGGGCTGGACTGCGGGAAGATTGATCTCGTTCAGTCCGGTTCGCGGACCCGACGAAAGCAGTCGCAGATCATTGCACAATTTCGATAGTTTGACGGCAATCCGTTTCAATACGCCGGAAACCTGGACAAACACACCGGCATCCGAGGTCGCCTCAACCAGGTTGGGAGAGGTCTCCAGCGGGAGGCCGGTGATTGCACGAAGTTTTTTGCAGACGGCGCTCACATAGCCGGGCGGCGCATTGATGCCCGTGCCGATTGCAGTCGCGCCGAGGTTGATTTCATGGAGGAGACGACTCGCCTCGGTCAGTCGATCGATGTCTTCCCCTATCGTTACCGCATATGCATCGAACTCCTGACCCAACGTCATCGGGACTGCGTCCTGCAGCTGCGTTCGGCCCATCTTGATCACTGACGCGAATTCCCGTCCCTTCGTCTCGAGGGAGACGCGAAGGTGCTGCATTGCGCCGAGCAATGTTTGGATGTGGGCGACCGACGCTATCTTCACGGCGGTCGGATACACGTCGTTGGTCGACTGGGAGAGATTCACGTGGTTATTCGGATGACAATACCGGTATTCGCCGCGGTCATGTCCGAGAAGCTCGAGAGCGCGATTCGCGATTACCTCGTTCGCATTCATATTGGTCGAGGTTCCCGCCCCGCCCTGGATCACGTCGACGACGAAGTGCTCGTCCAGCCGATTCGCCTGTACCTCTCTGGCGGCACTGACTATTGCGTCGGCGATCCCCGGATCGAGAATTCCCAGTTCTCGATTGGTAAGCGCGGCCGCCTCCTTCACCGACCCGAGCGCCCTGATCAGCAGCGGGTAGTGCGACAGTAAAGTTCCCGTGACGCGGAAATTCTCCACCGCCCGGAGCGTCTGTACGCCGTAGTACACCTCGCCGGGGACCTGCTTCATTCCAAGACTGTCATGCTCAGTGCGAGAAATCACGTTTCCTCCTCTCGGATCCGAACGGCTGCGCCCTGCCGTTCTCCGGTAGCATCGGTGCGAACCATCGGCACCCCGAACGCGCGCAGTCTACACGATTTTGCGGTTTCTGCCGTCCCCGCCGTTCCATTTGATTGCACCTGGCGAATCCGGCAGTTATATTCTACCCGGTGAGAACAAACAAACGTTGGATTATCGTCTCTTTAGTTTCCCTCGGGCTGGCGTTCGCCTTCGCCGCCGGTATACTCCTCGGGCGCATCTATTTTCCGGCGATCGGTGCTCCGGCAAATGAAACTACGCACCCGGCCCCACCCGACTACTCGCTCATTCGCAACGCATGGAACTACATTGATCGATTCTATGTCGACCGTTCGGCGATCAAGGCCACACCGCTTACATACGGGGCGATCGAAGGGATGGTAAGCGCCCTCGGCGACACGGGTCACTCGACGTTTCTTACACCGGACATGGTTCAACAGGAATCGACGCTCAGAAACGGCCGATACGTCGGCGTGGGGCTCGATATTCAGATGAAGGACGGAAAAGTAACCATCGTCACCCCATTCGCGGGATCCCCGGCGGAAAAAGCCGGGCTGCGAAGCGGCGAAATCATACGCAAGGTGAACGGAGTGGAAATCTCGTCTAAACCGCTTGGTCAGGTCGTGCAGAATATCGTCGGCGCGATCGGGACTGATGTGACGCTCACAATCTTCAGTCCGTCGACCGGACTGATTCGCGATGTCACGCTTACGCGCGCGAGTATCGTGTTGCACAACATTTCCTGGCAGATGATACCCGGGACCCGATTCGCCGACCTCCGGATAGCAGAGTTCAGTGCAGGTGTCGGGAAGGACCTCCGGCAGGCGCTTGCGCAGATCGTCGGACAGAATGTTCAGGGTATCGTGCTCGATCTGCGAAACAATCCGGGGGGAGTCCTAAATGAGGCGGTGAGCGTGGCAAGTGAGTTTCTTGCGTCCGGGGATGTTCTCCTGACCAGGAACGCGTCGGGACGGACGACCGCCGTGCCGGTACAAAAAGGTGGTGAAGCGGTGAAGATCCCGATGTCGGTTCTCATCAACAGCGGTACCGCAAGCGCCGCGGAAATAGTCGCCGGCGCGCTGCAGGATGCAAAAAGAGGTCCGTTGATCGGGGAGACAACTTTCGGTACGGGTACGGTGCTTTCGCAATTTCCGCTCCCGGGCGGTTCTGCTTTGATGCTCGCGACCGAAGAGTGGCTCACTCCGTCGGGGCGAACAATCTGGCACAAAGGGATAGAGCCTGACAAAACAGTGCGACTTTCGCAGGAGGTGACTCCGCTTCTGCCGCCCGCGCTCGTCGGGATGAGCGGTGAAACATTCAGACAAACCGCAGACACGCAAATGCTCGCGGCGGTAGACAGTCTGAGTTCCCCGGCGAATCGCGGCAAATAGACTTCGGATCGGGCGGGTTATTAACTTGCCGGAACAGCGCCTACTGTTTTTTTCCGGAGCGATCGTTGTTCATTCGGCCTCTCGGTCTGGCGCCTGCGTTCCCGCGCCCGGCCGGGGGACGTGAATGTTTTCCACCGGGATTCGCCTGCCTGCCTGGTGCACCGAGTCCCGGGTTCTGATGTTTGCGGCCCGGATCGCCTTCGTTTTTTATTCGATCGGTCTTACCTTTTGGGTCACCGTCGTTCATTTCGGCCATAAAGTCCCTCCTGTCGCACAATGCCGGCGAACTGTATCTGTAATGTAACAGATAATATCGGCAGGTGCAACCACCGGGGTGGGACCGGCATTTGACTGAAGCTTTTGGAATATAACAGTATTTTAATCAATTACTCGTGGATTTGTAGGCTCCAACATACGATAATCAACGTAAGATTCTAATGGTAGGAGGCTATGATGATACAGCCTGTGAATCATCCGTCATATCAGGCGCTCCTGAACATGCGTTCGGCGGAGACGCCGGGCGAGCGGGAGCACGATGGGGACTCCGACGACGGCAACCGTATTCTTACGGCACAGCAAAACTCGCCGAAGCTTCCCTACGCTACTGACATGGGAACCAAAGTCAACGTCATGGCTTGAGCCAGGTCGGAGCTAAAGTTCTCGTGTCGACGGCCGGAGTCCATGTGGCTCCGGCCGTCCTTTTTGACGAAGCAAGTTGGCGAACGGGGATGTATGAAAAAAAATGGCGGCCTTTTCAGTTGGCCGCCTGTTTGTGCGTGAGTGAAGCGGAAGATCAGTAACTTTTCATTGCCTGAATCTTGCGCTGTTTCTTCAGTAGTTTCCGCTCGAGAGACTTCTTCTTTCTGTTCTTGATCGTGGAAGGCTTTTCAAAGTACTCACGCTTCTTCCACTCGCGAATGATACCTTCTTTTTCAACCATA
>DATKUF010000128.1:0-4884 GCA_035530755.1 Spirochaetia bacterium | reverse complement strand
GACCGGCGCAAGGCTTCCGTCGCGGGGTAGAGTTTTTGTCACCGTGCATGATCAGGACAAACCAACCATTCTACCGATCATAAAAGATCTGGAATCACTTGGTTTTCTCATAGCCGCTACCCGCGGCACTGCGGAGTTTCTCTTCAAGAACGGCGTTTTCGCGGAAGTGATCCTGAAGGTACACGAGGGGAATCCCCATATCATCGACCACATGAATGCGGGCAGGATCCAACTGATTATCAACACGCCGCTGGGACGGTACACTCAGCGCGACGACGACTATATCCGTATCAATGCGGTCCGCCGCCGCATTCCCTACACGACTACGACATCGGCCGCGCGAGCGGCGGTCGAAGGTATCCGTTACATGCGCCGCGATGAGGTCAGGGTACACCCGCTGCCGGATACCGTGCACAGCAGGCCGGCCGCCGGAGTCTCGGTCGCACAGAGTGACGGAGACTCCCGGGACACGTAGACACCGGCGGAACGCATCTCGCTCGAGCGGCGTTATTTCGCCGGGTCGCTCACTGAGTTTGCATTCGACGATACGAAATCCGTGCCATTTCCCGAGCTCGGAATCGTCCCTTCCGGCACGAAGTTGTTGTAATAGTATTCCAGGCCGTCCACCAGTGCCTCCCAGGAAGCTTCCACTATGTTTTCGTGGACGCCGACGGTATCCCAGGAGTGCTCTCCGTCTGTGGAGGAGATGAATACCCGCACGCGCGCTGCGGCGTGGCTCTCCGGGTTTAGCACGCGAACCCGGTAGTCAGTCAGGGATATGCTCGTGAGGAAAGGATGGTGTGGAAGCAGGGCATCTCGCAGCGCTGAATCGATTGTCTCGACCGGACCAACTCCAACGGCTGCGCCCATTATTTCCATTTTCTCCGAAGTCATGAATACCCGGCCGACGGTTTTTGACGGAGCTTCCATCGTCTTGAAAGTCTCCAAATGATAGTTCTTCAGCTCCACCAACGAGCGATAGGTGCCGAGGGCCCGTCGCATAAGCAGGTCGAACGAGCCCTCTGCCGCCTCATACTCATAACCCAGATTTTCGCGACGCTTGAGCTCTTGCGTCAGTCTGTTTACGATTTCGGAGTTCTTGTCGAAGCTTCCGTATTTTGCCATCTTGTCCACGATTGTGGACTTGCCGGCAAGCTCCGAAAGCAGTATATGGCGTTCATTGCCCACGAGTTTCGCGTCGATGTGCTCCATCAGCCAATCCGCCTTTGCGATGACGTCGGCATGCTGGCCGGCTTTGTGGCTGAAGGCGGCCGTTCCCACGAATGGTTGCCGCTTGTCCGGGATAATATTCGCCTTTTCCGCGACGAAGCGGGAGAGGTTGGTGAGCTTTTCCATGTGATCAGACACGGCTGCGGGGCGGTTCATCTTGAGCACGATGTTGGGGATGAGGGTACACAGATTTGCATTTCCACACCGCTCGCCCCATCCGTTTATGGTTCCCTGGATGTGTATCGCACCTTCAGAGATCGCTGCGAGCGAGTTCGCGACAGCTGTTCCGCAGTCATTGTGGAAGTGGCCCCCGAGGGGAGCGAGCCGCGACTGCGGAAGGGCCCGCACGATTTCCGCCACCTCTACGGGAAGCGTGCCTCCATTGGTGTCGCATAGCACAAGGCAATCGGCGCCCGCCTCCGATCCGGCCTCCAGGACACGAATTGCATATTCGGTGTCGTCTTTGTACCCATCGAAGAAGTGCTCGAGGTCAAAGAACACCTCACGGCCTTCTCTCTTCAGATAGGAGATCGAATCGTAGATCATCGCCAGGTTTTCTTCGTAGTCAGTTCGAAGAACTTTTTCGACGTGAGCCTTCCAGGTCTTGCCGACAATGATGACCGTCGGCGTCTGGGCATCGAGCAGCGCCTGGACTTGAGCATCATGCTCGGCTTTCGCACCGGCGCGTCGGGTTGATCCGAATGCGACGATGCGTGCGTGTTCGAAGTGTTCCTTCTTCGCAATGTCAAAAAAGGCAGCTTCTTTTTCATTCGAAAGCGGAAATCCTCCCTCGACGTAGTCGATGTGCATTTCGTCGAGTTTGTGGGCAATCTTGATCTTGTCGTCGAGAGTGTAACTGATTTCGAGACCCTGCATCCCGTCCCGCAGAGTCGTATCGTATATCGTGATCCTATCCATCGTTCCTCCCGTCCTGATATCCCGAAAGTCTCATGTCACAAAAAAAGCCGCCCCTCGCTGGAAGGACGGCTCGCATGTTCAGCGTGCAGCACTTCCCACTATGCACCAGTGAGGCCAATAATAATGATGCTTGTTAGGATGTGTGCAGCCAGCACGTTTCGCGGCATGCGTATAATCTTGTTTATTCTGTCAGAATTGTCAAGTTCTTTTCCATTGCCAGGAGAGCGGGAATCGACTAGAATGGGGCTGAAGTGGAGAAAAGGACCGTTTTTGAATCACTAGTATCGGAGCTCTCTTCTCACGAGCGGCGCAACATGCTAAACCGGATCGGGGAACGCGTGGTTGCTGCCGGCGATGAGCCTCTATCAGTCGACCGCGACGAAGCTTCGATCGATCTCGACGCTCAATATCGTGCCATGGGATTCTGGCAGCGGCTGGTCATGTTTTTTCAGGCGTTATTCGGCGGACTGGATCGAACAGTCGTCCTCGAGCGACGGGTGCTGACAAACATTGCGCGCGTGGTAAACGGCACGACACCCGGACTTATCGATCCCCACGTTGGGACTGTCGGCGGAAGCCTTTCGAAGGAACTGTCGCGTCTGCGGGACGCCACCCACCTTCTTTCGGCGCCGCTGCGCAGCTGCTCAGGCGCGGAGAAGGCCGACTTCCTGGTCTTTCTCTCGGGCATAGAGATGACGGAGTTTCAGGAGCTCGTTCTGGTGCGGACCGATCCGTTCGATGTGGCCGAGTCGCACTCGAATCTCACGGACATCGAGATAAAGCGGCGTCTGGATCACGACCTCGACGACATGCTGGGAACGCTTCCCGCCATCGGTCGCCAGCGGATGTATCAGGACGCACAATTCCTCTATCTGCTGCAGCAGCTTATCGGTTTCCGGTTCGACGATGTTCTTTCCCACTTTTCACAACCGGCATCCACCGAGAATCCGTCGGCTCCGTTCGCCGAAGTTCGGGAGCAGCTCGGAAGGCTGTCGTCGATTATATTGTCTCTGAATCAAACGCCGAATCCGGGGTTCGTAGAGGCAATGTTCCTCTTCGCGAATCGTGACAGATTGCTCGCGGAGAGCTCGCGTGGCGATTCCTCAGGAAGCACGTCGAGTCGGAAGGAGAGCAATGCAGATACGGCGACCGGTCGAAGACGAATGGCTGCGGAGTCCGAAGGAAAAGTACCCGGCGACGAGTTCGAACAGACCGTTCAGCGGCAGGTTGCGCAGGGGCTCGAAGCGTTCGAGATGGTGAGAGACTTCGGTCGGCGCGTTCCTTTGCGAAACCTGATGCGCTGCCTGACCGGGAACCTGAGCTATCGTCCGGAGCTGATTCGGGGCGGGGAAGACTGGCTCGCAGTTCTACGGCGATATTGGCGCGATCGAACTGAGGTGACTTTCCGGCGTTTCGTGTTCGTTCGAAAACGCGGCGAGTTGCTGCAGGAAAGCGCCGCGCTGCTTGACGGTGGAGTGCCGGTCCCCGTACACGGTTATCCGTCGGACCGTGCTGATGGGGGAAGCGGGCGATTTGGGACTACCTTGTCGGTTGCCAAGGCCTTCTTTTCAACCGTTTTCCCGCTGAAGGTAGCAAGGACGTTCAAAACGGTAGTCATCGACGGCCAATTCTATAAGGATACCAATCGCGCGGAATTCGTCGAAGGCTATAATGTTCTGGAGCAGGTGATGGGCCGAATCAAGTCGATCGAAGCGCGTTTGAAGCCCGAGGGGGACTACGGCCGGGCATTGCGAAGCCTCGGTGGGCTTGAGGGAGTTGTGGCGGTATCGCCGGACTCTACGCTGCGCGCGATGGAAGAAGAGGTAGGCGGACTCCTTGATGGTTCGATCTCGGCGCTTCGGGCGGTCGCCGACGTGGTGCATGGCATTCTTTACGGCGAAGTTGGCGGAAGATTTGATACATTGTCGAATCTCGGGTATCTCGGTGGAAGCCATAACAAAGACTACCTCCAGACGCTCGACGCGGCTCTCCGAAAATGCCGGGACGCGGTAAGAATCCTCGGCGACCTGTACGATCTGGAGACGTTGCGCCGATAGCTCGATGTTGTAGTTGGAACTTTTGCCGCGTATCGGCGAGCCGTGCCAAAGTTGACGATCATCTCCCTTTCCGGTAATGTTTCACCCAATGACCCCCGTTCATCGGGTCGGCTATCCCGACCTCAAAGTCGCGTCGGTGCTCGCCTTTCCTTTTCCGATCCCTGCGCTGCTCACCCTGCGCGCTGTCGGGGAGATGGGCGCTTCGGGCGGCGAGTTGAACGAGACGAGGCGAGCCTTCCTTGATAAGGTCTCGGTGCCTCGAGACCGGTTTGTGAGTCTGCACCAGATTCATTCGCGTTCCGTACTGGGCGCCGATCCCCAGACCTACGGAAGTGATGCGGACGGGATGGTTACGTCGGATCGCCGGCTTTGCCTCGGAGTAACCGTCGCCGATTGTATGCCGATCTACCTTTATGACCGGTCTTCGGGAGCGTTCGGCATTCTCCACTCGGGCTGGCGTGGAACCGGCATTCTCGCAGATGCAGTTCACGCAATGGCGAGACTTTACGACGCCGAGGCTGCAGAACTTACGGTGCTCCTCGGGCCGGCGATAGGCGTCTGTTGCTATCGCGTCGATGCAGAACGTGCTGCACTGTTTCAGAAGAGATGGGGAAGCGGAGCCGCAGTGCGCCGCGACGGGGAGTGGTATCTCGATATGCGCCGGGCCAATCTGGACCTG
>DATKUF010000127.1:0-9040 GCA_035530755.1 Spirochaetia bacterium | reverse complement strand
CCTGCGCGTATCATCGCCCTCCACTTCCGCAAGCTCTCCGGCAAGTTTCTCGAATCGGCGGATGAACTGTGATACCGCCTCAAGCGTAATGACCACCGAGCGGTAGAACTGCGCCTGCCGCAGCCCGGATTGCCCGGCCTCGTCAATGCGACTTTGCAGCCTGCGCACTCCGGCGAGGATCCCGCCGATGCCCTGAGACAGAGCCATCTCAAAGCTTACCGCGATATGGCCGTCACCCGAAGTGAGATTACCCTCCGCCCGGATAATTCCCGAATCGTGAATCTGCCGCATGAGGTCGCTCATGAGCGCATTGCCCTTCTCGATGAGCGTCTTTCCCTTCCAGTACGGGAGGATACGCCTGAGCTCGCTCTTCGCCTCCTCGGAGGGGAAGAATGCGTCACCCGGACGCTTCTCGAACTCATCGAGCTCGCCGAGGATCCAGTCCACCGCATACTCGGGAAAGATGGGCGCCGCCCGGAGCCGGGCTGACTGGTTACCGACGATGAGCTCGCCCTCATCGATCCTGATCGTCATCCTCTTGAGCGTTTCTGAAAGGGCCATGGCACGTTTCACGACGACCGGCTCCGCCTCCCGTTCGCGATAGACCTCGGTATAGATCTCTGCACGCTCCACGCAGACAGTCGGTTTTGTATCAAGGAATTTCTTCTTGAGATTTGCGATCCTCTCGGTCACGTGCAGTTCAAGTTCGGTAGCTACCATGCTCATCCTCCAATCACGGCCACGAGGCCTATATTTCGAGCAGCTTCTGCGTAGGGCTCCATCGTCTCGTTCGGCAGCGAAGCAACCGCCGCCATCCGCAGATCCATCCCGAGGAGGGCGTATTTGCCGTTGCCAAGCGTATGGTAGGGCAAGAAGTGCACCTCCTTGATATTCGAAAACGATGAGATGAACTGAAGTATGGCATCCATCTCACCGGCCGAGTCGTTGAACCCGGGAACCACCGGTACCCGCGCGATAACGTGCGCCCCGGCGCTCGCGAGGCGGCGAAAGTTCTCGCGTACAACCGCGAGATTGCCACCGGTCGCCTCCCGGTACTTCGCCGGGTCGGCATGCTTCACATCGGCGAGAAAGAGCGAGAGGTGAGGAAGTGCCGGCTCTATTGCGCTCCACGGCGCCTGAAGCGAGGTCTCGACCGCAGTGCCAATGCCCCTTTCGCCGAGGGCACGCGCGACGGCCGCAACAAGTCCGGGCTGCATGAATGGCTCTCCGCCCGAAAGGGTCGCTCCGCCGTCGTCGCCGTAGAAAGCCAGATCTTTCTCAACCTCGGCCACGATCTCCGCCACCGACCTCTGTTCGCCCGTCACGGTGAGCGCGCCGGTCGGACAGACCCGACGGAACCGCTCGAGGGAGCCCATCCGCGCCCGATGAAAGACGGGACGCCTGCGACCTGCTTCGTCCGATTCACCGACGGCGACCTCGCCATCCGAGGCAGCAGTCGTGCAATCAAGGCAGCCGATACAGAGCCCCGGGTCGTACATGAGCGCTGGTTCTATGGACTGGCTTTCAGGGTTTTCGCACCAGGGGCAGTGCAGCGGGCACCCCTTGAAGAACACCACGGTCCGTATTCCGGGACCATCGTGAGTGGAAAACCTCTGGATATTGAATATCATGATTGTTCTATAGTCAGCTTACGGAATCTTCGTATGAAAGTCAATGACTTACACACGAAAATAGATCGTGAGTGGTCGCGCTCCGCTCAGCGAGGTTAGCAATCTGGTCGTCTTGACACAACAGCTCACCATGAATATGTGAAACGTACGTTTAAAACCTGTGTTTGATAATTATCCTGCGAGGCGCACCATGGGCGAAAAGAGTGAAGAGACGCGAAACCGGATCGTGCTTGGCGCGATCGAATGCATCGAGAGACAGGGCATCGTGAATACTACCGTGCGGACGATTGCCGCCGAAGCCGAGGTGAATGTCGCGGCTATCAGCTATCACTTTGGATCCAAGGATGCGCTGATTGAGGTCGCGCTCAATCACGCCCTGGGTAACTTTTTCGGCGACCTCTCCGGGCTTCTTGAGCGCGAGTTTTCCAGTTGCGCCGAGGGTCTTGGTTCGTTCTATTCATACCTGCTTGACGGCGTCGTCCGATATCCGGGCATCACACGCGCTCACCTGTCGGGGCCCTTTCTCGAGGGCAGATACAATCGGCCCTTTGTCACCGGTTTTGTCCAGTTCCTCGTACAATTTGCGGCAAAAATGACGCGGCAACCGGATGCGGTGAATACCGGGCTCAAGCGGGCGATCGAGCAGGCCGTATCGGCGATTTTGCTCCTCGGAATGCTTCCCGGTCTGTTTGATGGCTTTACCGATCGAAACATGACCGACTCGCGAGTCCGCGCGGAGTACATCGAAACGCTCGTGGCAGCTGCGACCCGAACAGAGGTGAAACATGGCAGAAACTGAACAGCTACTTTCGTCTATGAGCGTGCTCGTCACCGGAAGCTCCTCGGGCATCGGCTACGCATCGGCCGTGCATCTTGCGCAGAATGGGTTCACTGTCTTTGCGACTGTCAGAAAGGCGACCGACGCAGAGCGGCTCGCCGCGCTCGGGATTCCCGGACTCATTCCCCTGTACCCGTTCGATCTGCGCGTCCCCGAACAGACTACAGACGGCATGCGGCGCGTTGAGTCCGAGCTCGCCGATCGCGGACTTTCAGGTCTTCAGGCGCTGGTCAACAACGCGGGCGGAGGCGGGCCGGCTCCGATTGAGTTGCTCCCGCTTCCGCAGCTGCGCGCGCAGCTCGAAACCCGGATTCTCGGAGCTGTCGCCCTCGTCCAGGCGGCCCTGCCGCTGCTGCGTCGCGGCAACGGAAGGATTGTGTGGATCGCGACGCCCGCCATTATTCCCACGCCCTATGTCGCATCGATTCACGCCTGTGACTTTGCCGTGAACTGTATCGCCCGGACGCTCAATATCGAGCTCAAACGGTGGAACATCGCGAACATCATGATCCGATGCGGGGGCGTACGAACTCCGGCCGGTATGCGTACGGTCGACGATGCGGAAGCGCTGCTCCGAACTGTTGAGAGCGACAGGTCCGGGCTCTACGAAGAACAGCTTCGCCGGTGGGCGCATCAGATGATCTCGTTCGACACGAAGCGGGTCGACGCAATCGAGGTTGCCCGCACTATCGAACGCGCCATCATCGCGAAGCGTCCACGAAGCAGGTACTCGGTGGGATACCTGGCAGGTCTCGCCGCCTTTCTTGAGCTGCTTCCGCAGCAATGGTCCGACGCAATCCTTCGTGCCCGTTTTGCCTGATGCTCCGCCCGCAATCTCGATTTCTCGAGCAACAAGCAGGTGGCCGATCTGGATTTCACGTCGAAGAGGATTACCGAAATGCAGGCGCGCCTCCTGTTCGCCGGAAGGAACTTCGACCACTTCGGACCTGAGTCCTGGTATGTTGTCGGTGGGGCGCTCGCAGTCGCACTCTCCGTGACCGGTTCTGTCAGTCGCGACATCCTCAACCTCGGCACGGCCAATGGGGTCGCCCGGTAGCGGAGATCGGTGACTTCGGCGACGACGTTCGGGCACGTTCGGATGCCGGATCGCGGCCCACACGGCCGCATACATCCACGATTGATGCCCGACGATTGCCGCGGGAAATGAATCACTGCCCGGAAAGTTTGATTGGCACCGGCATCATCAATCGGCGAACTTCGCCTGCATAAACTCTTCAAGGATTCCGATGGAAGTGCGAGTCCGAAGCTGTCCGTCATAAGACAGGCGTAGCTGCACAAGATCGGGGCGCTCCGCGTTCTGCGAAATCGACTCAATGCTGTTCACAATGTAGTCAGCTTCATAGACCGCCTGGAACTCGCGTCCGTCGATTGCCGCTTTTTCGTGCTTGCAGAAAACACATCATCGCCGATAACGGTCAAACGCTCTAATGGTCTAGCGCCTAACATTGATTCTATCCAAACCTGGTCACCAACCCGCATTGCGGGTTTGGTCAGCGCCGTAATGCACAAGAGGAACTATGAGTTCTAAGCGGATAGTCTTTCTCCGGCATGGTCCAAAGATGGGTGAGGCCCTTGATGTCACCAACAAAGGACTATTCAAGCGAGTCGCGGGTATGTTGGTCGACGAGTTTGGTGCGGATTTCCATCTTGTCACCTCGAATGTGGAGCGATCCGTTCACACAGGAGTCCTAATGGAAAAATGCGTGCAAGAAATCGCTGTTCAGTCACAGATTGTTTCTAATCCGGCAATTAAATAGATAGTATAGTTTTGTCAAATGTTATATTATAGGTTGATGCGTACGGATGCGATTCGCTTGAGCCAGAAAGAACAGGCATTGTTGCGACGTCAGGCAATTCGGCTTCGGCAGGGCGGCAAGGGCAACGGTGAGGTTGGCGAGATTTTGGGCGTTCATTCCAAGACGGTGGGCGCATGGTGGACTGCCTACCGAAGGGTGGGCGAACAGCTTTTTGCGATAGGGAAACGCGGCCGGCAGAAGGGAACGCAGCGAAGGTTGACCGCGGAGCAAGAGCGTACGGTGCAGCGAATGATTGCCGACAAGATGCCGGACCAGCTGAAACTTCCGTTTGCATTGTGGACGCGAGCGGCGGTAAGTGAGTTGATCGAACAGAAGTACGGGGTGAAACTGCCGGTGAGAACGATGGGAGAGTACCTGTATCGATGGGGGTATACACCGCAAAAGCCTCAGAAAAGGGCATACGAACAGAAGGATGCCGCGGTGAGCGCCTGGTTGCAGGAGACCTATCCGAAGATCGTCGCACAGGCCAAGCAGGAAGGGGCGGAGATCTACTGGGGTGATCAGACCGGGGTGAACGCGCAGCCGAATGTGGCTCGAGGATATGCACTACGCGGACACACGCCGGTAGTCAAACAGATGGCCAAACAGTTCTCGCTGTCAATGATGAGTGCGGTGACCAATCGAGGAACAGTTCGGTTCTTCATCTACAAAGGAGCACTGAACGTGAAACTACTGGTGCAGTTCTGCCGCCGGCTGATCGCATCGGCACAGGGGCGAAAAGTCTATCTGATTCTTGACAACCTGCCCGTCCATCACGCGAGAGTATTCCGCACTTGGGTTGAAGAGCGTAACGAGCAGTTTGCTGTTTTCTATCTTCCTTCCTACAGCCCACAGTTGAATCCCGATGAACATCTAAACCGTGATCTGAAAGGGACACTCTCTCGAAAACCGGCACCTCGGGACCAGAAGCAGCTTCACAAAAGTGTACTGAGCCATTTGCGATCGCTGCAGAAACTCCCTGCTCGTGTGCAAGGATACTTCCGAACTACCCTCACAGCGTACGCGTCATAGGCTTACTGTTTAATTGCCGGATTAGTACGTTAATCACCGTCGCCTGAAATCGGATTTACTTTACAGTCCGAATACAAGGAATACTTTACAGAACTACAGAAACTATTCTCGGGCAACGAGTTCGATATTGGACGTGTCTGGGTTTCAAGACAACATGAGCTCGACAGGTTAGCCAGAGAGTTGACGGAAAACTATAGGAATAAGAATGCAGGGAAAGTGACGCCAGGGAGGTTTGTTGAAACCCCGGAAGAAAAAGTTATCGAGCACATTGATTTAGTGGAAGATGTTTTACGCAATACAGGAAGCTCTACTGTCGTGATCATCGGGCAAGTCCCAAGAATCGACTTTCTGCATATTGCAATTGAATATGGCTGGATAAATTGCGAAAACTATTGTAGCTTGAAAACTTGCCGGGGATTTCTGGAGTATTCAAGCTATGAGATAGAGGACGGTGTGATAAGAAAGTCAAGATATCGAGGAAATGAAAAGACCATAGCATCGCCTCTTCTCGAACTAAGGTCGAAATTGACGAAAGGCGCTAACGATAGAAGAATTGAGTGGGCCGGAGTCTATCGTGTTTAGTGCCGGCCGGCACAAGTGGCACAAACGTTGAAGAACTACTCACCTTCAGCTGACTTCTCGTTGACAAAGATCGCTATGTCCGTCATTGGGCGTTTCTTCGGTTTCCAAGGCGGTTCAGCACTTCTTCGAGGGCAGGCAGGAGCGCCTGCCCATCGGGCAGAAAGGCGAGTTGTTGTTTCAGTGTAGTGGCGCTGCTTATTTGAGTGATGGTCGCTAAGCATGCGAGCTCCGGGACGGAACTTGACACGGCCGCCCACGCCTCGGCATCTGAGAACAGCTCGCTAAGTGAGCTAGCAGAACTGAGGGGAGGTGAAGCGGTCTGCTGGCCGACGTAGGACCAGCGGTGCGTTCCAGAACCGACCTCAATTGACTCCCCGCCCTTCCTTGGAAGGGTAACACGGGCAGACGTGTTCGGCGGGATCTTCAACTCAACTTCAATTCTTCCGTCGTCGACACTCCAAGCACCTTCCGCTATTCCGTAGGGAGTACGGTGGCGGACCCGTACACGGTTGAGACCTCCTCCGATGAGTGGCTCAAACCTTATTCGCCGGTAGCCAGGTGCATCGGAAACGAGCCCACCGACGGCTCGGTGTAGCCAGTCCGCCACCGCTCCAAGTGCATAGTGATTAAACGAAGTTGTGTCTCCGGAGTTGACAGTACCGTCAGGAAGCATGCTATCCCAACGCTCCCACGCTGTTGTCGCCCCCATCGTGACGGGATAGAGCCACGAGGGGCAGGCCTGCTGGATCAGCAGTCGAAAGGCAGTTTCATGTTCACCTGCGCAGCAAAGTGCGTCGCAGAGAAGCGGTGTGCCGACAAAACCCGTGCTGATGCGGTAACCGCTATCGCGAACAAGCTGCGCGAGGCGAGCGCCAGCTCGTCGACTCTGATGGACTTCGGGCAGTAACCCAAACTGCAGGGCAAGTGAATATGCAGTAGCGGTGTCGGCAACCACGCGGCCGTTTGGTGAAACATACTCCGCTGCAAAAGCCTCTCGAACCCCCTGAGCCATCGCCGCATATCGCGTTTCTTCCACTTCTCTACCGAGTATACCGGCAATTCTTGAAACAAGCTCTGCGGAATGGGCGAAGTAGGCTGTCGCAACAAGTGCGGAGTCCGTTCGCGCATCGCCGGGGCGTTCAGGCGGAGTCGCTGGATCAAGCCAGTCCCCGAACTGGAATCCCTTATCCCAAAGCAGACGGTTTCCGGTAAGTCGGTGAACTTGATCTACCCACGCACACATGCTGTTGAATTGAGCCGCCAGTATCCCGAAGTCCTGATATCGACAGTAATGGACCCATGGAACGATGACCGAGGCATCCCCCCACGCGCCGGCCGGTATGGCGGGACTTTCGCTAATGTTGGGGACGAAAAAGGGAACGGCACCATTCTCCTCCTGGTCGGCCGCAAGGTCGGCTAGCCACGACGCGAGGAACCCCGCAGTGTCGTACACGAAACAGGCCGTGGGCGCGAAGATCTGGATATCGCCGGTCCATCCGAGTCGTTCATCCCGCTGTGGGCAGTCGGTTGGAACATCGATGAAATTGCCGCGCATACTCCAGACGACATTCTCATACAATTGATTTACAAGTGGATCGGAACATTCAAACCACCCGGTCCGCTCAAGGTCAGAATGACAAACAACACCCAATATGTCACCAGATTCGATCTTGCCAGGCCAGCCCTCAACTTCGGCGTAGCGAAAACCGTGATAGGTGAACCGCGGTTCCCAGATTTCGGTACCACCTCCGCGTAAGGTATAACGATCGGTGGCGTTCGCTGTTCGGAGGGGCCGCACGCACAGTTCCCCATTCTGGAGCACTTCAGCATGCCGTATTGTGATTGTCTGACCGCGCTGCCCGTTCACGCAAAGCCGGATACGGCCCACGAGGTTTTGGCCGAAATCCACGAGTACGCGGCCGGAGGGCGACCGCGTAATGGCAACGGGCGTGATGAGCTGCATCCTCCTCACCGGAGGGCTCATGGGCGCGAACAGAATTGACAAGTCGTGCTCTATCGGTCGCACGGGAGTCCAGTCATTGTCACCGAACTCGGGGTTCGACCATCCAGTCTTCTCCAGGCGAGCGTCATAGGTCTCACCGTCATAAATGTCGCTCGCAAGGATCGGCCCCTGTGCGGCCCGCCATGAAGAATCAGTTGACAGGAGTTCTGTCGTTCCATTCCCGTACCCAATCTCGAGCTGCGCAAGGAGCGCGACACGGTGACCGAAGATGTTGCGACGGCCGCCGTTGTACCCGAGCCTGCCCCTATACCAGCCGTCCCCGAGGATTGCCCCGATCGCATTATTCCCGACGCGGAGCATTGCAGTTACATCGAAGGTTTGATAGCGGAGTCGCTTTCGGTAACTGGTCCACCCCGGGGAAAAGACCTGATCGCCAACAACTGCGCCGTTGATCTGAGCTTCGTAGAGCCCCAGTGCCGTCACGTACAGCCTCGCTTTCATTACGGTACTGCGGACCATGAACTCACGCCTGAGCATGGCGCATGGTTCCGGCCGGGAGGCGTCCTCCTCCCAGGCCGGCGTGACGAAACGAGCTTTCCAGTCGGCAGAACTCAGCAGTCCCGCTTCGAGCTCGAACCGATCGCTCCAGCCAGATTCGCTTCCGTCTGCGCCCCAGACCCTCACCCTGACCGCTATCCATTCCCGAGAAACCAGCGGACCAAACGGCCATGGCACGAGCACCGATTCCACAGATTCTATTCGACCGGTCCTCCCACGGTTAGGTCCATCAGAAGCGGTTGCCTCGATCTCGTAAGCTGATTGGTGCCAGTCCCCTATGGAAGTGACAATGATCCACGACAATCGGGGAGATGATACGCCTATCCCGACGGCCTCACGGAGGTGTTCAAATCGAACTGACTCTATTGTAAGTGTATCCATTCTTATTACCTTGGTCGTGCGAAGGTTGGACTCGCGACCATCAGTTGAAATCCTGTGGGTCCCGCCTGCATGCTTTTGAAGAGAACGCTCGTTCTGGTTTGCCGGAACTACCCCTTCACGGCTCCTGCCGTCAAACCCACTATTATTCTCTCCTGGAACATATAGTAAATGAGCATTATCGGGATAATCGTTATGGTAATGCCGGCACACAGTGGAGCGTAGTTCGCAATGAATTGCC
>DATKUF010000126.1:0-15292 GCA_035530755.1 Spirochaetia bacterium | reverse complement strand
CGGATTGGGACAGAAGCGGGGTACCGGCACGGTAAAACCTCCGAGTCTCAGAGTGGCAACTGCCCGATTGGATCGGACCTGCCCCTAACTTCTTACCACGCAAAAGTTCCCCCCGCTTCAATCAACACGCTTGTTGATACTACTCTTGATTTACACACAGATGAGGCAGATATTGACCTTATGAATCTGCACATTCGTCGCTTGGCAATCGCCCTTCTGATGTGTGTGCCCTTTGTTGCTGTAATCGCCGACGGCCAGCCTGTACCGGCTGGGCCTTCCGGAGAGGGGAGGAATACGCACATGGTCATCACGAGCAAGGCATTCGAGAATCAACATGCCATTCCGGCCGAGTACAGCTGTCACGGGCAGGATGTCTCGCCCGCGCTGCGTTGGGAGGACGTTCCTTCCGAGACAAAGAGCCTGGCACTTATCGTGGATGATCCAGATGCGCCAATGGGAACATGGGTTCATTGGGTGGTGTACAATATTCCCGTGGATCGAACGGCGTTCGAACGCGCGGTCCCGAAGACTGAACGTTTGCAGGACGGAACGTTTCAGGGCAAAGGCAGTAATGGAAGGATTGGGTACGCGGGACCCTGCCCACCGTCCGGTACCCACCGCTATTTTTTCAAGTTGTACGCGCTTGATGCACAGCTGTCTCTCCGGCCGGGGGCGACCAAAGAACAGCTGCTTTCAGCGATGCAGGGCCACATTCTGCAACAATCCGAGTTAGTGGGTACCTTTTCGAAATAGACAGAAGCCCTGCTTTCTCCTATCAGGCAGAAACTTCATTCGTGACTTCGGTCAGGTACCCGGTTCTCATACATGACTGTACTAACGCCCGACTGATGTACTCTTCCGATGTCCGCTCTCTCCCATGGCTCTGACTGGTGATCAGTATGTCGTATCCGTCCTCGGTGTCGCGTAGAATGCGAATATAGGTTTCAACCCCATTCACAGTTTTTACGCGGAAGACGCGGGAAGATGTCGCTGTGGTCATTTAACGGCCTCCATTCTCCCCATCGGCATTTCCCGGGCTTGTGTTTACAGGCGGGTGAGCCGTGTTATACTTCTTTTTCGATCATGCCTGTGACTACGGCTGACTTTATAACTGCCCACGCAACCGAAGGGAACTCCGTGTTCGTCTTTCCGTCGGAAGTTATCGCTTCGTTCTGGCGAGCGGAGTTGCTTCGTTTGACGAACAGAGTTGCGGTTCGTGCTGATCGTTTCATTTCCTGGGATACGTTCAAAGAGATGGTTTTTCGATCTCACCAGACCCGACGCCCGGCGAACCGGCTCTATCGAACCGTATTCGTGTCGGCTTTCCTTGCTCGCAACCGCGAGTCGCCATTCCTGAAGCGATTGGTCGATCCGGTTTTCTCAGAGAACAGCGAGCCTTTTGAGCGTTACATTGGTTCGGTGCTTGCAGGCCTGCGCGCACTTTTTCACAAGCGGCGATCTTCCGTCGAAGCGGTCATCGGTTCGGAGCTTACCGCCGACTTGCTTGCGTTGTATCAAGGGTATTCCGACTTTCTCGACAGATTCGGACTTTTCGAACCGGCGTGGGCGGAAGCCGAGATCTCCTCGATTACGCGAGACTACTTCCTGTTCTTCACGGAGGTTCTTGATGACTTCCACGAATACGCGCAGAAGCTCGAGGCAAGCGACGGCATAACTGTCGTGCAGCTGCCCGAGGCCGCGTCCGGATCCGTTCGACAGAAATCAGCTTTGAAGCTTCGTGAATATGAGAACAGCGTGCAGGAGACTCGTGCGCTGCTCGACCTGGTTGAGCAGCTGCTTGATGAGGGTGCTCAGCCGGGGTCGATCGTCATCACGCTGCTGGCCGCAGCGGACTATCAGATGTTTCTGGCGCGCGAGGCGCTGCTGCGGCGCATCCCGCTGGCATTTCGAGCGGGAAAGACGCTTTCGGACTATCCGGCGGGCCGCTTCCTCGACGGTATAGGCCGGGCGAGCACCGCCGGATACAGCGTTTCCGCACTTGGAAGTCTGTGTCTGGACCAGGCCGTTCCCTGGCGTGACAGGACACAGAATCAAGCACTTGTTCGGTTTGGTTTGCACTGGAATGTCGCGAGGTCCTGGACCGAGCGGGACGGAACTCGTCGGGACGCGTGGGTCGAAGGATTCACTCTCGCCGGCGCGGGCCGATCGGTCGCCACGCTTCGTGAAACACCGGACGATGCGACGGCTGCCGGACAGCTGGCCCAGGGTCTGCTTTCATACTATCGCCGTTTGCGGCGCTCAATTGATCGCATCTTGAAAGCGAAGACTTTTCGCCTTCTCCGAGACGCAGTGTACGCGTTCTACGAGGAGTTCCTCGATACCGCGTCCTGGGACGCCGACGATCTTCCGGCATTCCAGTCCTGTATGGAGATTCTATCTGACCTGGTCACGGCCGAAGCTGAGCTGTCCGGTGCGCAAGAGGGCGGGCATGGTCTGCTCGACGGAATCAATCCGTACACGCTGTGGATTTCATCCCTCAAGGACAAGCTCTACGTGCCGCGCGGCCGCAATGAGGGAATCCCGGTCTACTCGTATCGAGTGTCTGCCGGTCTTTGTCCCGCTCACCATTTCATAGTCGGCGCATCTCATGATGCGACGCGGGTCATCCTTGGTCATTATTCCTATCTTCGGGACGACGAAAAGGAGCGGCTTCTGGTCGGTGATCAGGACCTTTCCGATCCGTTTATGGATCTTTACGTGCGATCAGGGAAAGAGGTGTCGATCAGCTACGCACGGGAAACGCAAAAAGGTGCGCAGCTTGCGTCCGGCTATTTTGTCAGGCGGCGTCTCGTGGAGCCAGTTCCTGTAAGCAGGTCAACGATGGACGGCTACCGCGCCGAGAGACTCTTCTGGGAATCCGGTGACCCGCTGCTTATGCCCTCGCGTCTTTATCCATCCCAATTGTCGGGTCTGATGTATCAAGCCGAGACGGGGTTCGCGCCGCGCGGTGCCGACTTTCTTCGCGACGAGATCGATGATGATGTGGTCCGCCGTTTGTTGCTCGAAGACCAGCTTTCTACTCGCTACGAGGGATTTCTTCACCTCAGCGCAGCTCACCTTGAGAGCTTCCGGACCTGCCCGTTCGCCTACTCGCTTCTCTATGGCCTCGCCGTTCGCGAAGAACCGTTCGAGCTCGATTATTACGGTGCGCTGACGTTCGGAAACCTCTACCACCAGGTGCTCGAAGAGCTCTATCGCGCGATAGCAAGCAACACGGGAGTGTTTCAGGCTGAGTCCGCAGAAGAGTACCGGCGCCTGCTCGATTCCCTGATCGATCGGGCGGTTCAGCCAAGACTGGTTCGCGTGCGCCTCAGCCTTGACGGCCGAGTTCCCGTCCCTGCGGCACGTCCACTCTACCAGCCGCTCGCAGAGGTTTTCAGGCGATCCGCAAAGCGGCTCCTTCCGCTTCTTATCGCGGCCGACGTCGAGTTCTCTTCCGGTCACCGGCTCGAATCCGCAGAGGACTGGTTTTCCACCCAGCTTCCCGATTCCGGGGTGGAGCTTTTCGGGCGTATTGACCGAATCACTCGCGACCCCGAACGGGATGACTATACCCTTGTCGACTACAAGAAGAATCGGGCACCGGGTCGAAGTGCGTTCGAGCGACTGCTCAGCTCGGTCGGCGCAGGGGCGACTGCCGCAAAAGACAGTGAGGACAACGAGGATTCCGAAAGCGAAGATCGAGCCGAAACCGCCGCAATCGACAGCGGTGTTCTGCAGATTCCCGTCTACGCCGTGCTTGCCCGTGCGAAGAACCGGGACCTCGATCGGGCTGCCTACTACTCGATCGAGTCAGGAAAATACATTACCGTGTTCGACCGCAGTGGCCCTCGCGGATTGGTCGATGCCGGAGAGCTCGACGAGCTCATGGGCAGGGTTACCGCGCTCGTCGGTGTCACTGCAGAACGGATTCGCAGGGGAGATTACCGAGTCGGGACTGAAAAAGATGGTCGGGAGGCGGGATGTGATGGATGTCCGATGCGATCCGTGTGCCGTGCCCGGTACGCCGTGAGGACACTGTGAGCTCCCACGCAGAGCGTGAACTCGATCCGGATCAACGGGCGGCAGTCGCCGTTGAGGTCAACGCCGTTGTTTCGGCCGGCGCTGGATCAGGCAAGACCACCGTACTCGCGGAGCGGTACCTCCGGCTGATACGTACCGGCCGGGCCACAGTCGACAGCATCCTGACGCTCACCTTCACTCGCAAGGCAGCAGCTGAAATGCATGATCGGATATACCGCAGGCTGTTGAGCATGCAGGAAGATCCTTTGGTTTCGGCGGCGCTGCCGCGATTCGATCGCGCCCAGATATCCACCCTCGATAGTTTTTGCGGCCAGATCGCCCGCGCGGACTGCACGCGATTCGGCATTCCGCCGGACTTCTCCACCGACGAAGAGCGAGTCGCCGAGCTTGTCGAGGAGACCGCGATGGAGTTCCTGCTTGTTCACCGGCACAACGACGCGCTGGTGGAGTTGATCGAGCAGAGCAGCTTCGAAGGCGTCTGGCGGGAGTGCCTGTTGCCGCTTGGCCTCAACTACTTTTCCGTATCGGAACGAACCGACTTTGCGGCGCTCGGCCAGGGACAGGAGCGGGCACTGATCGATAACGTCGAGCGAGTCTATCAGGCGGTCTCATCGCTGCGAGCGGAGGCCCTCACATTCGATCCCGCCGCAGGAGCAAAGGTTCGTGCTCTTGCTGCGTGGTTCGAAAACCTTTCCGACTGGCCGGACCTGGTTCGAGCGGGCGATTTCGACACCGTCAGCCGTCAGGCTGCCGAGCTGTGGGCGATCTCGCTGCCGGGGCATGTGGTTCGACCGGACTTGGTGGCGGCGAAGGAAACCCTCAAAATGCTCCGGCCACACTGTGCGGCTGCGGCGGAGATCGTCGGCACGCTGAAATTGGCTCCTGCTACGCGGGAGCTGTTCGCACTTGTCTCCGAGTTCGAAGGGATCCTGCTGAACCGTAAGCAGCAGCAGGCGCTACTGTCGTTTGAGGACGTGATGCGGCTGGCGGTCTCGATTCTGCGTGACAACCTCGATCTCCGGCGTTACTACCAGCGGAAATTTTCCCAAATTCTCATCGATGAGTTCCAGGACAACAACGGCCTGCAGCGGGATCTGCTCTTCCTGCTCGCACAGAAGCCGGATCGCGCGGCTGCTGGATGGGTTCCGGAGTCCGATGAGCTGGAACCTGGCAAGCTCTTCTTTGTCGGTGACGAGAAGCAGTCGATCTATCTGTTCCGTGGCGCGGACGTCAGCGTGTTCAAGCAGCTCTCGACGCAGATCGCGGCAAACGGAGGGCGCAGCCTCAGTCTGCCGACCAACTATCGAAGCCACCCCACGCTCATCGGTTTCTTCAACTCACTGTTTTCTTCGATAATGGCTTCTTCGGAACTTCCTTATGAGGCGGAGTTCGAGCCGCTTCGAAGCCCCTCCGACCCTTCTGTCTCCAGCCAAGCGGGTGCCGCCCAAACGATTCCGGAAACTGCATCCATTCGATTTCTGTATAAGCCGCTTGAGACCGGTGTGGTAGATCAATCAGGCGCGAACACGCTCCATCGCGATGATGCGGAGGCAGTCGCACTGGCTGCATTTATCGATCGTTCGGTCCGCGGTCGGAAGCCGCTTCTGCTTCCCGGCGACGGCCACGTGCGGCCCGCGACGTTCGATGACTTCGCAATACTTCTGCGGTCCGGCAGTAACCAGATACGTTACGAACGAATGCTTCGCCTCCACGATATTCCCTACACGTCTCAGACCATTCGCAGCCTTTTTCTAGAAGCACCCCAGAACGATCTGTATGCCGTGCTCCAGCTTGTGATCCATCCGTATGACCGCGTCGCCTACGCCGCCGTTTTGCGAAGTCCGTTCGTGCACGTTTCCGACAACGCGCTCGTACGGATCCTCGCCTCGAAGAATCCACCCTTCGAGCACTGCGATCTGTCGGAACCGGATCTCTCGCGGTATGAATCTGGACGGCGGTTGTTCCAGCGGTTGGGCGAGCTTGCAGACCACGTTCCGACCGCGGAGCTGCTGCGGGTCCTGTGGTACGACTTCGGATATCGATATACGCTGCTGCGTGATCCTGCGTACCACACCTACCTCGAGTACTTCGACTATTTCACCGCACTCGCAGAACGCAACACCGGTGATACGCTTGCAGAGTTTCTGGACATCGTTCGGCCGCACCTTGGCAAGTATGAGAAACTTCCCGAGCTCTCCGTACTCCGTGAACAGGTGCGGGGCGTGCAGATCATGACGATTCACGCGGCGAAGGGCCTGGAGTTCCCGATTGTGATTCTCGCAAATATGGGAAACACCGGTCGCGCCGAAGGTTCCGGCACCCGACCCTACTACGTGCATCCGGAATACGGACTCACGTTCAATCAAATGCCCACAGACCGTGCCCCCGGATCGCGCAAGCGCGTGAATTACTTCTTCAACCTGGGCAAGGATGAACGGCAGGCTCGCGAACGCGCGGAACTCAAGCGAGTACTCTACGTGGGAATGACCCGCGCACAGTCGCACCTGGTGGTGTCCGGGGTCCATCATGCGCGGAACGCCGATAGTGACGATGCGCTGCTCAATATCTTCATGAGGGCAACGGGCGAGAATACAGATCTCGCTCTCCTCACCGAAACTATCCCCGATATCAGTTCCGACCAGTTTCTCCGCATGCATCGCCCGGCCAAAAGGCCCGATTTGAAAGCTGCGGTAGAACTGTACCGCAGCAGCGAGATTGTTGACCGTTCGTTCCCCCGAACGACGTTCACGGTTACCGAACTGAACCAGGAGAGAACGAGTGCCCCGGCGGTCTCTGAGTCTCCGTTGCCGGCGATTGCATCGGATTCGCTGCTCGTCGAGTACGAGTTGGAGAGTCAGTTTGGCACGCTTTGTCATCTGATCCTTCAGCGGCGTATATCGGGTCTGCTTTCGGCCGCGAGTGAAATTGCCGCCAGAGAGCTTCGAGAGGCAGGTCTCGCGGTGATTGTCGAGAAGCTCAGCCCCGAACAGATCACGACACTAATAGGTGATGCGTGGTCTCTTTCAGAGAACTTCATGCGATCGTCCGTTGCTGAATTGATGGGCAAGGGCAGCGAAGTTCAAACTGAAGTTCCGTTCGTTCTTCGGCGCGTTGAAAGCGGGGTGGAGCAATTCATTCACGGCCAAATCGACTTGATGGTACGAGTGCCGCAGGAGATACTCGTCGTGGATTTCAAGACCGATCGAGCGATCCGTCCGGGGGAGTACGACCTTCAGCTCGATTTCTACCGCGCTGCTGCTCCAGATCTTCTATCGGACCATTCTTTCCGTGGGCTCCCGGTGAGGAGCCTGCTCTTCTATCTACGAGGTGGTCAATCCTGGGAAGCCGAGGGTGAGCCGCGCAGGTAGCATTTCGGTCGACGAACGATCTCCTTTTTTTCATTGTGTATTACGTATCTCGTATGTATAATATTTGTTATCTACCAAATCTCAACGCATTGAACGCATCGGTGCCGGTGAACCGTTGTGTGCAGTCATTCAAAGGGGGTCCACTATGCAGCGGAATCGTCGGCTGGCCCACAGGTATGGGGCAACCCTGTTTTTCGTCCTCGCAATTATCTTGCCGGGGAGTGAAGCATTCGCCCAGGCCGATCTCAAAGAGTACGTGGCCCTCATTCGAACCAACTTCCACCCGGACACCGTCGCAACATTCGAATCGCTGGCAACCCATTTTTCACAACAAGGGCAGAAGCAGCTCGCCGATTTTTTCGCCGCATATGCGAAAGCGGGAGGTTTCGGCACGGGTTGGGTCTACGTTGCCGCTGACGGCGAAAATTTCATCATCACCAATCGTCATGTCGTTTCCGAGGCGGCAACCGTCAACATAGGATTCGAGCAGCTGGACGGAAGCTATAAAACCTATTCCGACGCTCCTATAGTCTATGTTGACGACTTCATGGACATTGCAGTTGTGCAGTTTCCCGGGCGGGAACGGGTCTTCAGCAGGGGGTTTCCGATCAACACCGCATTCATGCCGGACGGTACGCAGCTTTTTTCGGCCGGTTTTCCGGCTTTTGGCGGCGAACCGTTGTGGCAGTTCTCGACTGGAATCGTTACCAACTCACGCGCCCGCCCGGTCGGTTTTCAGGGATACGAGTATCTGATTCAACACTCGGCACAGATCGACAAAGGCAACAGCGGCGGCCCTCTGATGGTTCGGGATCCCCGAAGCGTCACCGGATACGATGTGATCGGAGTCAACACCTGGAAAGCCACGCAGCGTGAAAATACCAACTTTTCGATCCCGGCGAACATGCTCCTGTCGGTAATCGAACGGGCACGGAAGGCAATCGCGGTCCACGCGAGCGGCCCATCCATGAGTGCGGCGCTCGATCAAACCTGCAAGGTCCTAGCCGCAGAGCTGCGAAGCTCCAACCCTGACCTTGCAAAGATTCATCAGTTCATTTCCTACGCGCAGGTCGGCCGTCGCGGCTGGGAGGCGTTTCAGACGATAATCAGCACCGTCGATGATCCCAAAACATGGGAAAAGCAGTTCTTCGAGGATCCGATCGAAACAATGCGAACCAGCCTCTACTATTTGTTCTGGGTTGCGCTCGGCAAGCGCGAGGGCGGCGATGCGGTCGAATACAGCGGCGTGAATGTTGCAGATCAGGGAAAAATCGGCGTCGCCGATGACATTCGAACCGAATATCGGGTCGGCGACTCGTCAACCGAAATAAGTTGGACCTGGGAATACGGTCAGTGGCGTGTCGTCGATTTCGAGCTCCCTGCACTCGCGACAGCCAGGTCCGATGCAGCCGGCCAGTCTACGGGTGAGGCGGCCGCCGGGCAATCGCAGACGTTCGCGGCGACGCCATTTTCGATCGTCAGGCTCGGTCTCGCCTTCACCGCGGGAAGCAGTAACGGCCACGGCAGCGCATACAACCAGCCGTTGTTCCCGTCCGCAGGGTCTAGCAGCGCGGACAAATCAGTCTTCGCGTGGTCGGCGGGAGTGTCGGCAGAAACCAACATTACCAGATCGTTCTGGCTGCAAGCTCAGCTCAATGTTGCAGCGAAGGGCCGATACTACGAGTGGAACTACCCGGTGGACGCAGACCCGACAAACAACATCTGGGTCAGCGAGAACATACTCTACCTCCAGATACCCGTGATGGCAGAGATTTTCGTTCTGGTGGACAAAGGACTGAGCTTCACCGCCGCGCTGGGCCCCGCGCTGAACATAGCTATTGCTCCCGGGGGAGTCTATTGGGACTGGAACGACAATCAGTTCGACCTCGCTTCGACCTGGTACAGCGGAAACTACTGGAAACCAATAACACTCTCCGCTGTGGGGGAACTGGGGTTCTACTTCGGTCTTGGCGGCTCAGCGCTCGGCATCGTTGGAAGGGTGGACTACGACCTGACGAACAGTTTCGACTACGGCTCATCAGGAACGTCTCACTTCGTTACCGTCAGCGGCGGGCTCCGTCTGGTGTTCCCGATATACACCGCGAGCGGGACAAAGTAGTCGCTGCGACTACCAGCGCAGCAGGTTCCCGCCATAGGTGAGGCCGGAACCAAATCCTACTGTTAGAATGAGTTGTCCGCGTCGAAGCAGCTCTTTTTGCTCCATCTCGCGCAGCGCCATCGGAATTGAGGCGGCTGACGTATTTGCATACTCGGCAATGTTTACGAAGAATTTTTCCTGCGGCCAGCCGGCTCGTTTGCAGGCGGCTTCGAGAATGCGCACGTTCGCCTGGTGAGGGACGACCCAGTCGACGTCGTCGAACGTAAGATGGTTTCGGTCCAGCAGGACACGGATGGTATCGATTATCGCCTGAACCGCGAATACGTAGACGCGTCTGCCGTCCATTGAGAGATAGAGATCTTTTGGATCTGTTTTTGCAGGCTCAAGCTTGTTTCGTGATCCTCCGGCGCATCGGTAGAGACTTTCCGCTCCTGCACCGTGAGAACGCAGGTAGGAGTCGATGATATGATTTCCGCCATCCTGAACACCCGTGACGACTGCTGCGCCTGCACCATCGCCAAACAGCACGCAGGTATTTCGGTCCTTCCAGTTGAGGATCTTGCTGTACACTTCCGAACCGACGACGAGGACGTTTTTTGCCGTACCGGATCTTACGAAGGCTCGTGCGGTCTCAAGGGCATAGATGAATCCGGTGCATGCGGCAACGACGTCCATCGCGGCGGCGTTGGCACACCCGAGCCGGTCCTGCACGATGCAGGCGGTCGAAGGGAGACCCGGAAAATCGGGGGTGGATGTTGCAAGCAGGATGAAGTCGATCTGGTCCGGTGACATTCCGCCGAGTTCGAGGGCCTGCGTGCACGCCTGGACGGCCAGATCGCTCGCCGCCTGTTCTTCCGCGGCTATGTGCCGGCTTTTTATTCCAGTGTGTGAATAGATCCATTCGTCAGAGGTATCGACGATCTGGGCAAGTTCGTCGTTCGACATCCGTCGAACTGGAACGTACGAACCCACGGACCGGATTGTTGCTTCCAAACGCGGCTCCTGTAAGGGTTAGCACATGATAGAGAAGTGTATCGGCACGGTCAAGCAGCAACTTTACCGCGCAAAGTTGTCCGGAAAGGAGTGTTTCTCGTCGGTGATCACCGGAATACCCGAACCGTCGAGCATGGCGACGTAGGGCGGGATCGCCAGCACCGATTGCCAATTCTCCGCGTCGATCATGTGGAGGCCGGACAGCCCGCGGTCTTTGATCCTGCGGGACACCTCCCCTGCGGGCAGGTTCCTCGGACTTGTCTGCTGTGAGGCGGTCGTAATCGACCAAAGCGTGGCGTACATCTGAATGAAAGCGAAGATGCTGTGCACTTCGCCGAACACGGCACCAAGCGTCTTGCGGATACACTGGTATGCGACGGGCCTCGTTATCGGGCTCTCGCTGTGCATCGCGAAGACTCCCCGATCGTCCCTGAGACTGCGTTCCACGAGAGAGAAGAACTCCCGGGTATAGAGCATCTCCGATGGGCCTGCAGGGTCTGTCATGTCCATAATGACTGCGTCGTAACGCCTGCTGCACGATTCGACAAAGGCCCGGCCGTCGGTAATGTGAAAGGAGACCCGCGGGTCATCGAATGCTCCGCCCGATATTTCCGGGAGGTATTCCCTCGAAAACGCGACGACCTCTTCATCGAGCTCCGCGAGATCGACGTGGGTCACCGTCGGGTGTTTGAGGACCTCCCGGAGTATTCCGCCGTCGCCTCCGCCAACGACGAGGACCTGCTCCGGGCGGGGATGGCTGAGAAGCGGCATGTGAACCATCGGTTCGTGATACTGCCAGTCGTTCCTTTCCGCTACCTGCGTGACCCCGTCGAGCAGCAGCACTTTTCCAAACTCATCGGTGTCGACGAGCTCGATTTCCTGGAATCGTGTTTTGCCTTTATAGAGGGTCTTATTGACGGTATAGAAGAATCCGCTCGAACGGTTCAGCCACTCGTGGAAGACTCGCTTCTCGTCGGTCATCTGTTCCTTTTCGCCGCTGCGCTAGAAGTTGTGACACTCGAAGATTTCCTGCATTTCCTTCTTGAGGACGTCCTTTATCGCTTTTCGTTCCCGACCCTGGACCTTCTCTGCCTCCGGTCCGAACAAATACTCGCTCATTCTGAAGTCTTTCTTGCGCATCTTTGTGTGGAACATATTGTCGGAGATGATGTTGATGTCATAGGCGATGTACTTGGACAGAACGTCGTCGGAAATGTAGTCCTGGATTGAGGTGATGTCCTGATCGATGTAGTGCTTCATTCCTTTGGAGTCGCGCGTAAAGCCTCGAACACGGTAGTCGAGAAGCACAACATCGGAATCGAAGCTGTTGATAAGGTAGTGCAGCGCTCGGAGCGGAGAGATCATCCCGCAGGTAGACACGTCGATATCCACGCGGAATGTTGCAATTCCGGTAGTCGGATCGAGCTCGGGATAGGTGTGAGCGGTAATGTGACTCTTGTCGAGGTGACCGATGAGGGTTTGTTGCAGCGACCGTGGAGTCGGCGGCATATGCATTTCGCCTTCGGCGATGAGAGCGGTGACACTCGCACCGCGCGGCTCGTAGTCCTGGGTTGATATATGAAGGAGTTTGGCGTCGATGATGTTGGTGACCGCTTCGATGATTGTCTGAAGGACGCCGGAACTGTACTCATCGTCAACGTATTCGAGATACTCTATCTGGGACTCTTGCGATTTCGCGTAGCAAATATCGTAAATATTGAAGCTCAGCGACTTTGTGAGATTATTGAATCCTTCCAACCGTATCTTTTGACCTTTGACCCGTTTGAGCAATTCAGCGCTACCCCGACTTTCCTGTTTTTCAGTGAGCCAACATTATACGTTCTTTTACGCCAAAGGTCAAAATGTCGGGCGGTGGGATTTGTTGCAGTCCGGCGCACCGGTCAGGACAGGGCGGCGTTGACCACCGCCCGGCAATGAAGGCTCAAGGTATCGAAGATTGGAATGGCCACCTCATCCTGGCCTATCACAAGGGGGAGCTCTGTGCAGGCGAGTGCAACTCCTTCAGCCCCCTGTTCCGTCAGGTCGACTATCATTTCGAGAATCTGTTTCGTTGACGATCTGTTGAACTCTCCCCGACACAGCTCTTCGAAGATGATGCGGTTGAGCTCGAGTCTCGTTTCCGCCGGAGGGGTCAACACCTGCACGCCGTATCGGGTGCTCAGCCGTTCGGCGTAGAACGGTTTTTCCATGGTGAACTTCGTTCCGAGCAGGGCGAGCTTTGTCACGCGGGCATCGCGAACTGCATCTCCGGTTGCATCGGCAATGTGAATCACCGGTACGCCGGCTCGGGCGGAGATCTCTTCGTAAAGCAGATGCATGGTGTTGGTCGCAACAACAATGATTTCCGCGCCCGCGCCTGCAAGACTCTGCGCGGAATTCCCGAGAATCGCCGAAATGGCGTCCCAGTTTTCGGCCTCCATGAGATCGGCAATCGGACCGAAATCCACTGAGTCCATGATGCAGGAGGCTGAGCTCAAACCGCCAATTCTTTCCTGAACGAGCCGGTTGATCTGCCGATAGTATTCGAGGCTCGATTCCCAGCTCATCCCGCCGATGATGCCGATTTTTTTCATATCAGGAGTTTCCGCGGAATTATATCATGCACTCTCGAGATCTCCTACTCGGCTATTCTTGTGGCACGCAGTTTCGGGGGGAATCCGGGACCGGATCCTTTGTCGGTGATAGTACCCTCGACGGTGATTGTTCTGCCTTGAAACTTCGCCCGGATTTCGTCGACCAGGGTGCCCGTGATTTCGAGCTCTTCGCCGCCGGGAATCTCAATTGCGAGATAGGTGTGCGGTTCGCTGCCCTTTACCGAAACGCGGCCGGTGAAAGTCGCCGTGCAGCAGATGAAAAGGAATGAGACGGCGAGGCAGATGGTGACTTGGACGTATCGGCAGCTGCGCCGGCAGACCTGCATCGCCTGGTCCGGCGCGGGCTACTTGCCCGCCTTGATTCGTTTTCCGAAAGCGGCACCTAGCTCGAACGCCTTCCGCATCACATCTTCCTTCGCGGCGCCTTCGAACTCGAGCGCCTCCTTTACCTCCCAATGGAAGGGCTTCACGACGTTGGTGATTTCCCGAAGAGCTCCGCTTGACCACGACCAGCTTCCGAAGAAAGCGGCGCTCTTTCCGAAAATGCGCTTCGCGCCTGCGTCAATGAGCACGTGCCGAATTCCGGGGAAGATGTTGCCTTCGTAGGTAGGCGAGCCGATGACTACTCCCCGGTTGACCCACAGCGACGGCAGAATGTGGCTCAGGTGAGTTTCGTTCACGTTGAACACATTTGCAGTCACCGATGCGGAAGCGAGGCCCCGGACCACTGCATTCATCGCCTCGGCTGTGTTGCCGTACATGGAAGCATAGATCAGCGTGACGCCCGGTTCGCCTCCCGTGCTTCCGTAACCTGCCCATTTTCCGTAGAGTTCGACAATTCTGCCCGGATCCTTCCGCCAGATCGTACCGTGCGACGGTGCAATCACTTTGGGAGCAAGTCTGCGCGCCAGTTCGACCGCTTTGCCCACCTGCGGAGAAAACTTCGCGAGAATGTTCGAAAAGTAACGCAGGGATTCCTTGAGGTACTCGTCTATGTTGCTCAGCTCATCGTCGTACACCTGTTCCGTTGCCGCCCCGTAGGAACCGAACAGATCGCAGGAAAAGAGTGTCCCGGTTGTTTCCTCGAATGTGACCATCGTTTCGGGCCAGTGCACCAGCGGAGTGTGGTGGAAGACCAGAGTTTTCTTCCCGATCTTGAGCTTCTCTCCGTCAGCGGCCTCGTGGATGTTGGTCTTGATGGAGTAGTAGGATTCGAGCATGGCGGTAGCGGCCGGAGTGCAGATAATCTTCACATTGGGCGCAATACGCACGAGAGTTCGCAGAGCTCCCGAATGATCCGGTTCCATATGGTTGACCACAAGATAGTCGATCTTCGCCAGGTCCACTATGGACGAAACGGCCTCCAGCAGCGTTTCGGCCTTGAACTCACGGGTAAGGTCAATGATAACGTTCTTCTCATCGATTATTACATACGAGTTGTAGGTAACGCCTCCCGGTTGCACAGGCCAGAGCCCTTCGAATAACGGCGTGGAGTGATCATCTACCGAGAGAGCGTGGATGTTGTCCGCAATCTGTCTGCTATTCATACAGGCACCTCTTCCGTTCCGGTGACATTGAGCGGTCCCAAATGGCGACCGACGCAATTGGTATATTCATGATATCCAATACAGACGGTTTGGACAACGCAAGTCGCACTTTTCACGCGCGAATGAGCGTTTCCTGCTTGCTTGTTGTCAGGTGGTTTCGATCAAGCACCGCGGGAGGGCCGTGCGCCGGCCGGAGGGCGTGCGCTTGCTCGTACCTGCGCCGCAAACTATAATGGGATTGCCCGCGCAGTGAACGGCGTGCGCAGCTCTCCATCGTACGACCGATAAGAACACTCCATAATTTGACCGAGAGATCGTTGTGAGTCAGGACCGGAGCAAACATGCCTGAAACCAAACCCAGAACTCTTTTTGGTGACGCGCCGCGTCTTCTGCTCATTGTCAGCCCCGCAATGATCGGCGCCGTCGGGGCTTCTCTGCTTTTCCCCTCGCCCGGCAGTTTTACCCTTCGTTACCGCGGAATCTTCGTCTGGGCCGCGATAGTGCTCATTGCGCTGGCGGTTCCTTTCTGGGTATCCGCGGGGTTCGAACTGGTCCGCGCCTGGAGAAACAGGCGCCTCGCCACCCGCGGTGCATTTGGGCTCTCCC
>DATKUF010000125.1:0-2462 GCA_035530755.1 Spirochaetia bacterium | reverse complement strand
AACCGGCATGAGTGGCCAGCGGAATATCTCGGGCGTTCCGGTCACGAACGTCACCGGCACCCACAGAGCGTGCTATTCAACCGATTGCGGCTGCCGTCCCGACGGCAGCACGGATTTCCGCAAAGCTTCAGCTCACCTACGCACCTGCGAGACTGCCACTTGTGTTGAGTATCACCCTCACTACATCTCCGCGATAGTTGCGCTGCGAAAGGTCGACCTATGAGCGAGCAGTGGTTGCCGATCGCGGGTTACACCGATTATTCGGTGTCCGACCACGGGCGAGTGAGAAACAACCGAACAGGACGGATTTTGCGTCAATGTCCGCGGGGACGGAGTAACCTGTATCTCGGAGTCAATCTCTGGAGACTCGGCCGCCGCAAACCGTTCCTTGTTCACCGCCTGGTGGCGAAGGCGTTTCTCCCTCCATCCACGAACTGGCTCGCGAACGAGGTCAACCACTTCGATTGCGACCCGACCAACAACCACGTATCGAACCTCGAATGGGTAACCCGATGGGAGAACGAAGCGCACAAACGCTTCATGGAGGCGACGGCGTGAAAGTGCAAGTCACGATACCTGACGGAGAGTTCTCGAAGGCGGCCGTTCAGGAAGCTGCCATCCAGCGGCGAACGGTTGCAAATCTCCGCCTTTACTCGCTCCGGATCCTTCTCAATAAGCACCAATACAAGCTTCTGCAGTACGACGAACTCAAGCGGGGGCATGTCAAAGCACACTCCACCGAAGAAAACGATTTGCAGACGTCTGCAACGACCACCACGGGCAAAGGAAACGACGATGAATGATCTCAAAAACCTTGAAATCCTCCTCGGACAAATCTCGGACTCTCTCGCCGGCGTAGATCGGTCACTCGCGAACCTCAACGACTCCACCCGGAAACAGCAGGCTGCGATATCTGCGATCGGCCTCCGGGTCGCTGAACTCGAGAAACTGGTCGCCGTGAAAAAGACGTACTCGCTCCAGGAAGCGTGTCGGGTAATGGGAATCAACCCGCGTACCTGGTACCGGAACACGAGCAGGCTTCCGGATCCGATTCTCGAACATCCTCTTCGCTTTTCGATGGAGTCGGTGCAGGAGTACGCGGCGAAGGGGAGGACGGCATGAACACTCTCGGCGTAATCAGCGTTCTACGGGATTCGATCCTTCTCAACATCGGAATACTGGTGTCGTTCGTGGCGTCTCTCAGCATCAGGGTATGGGTCGGATTCGAGGATACGGCCGGAGGAGACAATCTGATGAAGACAAAAAACGCGAGATCCACTTTGCCCGACGGATCGGTAACAGGAGTGACCATTATCGGGCACGGTCTCGACAAGTCGTTCAAGGACTATTTACTCACAACTGCCGGGTGGTGGGAAAACAACGAGAATCTGACTGCGTATCACTATCTGATCCCGTCAGCACGACTTAATGAAGCACTGAAGCAGGGGGCGTGCACATGGCCGACCACGAAGAGTTGAACAAGGACGAGGTGAGCCATGTTGCCGGCGTCGTTTCGATCGTGCTCGGCATCGTCGACCAGATGGATGAGGCCTTCGACCTCGATATCGCGACCGGTGCGCTGCGGTGCATGAAGCGCGATATTTCCCTGAAAGAGGCGCTCCCGTTCCCCGCAACGCTCAACAAAGCGGACGAATTGCGTCTTCAGGCTGACGTCATGGAAGCGGTGGTCAACTTGTTCCGTGCACGACGAGAGCAGAAGTCGCAGTCAGGAAAAAAACGGTTCATTGACGACGAGGCACTTGCTCGAATGGGGCTCGTCTGATGGTTCTCTATCATTTTGCAACGGCGCAGAACGCGAAATTGATCAAGCGCCTGGGGCTCACGAAGGGTACCCTGATGTGGCCGCTGCGCGACGGCCGCTACATGAAAGCGGCTCCGCTCCAATGGCTCACCGTCGACCGAGAGCCTGCGCGACAGCACTGGGCGACCGACCGAACGGGCACCTGTGGAAATCGCCTTGAAGCACGCATAGCATTTGAAATTCCGAGACTGGAGCCGGGTCTGTATCGATGGAACGAGTTCGCCATATGGACCCTCCACTCGTCCCAGGGTGATCTTGCCGAGTTCAACTCTCAGGGCGGCGCCGACGGTTCTGATTGGTATGTCTATGTCGGGAGAATCCCGGCACGTCGCATCGTTTCTGCACTTCTCTACGGCGATATCGCAATTCGAATGATGTGAAGTTGGCGTCCGTGGTCTGGGTTCATACCTCCTTTCCCGGGTCGCGTGTCGGGGCAAGCGCCAATACTGCCGGAAACCTGGGTGGGTAGGTCCGGCTGCCGGAAAAGTACCCGGCAACATCCGGATTGAGCCGCCATCCGGATGTTCACCAACCGCGGCCCCGGCACGGTGTTTCGGCCCGGCCGGGTTATCTGGGGACGTAGCTCAGAGGTAGAGCGCCGGGAGAGTTCCCGGAAGTCGGCGGTTCAATCCCGTCCGTC
>DATKUF010000124.1:0-3387 GCA_035530755.1 Spirochaetia bacterium | reverse complement strand
CGGATTGGGACAGAAGCGGGGTACCGGCACGGTAAAACCTCCGAGTCTCAGAGTGGCAACTGCCCGATTGGATCGGACCTGCCCCTAACTTCTTACCACGCAAAAGTTCCCCCCGCTTCAATCAACACGCTTGTTGATACTTTCGCTTTATTGACATGGGTCCCCATATCATCTGAGAATGCCTCCAGTGACAAAATCCATGCGTGTGCGTGACCGGGTGCGATCCATTATCGAAACGATCAACGATGGCGTGTACGAGCGGGAAGAGGCGATCCGGCTGGCGCTGCTGGTCTGCATTGCCCGCGAAAGCATATTCTTTCTCGGTCCTCCCGGCGTTGCCAAGAGCCTCATCGCCCGGAAGGTCAAGGACGCGTTTCGCGGCGCGCGTGCATTTGAATACCTCATGGGCCGATTCAGTACGCCGGAAGAAATTTTTGGCCCGATTTCCATAAGCAAGCTCAAGAACGAAGACACCTACGAGCGAATTGTAGACGGATATCTTCCGACGGCTGACATTGTCTTTCTCGATGAAATCTGGAAGGCGAGTCCACCCATCCAGAATGCGCTACTGACGGCGCTGAATGAACGACTCTACAGAAACGGACGACGGGAGCTGCAGCTTTCGGTGAAGGCCTTCATCGCCGCGGCCAACGAGCTACCGGTACCGGGAGAGGGCCTTGAAGCATTCTGGGACCGTTTCCTTGTCAGGCTGTGTCTCACCGGGATTCGGAGCGAGGACCGGTTCCAGGCCATGGTTCAAGACACGCGAGACGTATTCGAAGACCGGGTGCCGGACGAACTGAAAATCACTGACTCAGAGTATTCGGAATGGCAGAGGGCAATTGACCAGGTGCGGATAAGTGATGACACGTTGCGAATCACCGCGGTGATTCGCCGTCGGCTGAGCGAGGAGAATGAGCGCAGAAACACCCCCGAACACCGGAAGCTGTTCGTTTCAGATCGCCGGTGGAAGAAGATTTTCCACCTTCTCCGGGCGTCGGCTTTCCTGAACGGGCGGGATCAAACTGACGCGATGGACTGTTTCTTAATTGCCCACTGCATCTGGGATGAAGTGAGTGAAAAGGAAGGGATAGAAGAGATCGTCAACAGTGCCATTCGGTCCCAGGGCTACTCTTCGGTTCTGGAGGCAACGGCGGTTGTCGAAGCGCTCGCCCAGCTCAAACGTGATGTCGAACAGACGACGCTGCAGGTTACCGAACAGGAAGAGGAACGCCCGACTCTGGTTGAGGGCGAGTACATCCGGCTGAAAGATTTCCCGGATGGCCTTCAGGTTCGAATTTGGAAGGGAGACTACGACGGTCTACCCTTCACGGGAACGGCGAATATCGAGCTGTTCTTTTTTACGGATGACGGTACCTATGTGCGAACCGAAGGTCGAAATGTCTCGCGGAGTGCTTTTCACGGAGGACCGTCGGTGCTCATCGACGGAACACGCTTCGCTATCGAGGCCGAACGACAAAAAAGTACCGTCACGCTTTCGCACGCGCCGCCGGCTGAAGCGGTTGAAAGGTGGAATCGCACTTCCGATGCGCTGATTTCCGAGTGCCGCGAGCTGCTTGGCAGAATTACGGCGCTCAAGGAGGCGGAGAAGGAGGAGGCGGAAGCAAACCTGTTTGTTCCACGCGCGCTCGCCGAGATTGCCTTTACCGGGTTGAATGTCGCTGCAAAAGATGTCGCGCGGCTGACCGTCGAGATCGAGAAAAACCGAAAGTACTACGAGTCCCTCGGATAATACGCAAATGCACTTTTGCAGTTATATCCACGACGACGCCATTCTTCCCCGCGAGCTTCGCGAACAGCTGGAGAGCACGCTTTTCGGGTTTCTCGTCAATCCTGAGTCAGGTGCGCCTGTCGATCCGGTAATCGAGTCGACGGAGGACGGCGACGCGGAAGCGGCGCTCGGATTTCTTGTCGGCAGGATTATTGCGCGCGCGAAGTTTTCCGGCCTCACCGACGGAAACGCAGCACTTTCTGAACGGGTCGCACACGATGCACTGCATTGGTGCGCAAATCAGTGGGCACTTGCCGAATCCAGTGCCGAAACGCCCGACGAAAATGCGCTTGTAGAGCAGGCAGCTCTTGCCGCCGACGAGCGGGATCTTCACACCGAGGAAATCCTCGATTTCACTTCCCGATATCCGGAGATGGCAGCGATCACAGAAGTCTATCGCGAGCTGTTGGCGACGCGGTTTGCCCCGTCGGATACTGTCGCAATCGAGAAGCGGGCGGCGCGGGAGCTGCTCGTCGAACAATGGAGGGGAATAGTCAGAACCCGGGAGCTTCGGCGGGAACTTTCGTTTCTCCACGGGGCGCTTCTTCCCTACGTTGCCGAGCTGAACAGGCAGGTCCCAATGATGCACCGATACATGGAAACGGTGAAAGACCTGTTCGGTTCGGGAGAGCGATTCTGGGATCTTTCCGAAGGTAGATGGCAGGAAGTCGACGTCGGAACGATCTCGCAGTTCGCCAACCTGCTGTCCGAAGAGCCGACAATTCAGCGACTTGCCGAAATTCTCGGCCGGGGACGCGGCCGCGATGAGAGGGCGCCGGAGGTGGAGGAAGAGGTCGCTGTGCATCTTGTTCCCTACGCAGGAACTGCGGGCCGGTCGCAGGTCACCGGGATACGCTTTGGAAATGACGTCGGAAGTCTTCTCGCCTCGGAACTCGCGCTTCTGAGCAGCCCGGTAACCGAATCGTTGTTCTACAAAAAGTTCGCGGAATCGGAACTTCTCTGTCTCGCCTACACTACAGAAAACACCTACTTCCGTGCTGAGTTCCGCACGAATCGTGTGCAGAAAACCCGCCGCGACGACCGTGGACCGCTTCTGCTCTGCGTTGACACGAGCGGGTCGATGGCGGGTGTTGCAGAACGCGTTGCCAAAGCGATGGCGTTCGCCATAGTCCGCATCGCCGTGCGCGAGGCGCGGCCTGCCTTTGTAATTGCTTTTTCCGACCGCATCGAAACCATCGAGGTCACCGATCCAGCGCATTCACTGGGCAATTTTGTGGAGTTTCTTCGTCGGTCCTTCTACGGCGGCACCGATCTACGTCCGGCGATCGACCGTACGCTGGAAGTGCTCGAACGGGAGGAGTTCCGCAATGCAGACGTCCTTTTGATCTCCGACTTCCGTATTCCCAAGATCCTGGACCGTCACACGCGGAGGATTAAGGAGAAACAGCGAACCCAAGGAACCGGATTCTACAGCCTGACCGTGAATCGATCGTCGATCGTCGATCCGTTCAATATTTTTGACCGATCGTGGCTCTACGACATATCGCATCCCGAATCACACGGGATTCCCGTCCGTTCCCTCACGCCGCTGTAGCGCCTCTGATCTGGCCGTCCTCGGCTTCCGTTAGTATCTT
>DATKUF010000123.1:0-34018 GCA_035530755.1 Spirochaetia bacterium | reverse complement strand
GCTTGTGTTTCTGGTGGGTGCCCTTTCCGGCGGCATCCTTGGTCTCATGAATGGGCTGCTGATCGCGAAACTTCGGATACACCCCATCGGGTCACCCTTGGCACGATGAGCATCATCTACGGAGTCATGTTCTACGTGACGGGCGGCAACTGGGTCAACTCAGGTATTCCGCAGAGTTTCATCACCTTCGGGCGTATCGATATCGGTCATTTTCACACAGCAGCCGGAGAACGAACCGGAGTACCAATTCAGTTTCTTTTCTTCGTAGCCGCCGCAATTGTAACCTGGTTTCTGCTCCGGTTCACAATGTTCGGTCGCGGGATTTTCGCCCTCGGAGGAAACAGGGTGTCGGCGGAACGTGCGGGGTTCAATATTCCGCGGATTACGGTTCTCGTATATCTGTTCGAGGGAATTCTGATCGGAATCGCAGGCGTGGTTCACACGTCGATTGTGCGACAGGTCGACCCGAACGCATTCAACGGGTTCGAGTTGCAGGTGATCGCCGCGGTCGTTCTCGGTGGGACCAGCATTCTTGGAGGCTACGGTTCGCTTTTCGGGACCGTTCTCGGCGTGAGCCTGATTGCCGTGCTCAACAACGGGCTCACCCTGATGCGGATATCGAGTTTCTGGCAGCGGATCATCATCGGGCTGGTCATCATAGTCGCGGTGAGTGTGGATATCATCCGAAAAAAACGCGCGGAGGCGCGCCAGACCCGCGTCGATATCGACACCAGTGAGGAGGTGAGCGCGTGAAATCAGTCCGAAGCGTTCTTCTTCGCACCGAGTCTTTGCTCGCAATGCTGCTCATCGTAGTAATTGTCCTTATGGCGAGTCTTTCGGGTGGAAAGTTTCTGGGGCCGCGGTCGCTGCAGTCGATGGGTTTCCAGCTGCCGGAATTCGGCATACTCGCGCTGGCCCAGATGATTATCATCATCACCGGTGGGATCAATCTGTCAATTACCTACAGCGCGACGCTCTCAGCCGTGATCGGAAGCGTCGTGATCGCGGGGCTGAACGCCGCGCACCAGAGCCCGGCACTGGCAATTCTCGCAGGGATTGTAGTGATGTTCGTAGTGGGCGCGGCCTGCGGCGCGTTCAACGGGTCGATCGTCGCCTACGTCGGTGTCTCGCCGATCCTTGTGACCCTCGGCAGCATGACGCTCTTCGAAGGGATAAGTCTTCAGATCACGCGCGGCGGGGCAGTTACCGGTTTTCCGGTTGCCTTCCTCTGGATCGGCAACGGAACAATCCTCAATATTCCGGTGCCGCTTTTTCTCTTCGTGATCGTCGCCGCGGTAACCTATTTTGTTCTGGAGCGCACCTCGTATGGGATGCGGCTTTACATGATCGGCGCCAACCCGACTGCGACTGTCTACTCGGGAGTGAATGTGAAGCGCATCCTCTTTCTGCTCTACATCTACTCGGCTCTGCTGTGCGCGCTTGCCGGCGTCATCATGACCTCGCGTTACAACTCGGCCAAAGAGTCCTACGGTTCCTCCTATCTGCTCCAAAGCGTGGCCGCCTCGGTGCTTGGCGGCACGGACATTGTGGGGGGGGCCGGCAAGGTGCTCGGAACGGTGCTGGCCGTGCTTATTCTTCAGGGCGTCTCGAGCGGCCTCGATATCGTGGGGCTCAATCGGTTCATCACCAACGTCATTATGGGTGGGATTCTCATTGCGGTTCTTTCCGTCAACTATCTCAACACTTCGGCCGGGTCGAAGACCCGGCTTCGTCGCAGGCAAACATCTGAGGTTCTCAGATGAAATATCTTTTCTAGGGGGTAGCGCATGAAAAACGCGCTTCGTGTAACATTCCTCGGTGTCGCAGTCATGCTTCTGGTTTCGCTCACCGCATGGGCGGGCGGGCAGAAGGAGAAGGCGGCCGCGAGCACTTCCTCTTCGTCAAAGCAATATACCATTGCTCTGATTCCCAAGCTGGTCGGCGTTCCCTACTTCAATCGTGCTCAGGAGGGGGCCCAGCAGGCCGCCAAGGATCTGGGTGTGAACCTCGTCTATACCGCGCCCACTACGGTCGACTCCGCAGCGCAGGTCAGCTCCATCGAGGACCAGATCGCTAAAGGCGTGAACGCTATTGCCGTCGCTCCAAACGATCCGGCCGCCGTTACGCCTGTCATGATGAAGGCGAAGCAGGCAGGTATTATCACGATGGACTGGGACACTCCGGCCGATCCGAGCGTTGTCGACTACTCGATTCACCAGATCGACGACCAGGAGTACGGTCAGCACGTGTGGGATCTTCTGGTGAAGTACATGGGTGACTCGGGCGATTACGCAATCATCACGGGTGGCCTCTCCGCGGCCAATCTCAACTCGTGGATCAAGTACGGAGAGGAATACGCCAAGACCAAATATCCCAAACTCCACCTCGTCACCGACCCGGTCCCGACCGATGAGAAACAGCAGGTTGCCTATCAGAAGGCCCTCGATCTGATCAAGGCCTATCCGAACCTGAAAGGCATTATCGGAATCAGCACGCCGGCTCCCGTTGGAGCGGCTCAGGCGGTACAGGAGAAGGGCCTCCAGGGCAAGATCGCCGTTGTCGGGACCAGCCTCCCGAGCATGTCGGCACCCTATTTCAGCGACGGTTCACTTGATGCGGTTACCCTGTGGGATCCGGCTAAGCTCGGCTATCTGACTGTCTACATCGCGAAGATGGCTCTCGAGGGCAAGAAGCCGACGACAGGACTCGACGTTCCGACTGTTGGGAAGATCCGCGTGGCTGCTGACGGGAAGACCATTTTCATGGGTCCGCCGCAGGACTTCACCAAGGATAACTACAAGCAATTTCCGTTCTGACGGCGTACACGAATGTCATGCCGGCCCCGGTCTTCAAGGCCGGGGCTTTTTTTGTCTCTTTGCAGGAAGCTGCGCAGGATTGGAAATCCCGGCTGCTACGGTTTCCGACCCGACGCGAAGCAGATACAGATCCTCCACACAACCGGTCGGTCGGCAACGGCACGTAGAAGTGCCGCCGCGTAGCGGGCGAATAGCTCGGGCGCAAGCGCGCGCCGCATCACTGCGCCGTAGCTTTCTTCCCGACTGCCGGCCTGCAACCATCGCTCGACGTCCACCTGCCGGATGTTCCGGTACTCGCGGAAAACCTCCGAATCGACGCTGGAATCGGTAAAATCGGCGCGTTCCATCGCCGAAAGAATCTCCGGTTCTCCCCACCCGACCAGCGGGCTTTCCGGATTGGTGTAGACCGTCTCCTCAGCCGCCTGTACTGCGCGCTCCAGGTCGGCGTCGGAGCTGCCAAAATCGACGAAATCACTCGGCCGTGTTCCATTCCGGGGAACGATCTGGGCGATGGCACAGCGGCCGCCGGAAGGGAGAAGTTCGGACATGCGCGCAATTGCCCAGTCCAGAACTGAGCCTTTTGCCGGCTGCCCTCGAGTCAGGGGATCGCGTGCTATCAGCGTGTCGAAAACCGCGTCGGCAGGAATCGCGTCGGCGAGGTTCCCCAGATGAAGCAACGGTCGTTCGAGCTCCGGAAGTTCCGCGGCAAGATGGCTCACTATTTCAAACCCATCGGAGTCGGGCAGCACTCCGTAGACAAATCCTTCACGCACGCGGCGGATTGCTTCCCATATGAGCGTGCCTGACCCGGAGTCGAAGACATAGAGTCGATCGTGACGGGCTATCTCGACTGTCGAGTAGAGTCGATCACGGATTTCCAGAAGAATGTCACTTATCGATGCGGGTTCCTGAGGGACGGCTGCGTGACCTCTGTAACGTATTGGGTGGACCGGCGAAGGTCCGTCGCCGGATGTCGGCGTACCACGCCCATCCGCGTATTTCCTCGATATTCGGTTGAGCCAACGGCGAAACTCGCGGCTCTCGGGTGAGAACGTGAGGATTTCCTGAGGGGCTGGTTCCAGCATCGCTGCCAGTTGCAGTTCTCTCCTTCTCTCCACCTCCTTCCGAATCCCGCTTTCGTACCCGAGGTGGGAGGGATGGTAGAAGCTTCTCCCGCGAAGTGAAGCGGGAAGATAGGCCTGGGCGACCCAGTGATCACGATAAGCATGCGGATAGAGGTATCCCTCGCCGTGACCGAATCCCTCTTTGTCCCTGCTTGCATCCTTGAGATGCGACGGTACATCCGTTGCACCCTCGGCCTCGACTGCTTTCAGAGCATCGAAAAAACCAAGTGCGGAGTTTGACTTCGGCGCCGTTGCCAGGTAGAGGGCCGCGTGAGTGAGGTGAAATTGCCCTTCCGGTAGTCCGACCCGATCAAATGCGGCGGCGGCCGCCTCGACCACCGATATGGCCATCGGATCGGCCATTCCCACGTCCTCACACGCAGAGATCAACATTCTTCGAAACAGGAAGTGCGGATCTTCCCCGGCACGCATCATCCGCGCCATCCAGTACAGAGCGGCATCAGGGTCTGATCCGCGCAGCGATTTTATGAACGCGCTTATGGTGTCGAAGTGGTAATCACCCTCCTTGTCGTAGAGCACTACGCGCTTCTGGATGCTGTCCTCGGCCACCGGCAGATCGATTCGGATAATCGCCCCCGCCTCGGGCGGAAACTGTTCGGGTGTGGTTTCCACCGCCAGCTGGAGGGCGTTCAGAAGCGTGCGCGCGTCGCCATCGGATACATCGATGAGGTGGTCGAGCGCGGGAGGGTCGATTTCCACTTTGTAGGAACCGTATCCGCGGATCGGATCGCCCAGAGCGCTTCGCGCTACATCGAGCAGCTCGTCCCGGGTGAGCGGTTTGAGCTGGAATATCCGGCTGCGCGAGACAAGAGCGGAATTGACCTCGAAGAAAGGGTTTTCGGTCGTTGCACCGATGAGGATGATCGTGCCGTTCTCGACCCACGGCAGGAGAGCGTCCTGTTGCGCTCTGTTCCAACGGTGCACTTCGTCCACGAACAAAATTGTCTTTCGACCGTACAGCGCGCGGAGTTCCTGGGCTTTCGAAATCGCCTCGCGGACCTCCTTGACGCCGCTCAATACCGCGTTGAGCGAGAGGAAGTGGCTCTTCGTTGTATTCGCAATGACGCGCGCGAGGGTGGTCTTTCCGGTGCCCGGAGGACCCGAAAAGATAACCGACGAAAGCATGTCCGCCTGGATTGCCCGGCGGAGCAGCCTTCCTTTACCCATGATGTGGTCTTGCCCGACGAACTCATCCAGAGTACGGGGGCGCATTCTCGACGCGAGCGGCTCCTCCGCTCGCGCAGCCGGATTGGAGTCGTCGGAAAACAGCCCGCTGCTGTCAGGTTGAGACGATTTTTTCATCGGCTTACTATAACACACGGTGCGATATAGGATCAGAAGCGGGAATTCGATACATTGGAAACAACATGCAGCGTAACTCGGTTACGATCAGCCGACAAACGGACAATTCTTCACCACAGAAACGGTGCCGTTCGGTTTTGCGCCGATCTGTACTGGTCGCATCGGTGGTGTTTCTGGTGGGGTCCACAGAGGTCCTCGCTCAGGAGGGCGCAACGGCGGGTCTGTCGCCTCTTCTTGCCGGACCGACCGAGCACTGGTACGACTTCCTGACGGGGCGTTCCCGAACCGAGGCTGCGGGATTAGACCGTGATCTGCGGCGTACTCGAAGCGAGTTCCTGCAGGCGCGCGATGAGAGGTTCAAGGCTCTTGCCGCATTGAAGGCCGGTTTTTCCGAGCGGCTACTATCCGAAATTTGGGCGCAAGCGAACTCGAGCCGAAATGGTGCCGCGAATTCCGGATCTCTCGGGCTCCTCGACGCGCTTTCAGGTTCGGTGCTCGCCGCACGGTCGGCACTCATACGCCAGGGCGAGGCCTACACATCCGAAACACAGTCGTCGACCGGAGCTACTGCCGGACATTCGATAGGCTCGCTGAACGCGGCAGTTCGGAAATTGGAAAACGAGCGAAGCACGTTGCTGCAGAACAACATTCCCAATCCTGGAACTCCTGCATTTCACGGTTTGCTTGCAGCCCGGGTATCGTTTCTTTCGGATCAGGGGATCGACGGCGCGCGGCTCGATTCGATCGACGCGCAACTCGAAAAACTTCCCGGCTCTCTTCTCGACATTGCGGCGATGAAAGCCTATCTGCAGGCTACGGGCACTGATCTCGCTCGTTCGCCGCGGTCCGACGACCTCGCCGGGTGGCGATTTCTCATGGATCAAACGGTACAAAGCAGGTGGTTGTCGATCCTGTTTTCAACGGATCCCGCCGCGCTGGCCAGGGCGCTGTCGCAGGAGGCACCGCTTCTGCAGCCCCTTTCGGAACAGCTATCGAGCGCGCTTTCGTCATTTGCCGATGAGATAAACGATGGAGAGCGCGCCATACGGGACATACGAGGATTCGAAGCCGAGTTCTATGCAGATGCGAACACGGCGACCGTGCTCATCGTCGCCGATTCCTCGCGAACAAACCAGGTGCCGGCCGGCCACACTGCGTCGCTCGGCGTTCTTCAGTCGCAAGAACGAAACTTTGGACGCTTCGTCGCCGATCTGCAGCAAGTCACCGCATCACGCCTCGCAGTTCTTGTCGCCGATGACCCGCTGTTCGAAGCAATCGTCGGAGACACCCTGCGTGCTCTCGACACGGTTTCGGGGGATGACATGGTTATGTTTTCGCGAACTACCGCGGGGAACATTACTAATGTCGAAATCGCTATTGCGCTGCTCAGGCGTGCCAACAACGACGGGAGAGATCGCGTACTCCGCCAATTTGCCCAAAGCGGTATAGACGCGCAGACCGCCGGCGTCGAGGACGGAAAACAGTATCTGCAGCGTCGGCAAGACGAGGCGAAGAAGACTCTGGCGGAGGCGATGTCTGCTCTCGACGACAGCGCCGATCTGCAGAAACGCCAGTGGGCCTTCCTGTCTATCATGGAGAGCCGATATGCGCTGCATCTGCTCGCCGGGCAGACGGAATACGCGCAGCTTCGCCGCGCTTTCGACCATTACCTGACGCAAGTATTGAGTGCCACCGAAGCGACCGCAGTCTCGATTCTCCAGCAATCGACGCCGGGATCGGCGGTCCGAATCGCCGTCGTCCCGGTTGTCGAAAATCCGCCCGTATTCCGCGAGGTGAGTGCATATCGGGAACATGCGGATGCAAACGGCATAACGGTCCGTGACGAAATTCCGGTTTCCGAGGTAGCTACCGCCTATGCTGCGGCGTTCTATCGGGTCACGCAGGGGCGGACTCCCGGAATCGAAAACGGCAGCGTGACCGATTGGGCTCTGATGCATGGACAGGCTTCGGTGAACTGGGAGTGGAGTCGCGGCGAAGTGAATCCGCCGGCCGATACGGCAATGAATCCTGAGTTGCTGGACACGTTCCTGCATGGGGTTCGGAAGATCGACCATCGGCAGCTTTCGGATAGAGTCAAGTTTCTAAAGAGCGTAGTCGCTCCCTGGGTGCAACCCGCCACATCCGGTGCCGAGTTCGGCTCTGATGCGGTTTCGGGAAACTCAACATCGTTTTCGGGCGGGTTGGGTACGATTACAGCGGACCGGAACTGGGAAAGACTCGCAGTTGGATTCCTTCTGCTGCGACAGGAGATTGTTCGCGTTCTGTTCACCCGCGCAGCCGCGTTCGGCTTTGTGCCGCGCGACCTTCTGAGCGATCGCGAACGATTCACGATGGAGCTCTTCACGGAGCTCGAATCCCTCGCCATTTCCCCTCCGGATTTCTTTGCCGGCCTGTCCGCGGCGTGGCTTGGCGCGCGAATGACCCGCCCGGACGCCGCCACCGCATCGGGGCTGGCGGACGCAATCGTCACCGGAATCTCCGGAACGGTCGACGACGCCGATCGACACTATTGGTTCGCCGCTCGCACGGCGGCACTTGTCTCCTTCAAACGGTTCCAGGTCGAGTCCGGTGATGAAAGCGCCGGCGAGTATGCCCTGCGCATACTCCGCCGCATCGACAGCGACGCCCGGCGTGGACGAGTCACCGTAGGGGAGTTCCGCGAGGCGCGTTCGGAGGCATTTAGAATCATTCGTGCGCGGGTTGGGAAGTCCGGTCTCTCCCCCGCGGCTGTTGCCGAGCTTCTCTACACCGCGGGTCTTATCCGCAAGGAAGAAGTGAAGTCTCTGGAGGGACCCTGATGATCGCCAACGGTGGCCGGGTGATACCGTTCTCGAAGACTCGCCGAGCCCGCATTGGCGTGTGCACGCTTTTCGCGTGCGTCGCCGCAGTATTCGTGCTGGACGGGTGCCAGGCCGGGCAAAAGAACCCGGCCGGCGCGGGTTCGCAGTCTGAACCGGGAAACGGCCCCGGCTCCGCTATTGGGACGCAATCAGCCGCGCCCGTGTTCAACAACTGGACAGTCCAGGGCGACAGCTCCCGCACCGGTGTGTTTCCCGTGGAACCCATCCGTTCTGCGGCCGTTGTCGATTACTCGAAATGGTTCTCTTCAGGCATCGCTTCCGCCCCTGCCTCCGACGGCTCAATACTCTTTCTTCCCGGAGATGACGGGTCGCTTCGGGAGATCGACACGAAACAAGTTGGGAGCGGATGGATTTTTGACGCAGGCGGGACAATTCTTGGTTCTCCGACTCTGATCGACGGGAAGATCCTTTTCGGCACGGTGCTTGGGACCCTGTATTGCGTGAATGAATCGGACGGACGGGAAGTGTGGCGCACCCGGGGAGCGGCTCCGATCGCGGGATCGCCGGGGGTGGCGTCGGATCGAGTATACGTCGGGTTGGGGGATGGCTCTGTCGCCGCTTTCGGCCTCGAGGACGGGAGGCAGATGTGGGCGACGTCGGTCGATTCGGGAAAACCCGTGCTTACTCCGGCGGTCGCCGAAGGAACCATCTTTGCGTGCGCATCCGGCGGTGCATGCGTGGCCCTCAGCGCTGCCGACGGTCATCTTTTGTGGAGTGCACGGCCGGGAGGAGGCGCCGTCACAATGCCCGTCGTTTCGGGTTCCACAGTTTTCGTGGGTGCGTTTGACAACGGACTGTATGCCTTGAAAATCGACGACGGGAGCGAGGTCTGGCACGTCGGCCTTCAATCGCCAATGGTCGCGGCTTCCGCAGTTCAGGGGGATCGCATCTTTGTTGCTTCGCTCGACACCTACGTCCGGGCCTACAACGCGCGAACGGGTAGTCCTCTCTGGCGTTTTCAGGCCGGCGCCGGATTCAAGGCGGCACCGGCAATCGCCGGTGATGTGGTTATGGCGGGCAATGCCGACGGTTACGTCTATGGTTTGTCGGTTGAAAGCGGCCGGCTCCTTTGGAGCGTCGATCTGGGGGAGCCGGTCGCAACTGGATTTTCAGTTGGACAACATGTGGCGACAGTTGGCGGCGGAGGCGATGCACTTTACCGGATTACCGGATCGACCGCTTCGGTCCCGAATCCGCCCGAGACTCTTGTTCCGGGAACGGGTACCTGGCGATACACGGTTGCGCCGACACCCCGGCGTTTTTCGGTACCTGTTTCCGTGACCGGTCTTTATACTGTGATCCTCCCGGATCAGGCCGAAGTCCCGATGCAAATCACCGTTCGGGATCCGGACGGAACAGACGTCGCAACGAATCTTGGCACCGGAGGTGGAGAGAGTTCTCTTCCAGGGGAAGTTCAGGTTCGACTCGCGGCAGGAAAGCGTTACGCCGTTGAGGTTACCCCTTCCGGGATGGCCGAAACACACCTGCTTCACACATTTCATCTGAGCATTCGGATGCTTCGGAATAATTGATGCGCGCAGACGCGCTACAGCTCGATCAGCTTCTCCTCGGGGCCGCGGGTTTTGACGAGCTTGCGCTTCTGCTGCTCGGCCTCGCCGATCTTCCCGTTCAAAGAGGCTATTTCATCCTGTTGTCGGCTGATCTGCTCCTCAAGCGTGTGAATCGTTCCCTGCATGTGGGCGGTTTCGCGGTCAAGCCGGTCGATCTCGATTGCCGCCGCGAGCCGCTCGATCGCCAGGCTGCGTGATACGTTCTCTTTTTCCGTATCGGCGATGCTGCGAAGGTACTCCTCCACATTGGGCGGTGCCGTATTTCCGTTTTCTCCAATGATCTGCCGATATCGGCGGCCGATCTGACGGTAAATCTGCGTGAGGTGCAGGTGATCTTCTTTGAGTCCGTTTTCGAGCTCCCCGATTCGCCGCTGCGCCTTTCTCCCATCGGCGAGCGCTTCGAGTTCCTCCTCGAGCCGTGACTCTTCCTGTCGGAGCTTCTCGGCAGAAGCTCGAAGAGCGTCGATCTTTCTCACATTGTCGAGAAACGGTCCCGCGACCGTTGAAATGGTTTCATCTTGAGCCATCGACATGAACTCGGTGGCGCTGATCTTCTCACCGGCGGTGCGAAACATTCTTGGAAACGCGTTCAGCTTGGCCTGGCGCCTGCTTTTCAGCAGTGCGGTCTTTCCCCGCAGGACCATCCGGTCGAAAAGGGGGCGGTCCCCGATCTGCGATTCGTTTTCCTTAATTGAGTTTTCCAGCTGACTGAGTTCATTGTGGTTCTGAACCAGCTCCGAAAAGACGTCAGCATATTCCTGATCCGTGAATGGATTTTCCTGGTAGTATTCAAAAGCGGCATGTCCGATCTTTTCATAGTGCGGCGTGTTGAGCTGAACGAGTCGCTTGGCCTCTGCCTCGCTCTTTGCCACTTTTGACTCGATCTCCTGAATACGGCTGGTAATGATCTTGATTCGCTCGATCTGGCCGCGCTTCTGCTCGATTTCTTTCTGGCACGATGCGCACTCGTCGAGGTTGTCTGCTATGCCCGAATCGCTCACCACCGGGGGGCGTTCCTGAACAACGATCTCGCCGATGTTCTTCAGTTCGTCCTCGATGACTGACTGGTTGACGCGAATCTCCCGCTCAAGCTGCTGTATTCGTGTTCGATAGGTATCTGTGGCCCGGTCTTTCATCTGCCCTGTCCTTCTGTTCGCCCTATGGATATAGTGTACTAAAGCCACCGGCGATTTTCCACCGATTCCCCTTGTCCGGGACGGCTGACGTTCTGTCCCTCCGTTTCGTATCTTTGATATCTGATGCGCGACGGAGGACCTCATGCGGGAAAAGATCAGGAAGAGCGACGAGGAGTGGAGATCGAAACTCACACCCGAGGCGTACGAAATTACGCGGCGCAAGGGCACCGAACGCCCCTTCACAGGCGAGCTTTACCACAACGAAGAGGACGGAACCTACACATGTGTATGCTGTGGGAACCCCGTCTTTGCGTCCGACACAAAATACGAATCAGGGTCCGGCTGGCCCTCATTCTACGATCCCATGTCGCGAGATGCGATTGAGACAAGGACCGACAAATCACTGGGGATGATTCGAACCGAGGTGGTATGCGCACATTGTGACGCTCATCTCGGTCACCTCTTCAGCGACGGCCCGAAACCGACGGGACAGCGATACTGCATAAACTCAGGCGCCCTCCACTTCGAAAAGCGCCGGCCCGGGGGCGACTGAGACTCAGAACGTGTCCGGATCTGGACCTATGCGGGAACCCTCGTCGAGTCCGTCGAGTGCCTGCATGTCGTCTGCGTCGAGCTCGAAGTCAAAGAGTTGGGAGTTCTCACGGATTCGCGGCGCGTGCACTGATTTTGGAATAGTGACGATCTGCCTCTGCAGGTCCCAGCGGAGAAGAATCTGCGCTGGTGATCGAGAGTGTTTTGCGGCGATTGCCACGATCACCGAATGGTCGAGGCGCCGACCTCGAGTGAGGGGGCTCCACGCCTCGACCTGGATTCCCCGGCCCCGGCAGTAGGCGAGAAGCTCGGGTTGCTGGAGAAATGGGTGGAACTCAATCTGGTTCACTGCGGGGACTACCTGACATTCGCGGGTGAGATGCTCGATGTGGTGAACGAGAAAATTGCTGACGCCGATCGCCCTCACTTCACCCTCCCGGTAGAGTTTTTCCATTGCCCGATAACTATCAGTGTAGAGTCCCCGAACCGGCCAGTGCACAAGATACAAATCGATGTAGTCGAGTCCGAGCGCCTTCTTGCTCGCCGCGAATGCTTTGAGAGTCCGTTCATATCCCTGATCGCTGTTCCACACCTTTGTGGTAACAAAAAACCTTTCTCTTGGGACGCCGCTCGCACGAAGGGACTTCCCGACGCCTGCTTCGTTTTCGTAGTAGGCGGCCGTATCGATGTGCCTGTAGCCGATCTCGATCGCCGAGGCAACCGACTCCTCAACTTCACGGCCGGGCTCGGTGAGAAAGACGCCAAATCCTACCCAGGGCATTTTCACGCCGTTGTTCAATTCGACAACCGACTCCAGGTTCATGCGTGCTCCTTTTCCATATCCCGGTCGGGTCCGGAACCCGTCCGAGTAGGGTCATCGTAGCGATGAAGCGTGTGTGCGGTCAAGCCGATCGTCCGGGCATCTTGGCATTCGCGGGATTTTTCTATATGTTATTATATATATGAAATTTAGCGAACTACCACTTTCAGAAGAAGTCTCCCTCGGCGTAAAAGACGCCGGATTTACCGACTGTACGGACGTGCAGGAACTCACACTTACCTACACGCTCCAGGGCCGAGACGTCTGCGTGCAGTCGCAGACCGGCACTGGCAAAACCGCTGCATACCTTCTTTCAGTTTTCCAGCTCATGACACACAGGGACGATCTGGCTGGACGAATGACGATGATCATTGCGCCTACGCGGGAGCTTGCCGTTCAAATCGAGCAGGAAGCCCTGTTGCTCGGAAAACATGTGCCGTTGCGAATCGGATGTTTCTACGGCGGAGTCGGGTACGCCGACCAGGAACAGAAACTTGCCGCCGGCGTTGATGTGGCCATCGGAACACCCGGAAGACTCATCGACTTCAATCAGTCGGGCAAGCTCGACTTTTCGAAGGTAGGTATTGTCATAATTGACGAGGCGGACCGCCTGTTTGACATGGGATTCTATCCCGATATTCGCAAAATGCTCAAAAGAATGCCTCCCCGAGAACAACGCATCTCCATGCTTTTCAGTGCGACTCTGAGCACACGCGCCCGGAACATAGCGTGGGAACATATGAACAACCCCGCGGAGGTTGAGATCCACCCCGAACAGGTCACGGTAAAGGGAATAACGCAGGCCCTCTATCACGTCGCCCGCGATGAGAAGTTCCGGTTGCTGCTCGGATTGCTCGGGAAGTTCCAGCCTGAAAATGCGATTATATTCACGAATACCAAAAGAGCCGCCGAAGAAATTTCCCGACGCCTGGAACTCAACGGTCATGAGAGCACCTTCATTATGGGTGACTTGCCTCAACGCAAGAGACTTCGGGTAATCGAAGGGATCAAGGCCGGGACAGTCAAGCTGCTGGTCGCTACAGACGTGGCGGCACGGGGCCTTCACATTGACGATCTGGATATGGTCATCAATTATGATCTGCCGGAGGACAGAGAAAGCTACGTGCACCGCATAGGCCGGACCGCACGTGCCGGAAAGACCGGCAGGGCAATCTCGCTGGCCGACGAACGCTTTGTTTTCGGTTTGGAGGCGATCGAGGAGTTCATCGGATATCCGATTCCGGTGGAGCGGGTGACCGACGAATTGATCGTTCAGGACGCCAGTGCAGGCAAGCGTATATCCATCGGACGGGACTCTGAAATGAGCGGTCCTCGGGGCCGCGGTACGAGACGAAATGGGCCCGGTCGGCAGTCCGAACACGGCGGGCCACGGAGTCGTCGTCCCTATCGCAGCGAGCCTGAGGGGCAGTTCTCCGGTGGCGGTCAGCGGCAGATGCGGGACGACAGGCCGCGGCCCGAAAAGGCAGCGAAACCTGCAGGGGAGGGGAAATCGGACCTGCCCAAGCGAACCGAATCGCCGGATGTGGCGCGCTCACGTCCTGACAAGCGCACTACTGTCGAAGAGCGCCTCGACTACTACCGCAAGAAGTACGGGGAGGAGTTCTCGGTCGGGAAGCCTGCACGGGAAAAAGTCCCCGCAGTGACCCACAAACCTCGAGAGCGACGGCCCGATGACAAGCAACCGGGTCACAAACAAGCGCCGGTCGGCAAGAAAAACAGAACAGTACCTGCCGGAGACAGGGTCTCACGGACACCTGAGCGCAGCGAAGTTGCCGATCCGCAACCTGCTTCTACGGAAAAATCCCGGAAATCCGCCGGGCAGCCTGCCGCAGGAAGCCTGGGAATTCTCGGCAGGATACGGCGTCTGTTCGGACGCGCCGAATCGTAACGATATTCCGTCCCCGGACGCGCCGGATGCGGCTCTTGACACTGCCCGGCTGGTTCTTTAAGTTGTATGGTCTAAGCTCAGTACGATCCGTGCCTTGTGCACGTATATAAGACGAGTGCAGTCTGATCAAAATGACGTGCAGATGCCATAATGGTAAGGAGTAGGTGAATGGCACGAAACACGAAGGCCAAAGGAAAGCTTGTGAGGCGCTTTGGCGTGAACATCTTCGGAAATGAAAAATTTGACCGGCTCTTGAAGAAGAAGCCTCGGGGTCCCGGTGAGCCCAAGAAAGGGCGTGTCCGCCAGACCGAATACGGTCGGCAGCTGTTCGAAAAACAGAAGCTGAAGTTCGCATATGGTTTGTCCGAGCGTCAGTTTGCGAACCTTTTCTTCAAAGCAAAACAGATCAAAGGTATCACCGGTTTGAACATGCTCATCCTTCTCGAGCGTCGATTGGACAATGTCGTCTATCGCATCGGGATGGCATCCAGCAGATCACAGGCTCGCCAACTCGTGAGCCACGGACACGTGCTTCTGAACGGCAGAAAGGTGACTATTCCTTCGGCATTGGTACGCGTGAACGACACCGTCACTGCGAAAGAGAAGAAAAGCACGAGAGACCTTGTTCGTCGCCTCGTTGCCGATAACGGGTCGCGCCCGATTCCGCCCTGGCTGAACGTTTCAAAAGACGAATTGACCGGGACGATCGTCGCGTTGCCGACGCGGGAAATGATCCCGACAATTGCAGACGAACAGCAGGTCGTAGAGTACTACGCCAAGCAGTAGACATTTTCATCCCTCGGAAAACCCTCGAAACCCGTTCGGTCTCGAGGTTTTTTTTGTTTGCGGTTGCCCCGTTGTCAAAAAACGAATGCATTCGCCGATTGTTGCTGAAAGGACCCGAACGACGGTAATTTCAATCCATGGAAAAATATCAACTTGGTAGTTCAGACATGGCAGTGAGTCCCGTTGGTCTTGGGTGCTGGCAGTTTTCCGGCGGCAAAGGAATAATCGGCGGTTTCTGGCAGGGGCTGGAACCTGAGGTAGAACGGGACATCGTAAAGACAAGTGTCGACGGCGGGATAAACTGGTTCGACACAGCCGAGGCGTACGGTTGGGGCAGGTCGGAAGAGGCCCTCCGTAGTGCATTGAAATCAGTTGGCGTGACCCCGAACATCGAGTCGACTCCGGACCCCCGCTATGTGGCAACGAAATGGTTTCCTTTCTTTCGGTTTGCCTCGTCAATGCGGAGGACGATCGCCGCGCGCCGCGCAAAGCTTGGAGAGTATCCAATCGATCTCTACCAGATCCACGCACCGGCGAGTTTTTCCCGTATGCCGGTACAGATGGCCGTTCTTGCGAAGCTCATCGATGAGGGACAGATTCGGCGGGCCGGTGTGAGCAATTTTTCGGCGTCGCAAATGGAGCAGGCATACAGGGAGCTCAAGAAGCAAGGGCACACGCTCGTTTCAAATCAGGTGCGGTACAGCCTTCTGGACAGGCGAATTGAACGCAACGGTGTGCTCGATACGGCTGCCCGGCTTGGTATGACCATTATCGCCTATTCGCCGCTCGAGCAGGGCATTCTCACCGGAAAATTTCACGATGATCCGGAAATCGTCAAGCGTCGTCCGGGGCCACGGAAGTACATGAAGACTTTCAAACCGGAGGGTCTCGACCGCTCGCGACCGCTCATTGAGCTTCTCAAGCGCGTTGGTTCCGGCCACGGTGTATCGGCAGCCCAGGTCGCGCTGCGGTGGGTCGTTCAATTCCACGGCGAGCGCGTCGTTGCCATTCCCGGCGCATCCTCCCAATCTCAAGCTGCGCAGAACGCCGGGACTTTGAGTTTCACCTTGACCAGGGAGGAACTTGACAGGATTGATTCGGCATCGCGGGCGTTGTAGCAGATTCCGGCGCTATCTATTTCAGTGCCTCGAGCACCTTCAGTGAGTGCCGCACGTTGCCGAAAGGCGCGGAGACCTGGACGCCCTGCACCCGGCCGCGCAGCAACCTGACGGCGTCCCGCGCGATGGAAATCCCTTCCTCCAGGGCACGCTCTTTCGAGTCGGCGGCACGCATTCGTGACATGATTTCTTCCGGCACGGAAGCACCGGGGACTTCGTTATTCATAAACTCGGCGTTTCGCAGGCTTACCAGCGGCCAGACGCCGGCCACAATCGGTATCGGACTTCCCCCGATTCGGGTGAGGAACCTTTCGAGAATTTCCAGATCGAACACCGGCTGCGTGATCGCGAACTCCGCGCCGGCTTCTACCTTCTGATGGAAGCGCTCGATCTCACGTTCGAGTTCGATAGCGCCCGGATCGAGTCCGACGCCGATATGAAATGATGTCGGAGCGCCGATGGGGTTTCCCGCAAGATCGTACCCCTGATTCAACGTATGAACCATGCGGGTCAGGCCGATCGAGTCGACATCAAACACTGCCGTCGCGTCCGGATAGTCACCCATCTTCGGCGGGTCGCCGGTGACGATGAGCAGATTTCTGATGCCCAGCGCCTGCAGACCGAGCATATCCGACATCATTCCGAGCAGATTCCGGTCCCTGCAGCTGTAGTGCAGAACCGGCTCGATCCCCGCTTCACTCCTGATAAGGACGCTCAGATGCTGCGCACCCATCCGCGAAAGAGCGCGAGGGCCGTCGGGGACATTCACTGCACATACGCCATTCTCCCGGAGGGTCTTTGCCGCTGCAATGACTTTGGACGGGTCACAGCCCCGTGGCGGCGTAATCTCCACTGACGTGACGAACGCTCCCTCCGATAGTCGCGCCGCTAACTCGGACTTCTCCTCTCGAGGCACCGGCCGGATGACGACACCGGCCACCTCCCGCGGCGGATGAATCTGCGGGTGTGTCTGTGGCTGAATCGCGGCGATGAAGTTACGCATTCCCCGGATGTACTCCGGCGTAGTTCCGCAGCATCCGCCGACTATTCGGGCGCCGGCCTGAATGAAGCGACGGGCGTAGGCGGCCATGTATTCCTTGGACGCGAGGTAGATATTGCGCCCTTCGACCATTCGTGGAACACCGGCGTTCGGCATCACCGAAAGCGGTTTTTCCGAAATCTGTATTATCCTTTCCATTGCTCCGAGCATGGCAGGCGGTCCGACGCTGCAGTTGAGTCCGATCACATCCACGTCAATGCCGTCCAGCCCCGAAGCAATCTGTTCGGCGGTGGTCCCGTAGACGGTGTTCCCATCGTCGTGGACGGTCATGGAAGCGATGATCGGAAAATCCCCGATGCTGCGGATCGCAGCCACTCCTTTGGAAATCTCGTGAAGATCGGAAAAAGTCTCCAGTATGAACAGATCTGCCCCGCCGGATGCGAGTGCTTCTGCCTGTTCGCGAAACGAATCGAAGGCATCCTGTTCGCTCAACGGGCCGAAGGGCTCGAGACGGACGCCGAGCGGACCGATAGAACCTGCGACAAGCACGTCGCTGCCGGCGGCTGCTCGCGCGATCCTCGCTCCAGCCTCGTTAATGGCAACGAGTTGTTCGCCGTAACCGTGATTGCGCAGCTTGAAGCGGTTTGCGCCGAAAGTGTTTGTTTCGATGCATTTTGCTCCGGCGGCGACGTATTCCTCGTGAATGCTCTTCACGATGTCGGGGCTCGAAATATTGAGCTCGTCGTAACACCGATTGATGAACACTCCGCGGGAGTAGAGCATTGTGCCCATGGCCCCGTCGAAAAGGAGAATCGATCGGGCGATGCGGTCCTGGAATTCCTGCCTTGTCACTGTATATCTCCGAATGCGGCGTCAATCTTGGCATAGAATGGAGCTAATTGCAAGAAAATCAGTTTCCTGCCGATAAAGAAAGAAGTATGATATTGCGTGAAGGGATTCGAAACGGGGAAGAAGCATGCGAAAAATGCCCGTCTTCTGCACGGATGCGCAGGTAAACGAGCGGATACTCAATATCTGTGAACGATTTCAGAACTACTTTTCTCCGGTTTTTTTCGACGACGCTGGGAAAGCGTTGGAGTATTTGAAGTACGAACTGCCGGAGATAAACGTGGTAAACTTTTCGGACGGGCGTCTGGATACCACGCGCGTACTTGAATCGATAAAGGCAGATCCGTGGCTGCATTATGGGGGAATCATAGGGATACACCTGCGCAAAGACCGGAAGGTCGTTGCAGAGCAGATGCCTGATTCGAACATAATAAGTCTTATTCCGCGTGGTGAATTTGTGTCGAGCTTCTACCGCGTTCTGAAGATTCTCATACAGAATCGACAAATACTATTTCAACGGGATCTTCAAAACTACCTGCTGCAGACCATATCCGGCTCCTTTGTCATGGACAATGATCCGTTCAATGTCCGAACCTACGCGAACCTGGTGACGAACTATCTGTACAATATGAATCACATCAACCAGGATCGGAAGGAACGGCTCCATGTCAGCCTTTTCGAACTGCTCATGAACGCGGTTGAACACGGCAACTGCCACATCAGTTATGAGGAAAAGACGCGATGGCTCGAAAAACATGACACTATTCTCGATCTCATACGCGAAAAATGCCGTGACCCCGAAGTTCGTGCAAAACGCGTGTTCTTTTCCTACCGGATCACTCCGGAGCGTTCCTATTATACAATCCGGGACGAAGGGGAGGGGTTCAACTGGCGGGAACAGATCGAGGCTCTCGAAACCGGCGTAAACCTCAGTCTCCACGGCCATGGGATCCGGATGACGCAGCACTACGTGGATAACCTTCGCTACAATTCAAAGGGCAACGAAGTTTCGTTCGAGCTCGATCATCGACATCGCGAAGCTAACGTTGTTCCCGGAGTTTTTGCAGATCAGGAAGAAGTTATAGTCCAGGCGGGCGACGTGGTATTTCGAGAGCAAGAGGAATCCAACTTTCTGTACTATATTGTGTCGGGCCGATTCAATATCTATTCTTCAAATAAGCTGGTATCGACTCTCTCCCCGGATGACATATTCCTCGGCGAGATGTCGTTTCTGCTGAACAACCGGCGTTCAGCGACCGTCGTTTCGCAGGGAAGCGGCACCCTGATCAAGATTTCGAAGAATGACTTCGTAACGGTCATCAAGGAGAACCCTCACTACGGGATCTTCCTTGCCCGGCTTCTCGCGCAACGGCTTTCTCGTCTGAACGCCCATGTTGCGGCGCTTCAGAAATCGGTGGACCTGCCGTTGGAGGTCGAAGCCCGAATCTGACGCCCGGCGCGACCGGCTGCTGTGTTCATTCGGCCGACTGCAGCTTCGCCTGGTCGCTTCGCAGTTACTCGCTTACGCGCAGCGCCGCTGTGTAGCCAATTCTTTTCACCATGCCGACGAGCTTGTCGATGGTCTCCGGATCGCCGTTGTACTCCAGTTGAATCGTGCTCGTGCCACGATCGACGAAAATTTCGGAGACGCCTCCGAGTCGTTTTCCATAGTGCTCAATTGCAATCGAGCAGGACGTGCAGGTGCCCCCCTCGAGATCCAAAACGGCCTTTTTCCGCTCGGCTGTATCATTCATGTGAGTAAGATACTCAGGAATACCGGAATGGGGAAGAGCATACCCCGGGGGTGCGATCGCGACCTTGACACGATCGGCGCCCGCAGGTCAATGTAGCCCAACTACTGTTTCGAAACTTGTTGATGACGCTGCGCCATCTCGTTGCAAAACAATAAGATGCATGAACGTTTCTGCGAGACACTCAAATGGGTGAAACCGCGGTCGTAATTCGTTATCTTCCAGGATATAGAGCGGAATCCAGGCACAAGGTTCGACGCGGCAACAGGAGATGACGTGATATCGGTTCAAAATGTGAGTCTTTCCTTCAGCACACGAGTGCTTTTCAAAGACGTATCGTTGAAGTTTACCCCGGGCAATTGTTACGGTGTGATCGGCGCGAACGGCGCCGGCAAGTCGACCTTTCTGAAAATTCTTTCCGGCGAGCTCGAATCGGATGCGGGGGAGGTGATTGTCGGAACGGGCGAGCGAATCGCCATGCTCCGTCAGGATCAGGCTGCGTTCGATGCGTTTTCCGTTATTCATACCGTGATCATGGGGTTTCCCAGGCTCTACGAAGTGATGACGCAGCGGGATGCGATATATGCGAAAGAGGATTTCACCGAGGAGGATGGAATTCGTGCCTCCCATCTCGAAGCGGATTTCGCCGAGCTCAATGGGTGGGAGGCGGAAAACGAGTCGGCAGCTCTTCTGTCGGGCCTCGGCGTCCCGGAACATCTGCACGGACTGCTCATGCAGGAACTCGAGCCCGCGTTCAAGGTCCGCGTCCTGCTTGCTCAGGCGCTTTTCGGGGATCCCGATATCCTGCTTCTAGATGAACCGACAAACAATCTCGACATTGAATCGATATCCTGGCTGGAGGACTTTCTCTATCGCTTTCGCAATACGGTGATAGTCGTCTCTCACGATCGCCATTTTCTCAACCGTGTATGTACCCACGTTGCAGATATCGATTACGGTCAGATTCGATTGTACGTCGGCAACTACGATTTCTGGTATCAGGCGAGTCAACTCGGGGCCAAACAGCGCCGCGACGACAAGAAACGTGCCGAAGACCGGGCAACGGAACTCCGGGATTTCATTCAGCGGTTTGCGTCGAACGCCGCAAAGTCCCGCCAGGCGACATCGCGCAAGAAGGAGCTCGAAAAGCTCAGCCTCGATGAATTGCCCTCGTCATCCCGAAGGTTTCCCTACGTAAATTTCAAGCCGGAGCGCGATTGCGGACGAAATGTCCTTGAGATTGACGACCTGAGCGGTGCAATTGAAGGGGAGCAAGTTGTACGCGGTTTCTCGCTTACCGTCAACCGTGGCGACAAGATAGTGTTTGTGGGACCGCAGACGCTTGCAAAATCGGTCGTTTTTCAGATACTTGCCGGCGAGCTGGATCCGACAGGCGGGCGCTACGAATGGGGGCAAACCATCTCGACCGCCTATTTTCCGAAGGATAGCTCGCGGTACTTCGAACAGGATATATCGATTCTCGACTGGCTGAGGCAGTATTCCGCGGATCAGGACGAAACCTACGTCCGGGGATTCCTCGGTAGGATGCTCTTCTCCGGTGATGAGTCACTGAAGAGCACCCGCGTACTGTCGGGCGGCGAAAAGGTGCGTTGCATGATTGCCAGGCTCATGCTTTCCGGTGCGAACGCTCTTATCCTCGACGAGCCAACGAATCACCTCGATCTCGAGTCAATAAGCGCCTTGAACAACGCCCTCATTGAGTTCCCGGGTGTCGTCCTGTTTGATTCCCACGATCACCAGTTTGTTGATAGTATAGCAAACAGGGTAGTCGAACTCGCCCCCGGGGGGACAATCGACCGGCTGATGCGGTTCGATGATTATCTTCAGGACGAGGGGGTGCGTGAATTGCGGGATTCGCTCTATCACGAACACCTCCGGATGAGTCTATGAACCTACGGGAACCGGCAATTCTGATTGTCGACGACGATGAGCTGACGGCCGAACTATATCAGGCCCACCTCCAGGACGCCGGATTTGAACGCCTCATCCTTTGCGCCGATTCCCGCGACGTGATGAAGATTACCGGTGAGAACCCGGTTTCCACCGTTCTTCTCGATCTGAACATGCCCCACATTTCCGGTCAGGAACTGCTCGATCGGATCCGTGCCGAGTACCCCGATATTTCGATCATCGTGCTTACAAGCGAAGACCGGGTGGAGACTGCAGTCGCGTGCATGAAGAAGGGCGCTTTCGACTACATCGCGAAGCCGGTGGAACCGAACCGTCTGATAAACGCCGTTCGGCTCGCGGCCACGATTCGCGAATTGCGCGACGAAGTTTCGGTGCTCTCCACCAGTTCGGCAAGACTCCGCGACCCGGATGCGTTCCGGCGCATTATCACGGCAAGCCGCAGCATGCTGCAGGTACTGCGTTACGTCGAAGCGGTTTCCACCAGTCCAAAGGCGGTGCTCATAACGGGCGAGAGTGGAACGGGGAAGGAGCTGATTGCGCAGGCGATTCACAGCGTCTCGGGTCGGAAAGGAGAGTTCGTGGCCGTGAACGTATCCGGTCTGGACGATACGATGTTCTCGGACACGCTCTTCGGTCATATCCGCGGAGCCTACACCGGGGCCGACTCGGCCCGGCGTGGTCTCATCGACCGTGCCGCTGACGGTACCCTTTTCCTGGACGAAATCGGAGACTTGCCCACCGGAGCGCAGGTGAAGCTGCTTCGGCTGCTTCAGGAAAACGAGTTCTACCCACTCGGTTCCGATCGGCCCGAACGGGCCCGCGTGCGTATCCTTGCCGCCACAAACGCGGATCTCGCGGCGAAGCAGAACGAGGGGACCTTTCGCAAGGATCTCTACTTCCGATTGATGTCACACCGCGTTCACCTTCCCCCGCTTCGAGACAGACCGGAAGATATCCAACCCCTGGTCCGGGCGTTTCTCGGCGAAGCCGCCGGCAGTATGGGAAAGCGTGTTCCGGCGGCGCCGCCGGAACTGCATACGCTATTGTCCACGTATCACTTTCCCGGTAATGTTCGAGAGCTCCAGGCCATGATATTCGACGCGGTCAGCCGTCACGAGGGCGGGGTCCTGTCGCTTGCGCACTTCAACACATATATCGAGAACCAGCGGAAGCTTCTTGGGTCGCGACCCTTCGTGTCGGTCGTCTCGGAAAGTGGGTCTTTTCCGGCCGCGAAGATTGAACCGGAGCTTTCCGACCAGGCAGGTCTACCGGCGGCCGGGGACGGCCTCGACAGGGTTTTCAGCTATACGGGTCCATTTCCGTCGCTCGCCGAAGTGGAAGATTACTTTGTAGCGCAGGCCCTGGAAAAAGCGCACGGCAATCAGTCAATTGCCGCGCGAATGCTCGGTGTTTCACAATCAACCCTCAGTCGAAGACAGCACAAAAGCCGCGTCGGCAATGAAGGTCACGACGCCGAATAGCGAAAGCCGGGCTCGACACTATGCTTGGCGCATGGCACGGGCTATGCATAATGCATTGCATGAATTATGCATGACGGTGCTCACCAGCACTCCGCTTCTTCGAATCCGTTAATTCCTTACAGATAAAATACATATATCCTCATCGTTCCGATTGGCCCGTCTCTTGCTTCTATCGTGGCAGGGACCCGGAGCAGAAGTAAGTACAGCATGCGGAAACCGGTGTAAGGAATCGATGTAAGAAGAAAGGTAAGAACACAAGTAAAAACAGAGGTAAAAACAGAGGTAAAATCCCTCGATAGGGATTGCGGAGCGAAACGCCGGCAATCCCTTTTTTTGTCTTCGAATTTCATCGAGGTCTTAGGGCAAACACTCTCTTGATAAACTGGAGAAAATGCAGTATAAACTGGATCATGCCACACGCCGAAATTCCTTCGGCGGCGCCGGTGAGGAGACCTATCGATGCGAACAAAAGGAGACTTTCCAAATTTGAACAGCAAAGAACCTGACGGTTTGCGGTCGGATGGCGGTGCCTACCGAGTTCTCATTGTCGACGATTCGATGTTCATAGCGAAACAGCTCGGTCAGATCCTGACCTCCGCCGGTTTCGAGATAGCCGGAACGGCTTCGAACGGCGAAGAGGGTGTCGAGAAGTACAAAGAGCTTCATCCGAATGTCGACCTGGTGACCATGGACATCACCATGCCGAAGATGGACGGCGTGACCGCGCTCGAGAAGATCATGGAGTTCGACCACGAGGCCGTCGTCATTATGATCAGCGCCCTTGGAAAGAACGATCTGGTGAAGAGATCTCTCATGGCGGGCGCGAAAAATTACATCATAAAACCGCTCGATCGAGCAAAAGTTCTGGAACGTGTAGTTCTTGCGCTAAAAGAGTAGACTGCAGGAATGCGGTCTCGTCGCCCGATCTCACCGGAAAGCGAATCGCATCGCGCAATATTCGACCGGTAAGGCGGAGACGATCAACGTGATGTTTTTCCTGCTTCGACGCATCGGACGGTTGATCCTGACGGTCCTGATGGTGGCTTCCCTGGTGTTCATCATCGTTCGGGTCATACCGGGCGATCCGGCGCTGGTGATCGCGGGTGTTGACGCGAAGCCCGCCGACATAGTGGCAATACGCGCGAAGCTCGGCACGGACCGGCCGCTTTCGGTTCAGTATGGCGACTGGCTTTGGCATCTGGTACGACTGGATTTCGGCACCTCGTTCTCGTCTGGCGAATCCGTTTCACATCTGATCCTCGATCGCTTCCCGCTCACAATGTCCCTCGCGCTGTTCGGATTTCTGATTGCCGTCGTAGTCGCGGTTCCTCTCGGCGTTGTCTCGGCTGTGCGTCGCTGGTCCGCGGTCGATTACACGGTAATGGCCTACACCCAGATCGGGCTAGCCATCCCGGCGTTCTGGCTTGGGATCATACTTCTGCTCTTCTTCTCGGTTTGGCTGCATCTGTTTCCGCTCTTCGGCTCCGGCGGCTTTTCGCATCTCGTGCTGCCCTCGATTGCGCTCGGCGTGGGAAGGTCCGCGCTGCTTATCCGAATAGTCCGCGGGGCTATGATAGAGGAGCTTCAGCGCGACTACATTACCACCGCCCGCGCAAAGGGACTTGCTGAGTCACGCATTGTATTGCGGCATGCGCTTCCAAATGCTCTTTTCCCCGTGCTCACTGTCGCAGGGATCCAATTCGGCTACCTTCTGGGCGGCGCGATAATCATTGAACAGGTTTTTTCCCTCCCGGGAATAGGGCGGCTTCTTCTGCAGGCAATTTCGGCCCGCGACTTTCCCCTGATTCAGGGGGGTGTTATCTTTGTGGCGATAGTCTTTTCGCTTGTCAACTTTGCGGTAGACGTTTTGTATTCGGTCGCTAATCCCAAAGTGAGAGTCCGATGACCCGCCCGGAGGTGAAGCTTGAAATCCGAAATCTCTCGGTCCGATTCCCTCCGCTGACAAGCGGAGGCCGTGCATCTTGCGCGGTCCGCGGAATGAGCATCTCGATCAGTCGCGGAGAGGTGCATGCGCTCGTCGGCGAATCCGGTTCAGGAAAGAGCGTTACGGCGAGGTCGATACTCAGGCTCGATAGCGCGGATACCGGCGTGGAGATCCGGGGAGAAGTTCTCTACGACGGATCCGACATCTACCATCTGCGCGAGGACGAGCTGCGTTCACTCCGCGGCGACCGGATTGCCATGGTATTTCAGGAGCCGACTCGCTATCTGAATCCCTCACTGCGGATTGGTGAGCAGATTGGAGAGGTCATCGAAGCGCATATGGAGCGCAAACCGGCGCAGGTTCGTGCACGGGTCATGACCCTTCTGGACGAAGTGGGGTTGCCCTCCCGTGTCGCGCGTCAGTACCCTCACCAGCTCTCAGGCGGAATGTCCCAGCGGGTGATGATAGCGATGGCGCTCACCTGTGAGCCCGACTTTCTCATCGCCGACGAACCGACGACATCACTCGATGTGACGATTCAGAAGCAGATTCTCGCGCTCCTGGCCCGTCTCCGCGTGCAGTACGGGATGGGTGTGCTTTTCATTTCCCACGATCTGGCAGTCGTGGAATCGATTGCTCAGCGGATTTCGGTGATGTACGCGGGCAGGATCGTCGAATCGGGGGGCACCGGCGAGATTCTCGCAAGCCCTCTGCACCCCTACACGCAGGCGCTCATCGGCGCAGTTCCGGAGGCGGGTCGTCGGGGAAGTCGGCTTGTCGTTATTCCCGGCCGCCCGCCGGACAGCCGGAATATTCCTCCCGGATGCGCGTTTCACCCGCGCTGCCCGCTTGCCGGGGAAGTCTGCTCGCGAGTCGACCCGGAGATGCGGAGCTACGGCGGCCAGGTGCCGCACACAGCGGCCTGTCACATGATCCGCGCCGGAGCAACATCTTCATGAGCGCATTTGTGGAAGTCCGGAATCTCACCAAGAGATATGTTTCGGGCGGCCTGCTCCGGAGGCGGGAGGAGGAGGTTCTGGCTGTAGACGCGGTGTCGTTCGATATCCGCAAGGGAACTACGCTCGGACTCGTGGGTGAATCGGGCTGCGGCAAGACCACTCTGGCCCGCGCAGTTCTCTACCTTGACCCTCCCTCATCCGGCAGCGTTTCGATCGCCGGAATTGATCCGGCTCGGCTGGGCGGGCGCAGACTGCGCGAACTGCGGCGCCGAGCGCAGCTCATCTTTCAGGATGTGAACGGCGCGCTCGATCCCCGCATGACGGTACGCCGAAGTCTGGAGGAGGCCCTGTTGAATCGCGGGGTACCCCGCAGCCGGTGGACTGAACGGACCCGAGAGCTTCTCGAGCTTGTAGGGCTCGATCCGGAACTCGCACGCATTCGACCTGGCCTGTTTTCCGGCGGACAGCGCCAGCGGGTCGTGGTTGCGCGCGCCCTCGCCATGGAGCCGGAGTTTCTGGTGCTTGATGAACCGGTGTCGAGTCTGGACGTGTCGATTCAGGCGCAAATCCTCAATCTCCTCGGTGATCTTCAAAGATCCCTCGGTCTCACCTATCTTTTCATCAGCCACAATCTGAACCTTGTCTCATATTTGAGTGATGAGATTGCTGTCATGAAGGATGGAAAGATTGTGGAAAACGGGTCTACTCACGAAGTTCTAACGAACAGGGTCCATCCTTACACGAAAGAGCTGTTTGATGCGTCGCTGCAGTTTGCGGCGAATACACGGAGGGAACCATGAGATACCGGATAATCGCCGGCGTTATCGCCGTCGCGCTGCTTGTCGTACTGCCGACCGTCGCCCGGGCAGCCGGATCTGCCGAGACGCGCGGAAGGGTGCTCCAGTTTGCGCTTTCCGGGAGCCCCGACACTCTTGATCCGCAAAAGACGTCGGGAACTCTCACTTTTCAGGTGGACCGCAGCATCTACGACACGCTGGTCGAGCCGGATGAGAAAGGCAGGATTATTCCTGCGCTCGCCGAAAGCTGGCAGATTTCGCCCGACAATCTGACATGGACGTTCAAGCTCCGGGGCGACGTCCGCTTCCACAACGGGGATCTGTTCACCGCGAAAGATGTCAAAGCCACGCTTGATCGGATCCGCGATCCGGCCACCGCCTCGCCGAAGGCGAGTGAGTTCAATGCCATATCCTCCGTGGCGACACCCGATGCGAACACCGTAGTGCTGCATCTGTCGGAACCCTATGCGCCGCTTCTCGCATCCCTTGCGTCCGGCTGGGCTGCCATTCTCCCGGCCTCGCTCATTGCTGCCGGACACGACTTCGATACCAAGCCTGTGGGTACCGGTCCGTTTGAGCTTAAGAGCTGGGTGCGGGACAACCGCATCACCCTGGTCCGCAACCCGCATTACTGGATGTCCGGGTACCCGAAACTGGACGGTGTGACGATGAACATCATCACCGAGCACGCGGTGCAGATCCAGGGACTCCTCAGCGGTCAAATCGATGTGAGCTATCTGGTCAACAAAGAGGATCTCGATCAGCTGAAGTCGAACCCGCAAACAACCTACACAACCGATCTCACCTCCCTCGTTTGCGTTCTTGCGATGAACGACTCCCGTGCTCCGTTCAACAATCAGAAGGTTCGTGAAGCTATCAGCTACGCCATCGACAAGAAATCCGCTCTCGATGTCGCCTATGGCGGCGGAAAGGTCGTGGGAACATTCATGGACTATTCCGATCCCTATTACGTCGACTTCACCGGGTTGTACCCGTACAACCCCGAGAAAGCACGTGAGCTTCTCGCGTCATCCGGTGCACCGATAGATCGACCGATCGATCTCGCCCTCCCGCAAAACTACGATCCTCACGTGAAGGCGGGAGAAATTTACCAGCAGATGCTCGCGAAGATCGGCCTGAACGTAAAGATCCGCCTTGTCGACTGGTCGACCTGGCTCAGCGACGTATACAAGGGCGGCAACTACGACCTCACGGTAATTGGGCACACCGGCAAGCTCGATCCGGACGGTCGGCTGGCAGGTTACGGCACGGGAAAGTCCTATGTTCACTGGAACAACAGCAGGGCTGCCGATCTGATCGCCGAAGCGCGCAGGACAGTCGGTTTTGCCAATCGAAAACCTCTCTACGACCAGGTGCTCAAAATCATGGCCGAGGAGGTTCCTATGGTTTTTGTCGGCACCCCGTATCGCTATGTAGGACTGCGCACAAATGTATCCGGGTTCCGGATGGATCCGAAACTCGACACCTTCGACTTTCGCTATACGGAGCTCAAATAGTCCATGCTTAAAGCGGCGGCGGATCGGGAAGCGGCAAACGGCGGGCGGCGGATCGTTATCGGAATTGTAGGCGTCTATGTTCTGTTACTGGTATGTTGCGCAGTTGCCGCGCCGGCGGTCGCGCCCTACGATCCGGCCGGCCAGCGGCTGGAAAGCCGTTTCAGTCCGCCTTTTTCGGCGGGACACCTGCTTGGAACGGACGACTTCGGCCGGGACGTCCTTTCGCGAATCATCTGGGGAGCTCGCCCGGCTCTGATGGTCGGTGTCATCTCCGTCGGTTTGGCACTGATTCTCGGGCTGCTTTTCGGCCTTGCGGCAGCGCTGGGCGGCGGCGCGGTGGACAACAGCATCATGCTGCTCATGGACAGCGTACTCTCGTTTCCGACTGTGCTATTGGCAATCACGGTTGTCGCTGTGCTCGGGTACGGCGTCGCCCAGGTGATGCTCGCGGTCGGCGTTATCTACAGTCCGGTTTTTGCGCGCATTGTGCGCGCGGAAACCCTTTCGCTCAAGGAGCAAACCTTCGTTCTTGCATCCCGTGCCCTCGGATCATCGCTGCTGCGAACAGTGGGAAGTCATATCCTTCCGAATATGCTTCCGAGGCTGCTTGTGCAGGCGTCGGCGACCTTTTCCCTGGCTGTGGTGATCGAATCATCACTCTCGTTTCTGGGACTGGGCACACAGCCGCCGAACGCGAGCTGGGGATTGATGCTCAAAGATTCCCGCTCCTATCTTCTGCAGGCCCCCTGGCTCGCGATCTATCCCGGAATAGCAATAGCCCTCACCGTCTTCAGTTTCAATTTTATCGGCGACGTGATGGCGGAGAAATTCGGGGTTCGGGGCCGGTGACCCCGATCATCCGACAAGCGGAGGGGAGTCGGGAATCCGGTCGTCGGCGATGCAGGCTCGAAGATAGAGCAGCAGGTCGGCGAGCGCGAGCGGCCGGGAGTACAGTTTTCGACAGGGAGCCTCCTCCCCGTTCGTGTCGCTGAGTCCGCCGTTGCCGATTGCGTTTTCCAGTGATTCCAGCGGGAGCGCGCCCGCCCACGCGTCGCGAAGGGCCGCAATCGGCCCCGCAGCGGATTCCAGCGCGCGATCGAAAAGGTCCCAGAAAGAGTCGGTAAGCTGCCGCGATTCGTCGCACGGGTCGGTCCAGCGGTCGTGCTTTTCATTCAGGTAGTCCGTCGCCCCGTCGAGGGCGAACGGGTGAAGGATCGCAAGCCAGCGACTGCCGAGCTCGCCGGATTCCTCCCGGCGCATTGCCTCCTTGAGGCGTGCCGGCGTGATTCGGTTCGAGTAGCGGTAGTAACCCATCGTGTCGCGGTAGGCGTTGCGCAGCCGTGTAAACAGCTCTTCGTCCCTGCGGGCGCGACGGTAGCAGAGTCGCATCGCCGCTGCCTCCATAGTCTCCACCGCTTCTGGCAGCTCATCGCCACAGTCTACCCGGGAAAAGAAGTTATACCTGTTGATACCCAGGCTGCGATATCGTGCGAGCACAAAAAGGTCGATTATTCGTTCGAAGAACGGGTGCATTGATCTGTGGCGCGCAGAAGACACCTCGTCCGGGTCGACCCACCCCGAAAAATAGTTGATGAACGGGTGAGTGTGGCGATCCAGGATTGCGTGGGTCAGGAAACCGGCAGCGAAAGCTCCCGCCTCGGATTCGAATGGAACGCTTCGCGCGCGGACCGCGTCGACCATGCCTGCGACGAATTTACCGTAGCCGTGACGGTGCAGAAGGATCCCGTACCGGATTCCGGTCGGCATAGTGCGTTGATTGTGGAAAAAGACATCCGGCCCCTGTGCGCCCAGCGCCAGGAAATTTCCAAACCGGTTTTGCAACGGAGTGTCCGACCCAAATGCACGAATCACAACTTCCTCTGCGAAAACCAGGTGAGCCACGTGGGACGGCATAGTCTGCATCGTATCATGGTGGTCGCTGAACCACAATCGGACAGGCCTGCGGCACTGCGGGAGCCGAATTTCTGTTTACTAACGGCGCATTTTCGGGCTAAACTTCTTCAATATGGAGGAAACCGATGAAGTATGCTGGCGTGCTCTGCCTGACAGCGGCGCTGCTGTGCGGCGCGGTGTCCGCCGTTTCTGCGCAGTCTTACGACACTCTGGTGGCGCAGGCGAGAAATGAATATCAGTCCGGCAAACTCAACGACGCGATAGTCTCCTACTCAAAAGCTATTCAGCAAAGGGCTGAACTTCCCGGCGCCTACTACAACCGCGAAATCGTCTACTACGACCTCCGGATGATGGGAGAGGCAATCATCGACTTCACGAAGGCAATTTCGCTGAACCCCGACTATCGCGAAGCCTACTTCAATCGTGCGAACGCCTACTCGCTCGAGAGCGACTATCCGAAATCTGTTGCCGACTACAGCTGGCTCATCGATCTTCCGCAGAAGGATACGCCGGATTCGCAGGTAGCCTCCGTCTACAACAACCGCGGAGTCGCCTATTTCAAGTTGAAACAGGCAGATAAAGCGATCGCGGATTTTGACTCTGCAGCAAAGACGAACCCGAAATACTCGGAAGCTTTCTACAATCGCGGCAACGTTTACTACGACACCGGGAAGCTCACAGAGGCTGCTGCCGATTTCGAGAAGGCCGTCTCCTTGAACCCCGCATACCGGGACGCATACTACAACCTTGGAAACGTCTACTATCGGCTTGACGATGTTCAGAAGTCAATTGCCGATTACCAGAAGACAATAAGTATCGACAAAACGTTCGCGGACGCGTACTATAACCTCGGTCTCGCGTACATTAAACTATCGGAAATACTGAAAAAGTCGCAGTAGCACGCGGATAATCCAGGAGATCTTCTTCGGCTCGGGCACCGGCGCGCGATGGGCAGATCGCCCTGAGGATGAGCGTAAACAACACGGAGGATTACATGAACGGCGGCAACTTTGTCCAGAACACCATCCTGATTATCAATTGCGGAAGCTCTTCCCTGAAGTACCAGGTGTACCGCATGCCGGAGCGCGAAAGCCTCGGAAAAGGACAAGTCGAAAGAATCGGTCTCGCGTCCGGCAACATAACCCAGGAATCGCCCCGGGGAAACTACGTCAAGGAGCTGGAAATCCCTGATCACAGCGTAGCGATTCAGCTTATGGGAGAGGCGATTACCGATTCGAAGATAGGAGTAGTTTCGGATATCAAGGAGATCACGGGCGTCGGACACCGCGTGGTTCACGGCGGCGAAAAGTACGCAAACTCCGTGGTGATTGATGACGCGGTTCTCGCGGCGATCCGCGAGAACATCGAACTTGCGCCGCTTCACAATCCAGCGAATCTTTCCGGCATATTGGAAGCGATGAAGCTGCTTCCGGGACGCAAGCAGGTTGCGGTATTCGATACTGCCTTCCATCAAACGATGCCCCCGGCGGCCTACCTGTACGGCATTCCCCGTGAGTTGTACGACAAGTACAAAATCCGGCGTTATGGTTTTCACGGTACCAGTCATCGATTCGTTTCTACCGAAGCGGTACGGTACATGAAGCGCTCAGCGGAGAACACCAACGTGATTTCCTGCCACCTGGGAAACGGGGCTTCGATCACGGCTATCAACAACGGGAAATCGATCGACACATCCATGGGTTTCACGCCGCTCGAGGGTCTGGTTATGGGCACTCGCAGCGGTGACCTCGATCCTCAGATTCTTCTCTATCTGCTCGAACGTGGATACTCGGCGGCCGAGCTCAATCAGCTGCTGAACAAAAAGAGCGGGCTTCTTGGTCTTTCGGGTATTTCCAGCGACCTCCGTGACATCGAGAAAGCTGCCGAAGAAGGTAACCGACGTGCCGTGGACGCGCTCGATGTATATGCGCATCGCGTACGGAACTACATCGGGGCGTATGCCGCGAACATCGTGAAAGTCGATATCCTCGTTTTCACCGGGGGAGTCGGGCAGTACGGGGTCAAGATGCGGGAGCGCATCTGTCACCGGTTGGAAAATCTCGGTATCGTCATGGACTACGACAAAAACATCGATAACGGACCGCGGCAGGGAGTGATATCCGCAGACTACTCTCCGACTGCGATTGCCGTAATTCCTACCAACGAAGAGCTGCAGATCGCGATGGACACGCACGAGCTTATCTGCGTGTAAGAGACGACCTATTGGATCGACCACTCGAATCTGGCCTCAAACGCGGTTTCAGAGCTCCGTTGATCACCGCGGATGTTCTTTTGGAAAGTTATTCCTGCCTGCGCCGTGCGTGTGAAAAGCTCCTCCGGCCCCGCGAGGCCCGCGCGAAATCCTATGAACTTCTCTTTCGTGAGCTTCAGTTCCGTGAACTCGCCACTCTTGTCGTCGGTATGTTTCCCGGAGTCGACGGAACCCACACCGGTGGAGGCATTCCATGGTATGTGCCGGACGATGTCGAGGCGGCCGACGTGCGTTTTCGCCGTGCCACGCAACTGCGCGAGTCTGTTGCCGGTGGCTGGATACTCGGCGGACAGTGCACGGCTCATGTTCCTTTGCTCGAAACGGGAGGGATCGTCGAAGGTGACGCAGAATGGACGTTATACCTGCTTCACGCCGCTGCCCGCACAAAGGAGCGCCACCGACGGGAGGCTGCTTTCACGTACTGCTGCCTGAAAGACGCCGGGATCAATGTGACCCGGGTGATGCTCCTTTCCGTCGATCGGACTTTCGTTCGTTCAGGAACAATCGATCCGCAGAGGCTTTTTCAGCGGGAGGAATGCACGGCATGGGTCCAGATCCACGAGACTGAGCTCCGCTCCAGGGTTGCGCGGATATTGAACGCAGTAGATCTCCTGGTGGCCGGAGAACCCGAGTTGGAGAAACTGCCGCACTGTCTCCGGCCGTTCGACTGTCCTGTCTGCAGCACCACATTCGCGAAGGTGCCCGAACATCACGTCTACACCCTCTATCGCGGAGGGGAAACGTCGCGTTCACTATTCGGACAGGGAATCATCGACCTCGCAGGTGTCCCGGCGGGCGTGCGGTTGACCGCGGAACAGGAGATCCAGGTGGACGCGGTCAGGCAGGGGGCGGCGCGGGTCCGGACGGATCGCCTGCGGGAGTTTCTGCACGGACTCGAATATCCGCTGTCGTTCCTCGACTTCGAAACCTATGCAGTTGCCGTTCCTCCGTTCGAGGGTATCCGGCCGTGGCAGCACGTGCCGTTTCAGTATTCCGTTCACCGCCTCGCAACTCCCGACGCGCAGCCGGAACAGTTCGGATATGTCGAGGCGACCGGGACAGACGGTCGATTCACCCTGATCCGTTCGCTCCTTGCGGCGCTCGGAAAAACCGGATCAATTCTGGTGTTCGGCAGCAACTTTGAGCGAGCCATGCTCAACTACCTCGGAGAGCTCTACCCGGAGTTTCACGACGAGGTGGCGGCGGCGGGGGAGCGGATCGTCGACATGTCACGACCGTTCCTGCGATTCGACTACTATCACCCGGGTCAGCGGGGAAGAATGTCGCTGAAGATGATTCTTCCGGCGCTGACCGAGTACGACTACAGCAACCTGGAGTTTTCCGACGGGTTGGACGCGAGCGTTGCCTACTACTTGAGCTCACACGCCGGCCGCTTCGGCTCCGGAGTGTTTTCGACGGAGAAGGTGGAACGGGTTCGCGAAAGCCTCGAGGAGTACTGCGCCATGGACACCATGGCGCTTGTCCGTATACTGCACGTTCTCGAGGCCGCCGCATCGGAATAGCGGCCGCTATTCGAAGAGCTTCTTTATGATGTCCCGGTACT
>DATKUF010000122.1:0-16460 GCA_035530755.1 Spirochaetia bacterium | reverse complement strand
GTGATTCTCGGAATCGAACCCGGGCTCACGCTCATCGACCTTACGCACAATGTTCCGGCGGGGAATCTGATCTCGGCAGGGTATCTCGCGGCGACGGCGTGGCGGTGGCTTTTGCCGCGGACAGTGCTTCTCGCAGTAGTCGATCCGGGAGTCGGGTCTGATCGCGGTGCCCTGGTTGTCGAGCAGGGCGGGAAGACGCTTGTCTGCCCGGACAACGGCCTTTCCACCCTTCTTGGCGACCTCTTTTCCTCCTGCAGAGCGTACCGGGCCGATGCCGATTACCTCCGTTCGCTTCTCGCGGCCAAGCCTCTTTTCAGCCATACCTTCGACGGACGAGACCTCTTCGCACCGCTTGCAGCCGAAATAGCCAGGGGCAACCGATCCGTCGTCAGCCGAGAGCCTGTCGAGCCGGTGCAGCTTGCCGATTTCACCATAAGCCTCTCGGCCGGGGCCGGGGACACTGAGTCACCCGCATTGACGGCAAACTGCGCAGTAGTGCACACGGATCACTTCGGGAACTGCATTACTGCGCTCCGATGGGAAGTGGCGAGGCGGGAAACAGGCGGCGCCGCGAGTTTTCGAACGGCAGCGGTTCGCCGAAACGGCGAAAGCCGTTCAGTCCCGCTTCCTCTGCGCGAATCGTTCTCGAATGTCGGCCCCGGGGAGGAGTTGGCCTACTGGGGCTCAGGCGGCTTTCTGGAGCTCGGCGTTCGCGCCGGCAGCTACGCGGATCGTTACGCGCTGTCGAGCGGTGCCAGGGTAGAGTTGGAATTGCGGGCATAGTTTGTCCGACGGGAGGTCATGATGCGGGGGAAAGCTGACTTGCAGGGATTCGCCCGGGTGGTTGCGCTGCTGCTCGTCGGTCTCTTTTTGTCGGGCTGCAGTGCGGGGAAAGGGCTGCAGGAGGTGACTTCGCACGGGGCAGGAAAACTTGCGCAGGAGAGTCGCCCTGTCGATATCGTGGTAATGGCCGGCCCGGGCTGGAACCACAAGTTCCGACTTGGAGGTCTATTGCCTGTCAACGCGCCGCCTCAGCTTGCGATCTGGACGGAAGCCACCTCCGGGGCCTACGTGGACACGCTATACGTCACCGAGAAGTTCGCAAAACAGAAGTGGGGTACCGGGCCCACGACCGAGACATTCCGGATCGAAGCGCTACCGGTCTGGACCAACCGGTATCGGGATGCCGGGCACGTGAGTCCCACACGGGACGCGCCGCTTCCCGATGCAACGACCGGCCCAACCCCCGGTCGCAGTTTTCGGCTCCGGGCTTCGGTTCCGGCGACGGAAAAACTCGTTCGCTTCACCGTCGAGGTAAACGTCTCCTACGACGGAAACCCGGACTACCCGGACAACGCGGCCGCCGGGGATCCGAACTACACCGGCACGTCGGGTCAGCCGTCGCTGGTCTATTCTGGAATTGTGGACGTCACCGTCTCAGGGGAGCACCAACTGATTCTGGTCGGTCACGGCCATCCGGCAGGTACAGACGGGCGAGTCTATCCCGGACTCTTTTCCGTGACCTCGGCCAGGCAGTTGATCGAAACGTGCACGGTTGTCGTGCCCTAGCGCCGGCTCAGTATCTCATGTCCATTCGCATGCCGAAGCGAAACAGTTCCGATCCGGCGCCGGGCATTACGAGCATCGGCTCCGGTTCAAACGTGATCCTGCCGTCACGAATCCGCTGGATTGCAAGCTTCCCGGCCGCCTCCGAGGAGACGTGGCGCAGAATGCCGTGCAGGATTGTTCCGCCGAGGAGCACACCGAGCGAAGGCAGGTAGTCGACGAAGCTGTGACCTTCCCATGAGCTGCGAATTGTCGCGTAGCTGTCGGTGAAGTAGTTCAGTGTACCGAATTGAAGATTGCCCGGAAGCAGGAAATAGGCGCCAAGCACGGTTCCCGTAAGAAGCAATAAGTCGCCGGAGAGGTAGAGCGTTCCATTCAGGGTATCGCCGTTGAGATATTGTCCGAGTCCCGGAAGCGCCATCGATGCGCGCTCCGATTTCTTCACCCACAGATAGTTCTGCTGCGCAATTGATATCCGATCGAGGATCGCCGTCACGTCACCGACTGTCATATTTGCTATCGATTTGTCCTTCTCTGCCGCGAGAATCTGGTTCACAGTTCCCCCGAGCTCCGCGAGATCCGCGTTGCGGCCGAACAGATCCGGATCAGTCGGCGCCGCTGTTGCCGTCACGGCAATCCCCGCAAGAAATGTCGCTGCCATAAGCAGCGACGAAATTGTTCGCTTTCTCACCTGTTACTCCTTTTGTCTGTGAATTCCGACGTCATGGATAGAGTACTCCGGCAAACCCGATACCGCCAAACAGATTGACGGAGTTCGGTCTGCGGAGATAGAGTCAGAGATGGATACTCCCATGAGCCACAAATTCGAAATCATCTACATGTTCCTTTACGACGTGGGCCGTTCGGTCGATCTCGAGCAGACAAGGGTCTTGATTCCGGCTTCACTCGATCGCAGATCGATCACGAGTCGCGACACGCCGGCGTCATTGTCGGTGCCGCAACCCCTGCAACTCGAAGTCGCCCGATTTCAATTCTCCGGGGGTAAGCCGTTCGAGGAGATCCGGCTTGCTGCGAAAATCTATGAAGATGGGGTTATCTCCATGCAGGCGCGGGCAACCGTGCACACCGAGATAGAGAGCATTCACCGGATTCGTGGTATGGAGTTCCCGGTGCCTTCGGCTCCGGGAGACCCGGGAGCGGAGAAGCTGACGACGGTCGGCCGCTGGGTCCATGAGAACTTCCTTTCGCTTTTCGAGCGAATTCGCCCGTCGATCACCGTCGCCGAGTACGGCTCCGAAACCGCTCAGCGCGAAACGTACGCAGCGTTCTGCCTGCTCGACGATGTGCCGGATGTGGACCGCTTCCTCGAAACCCACGCGCAGTATCTGTCCACCTTTCTCCTCGGAGAGAATCCGGATATCAAGCTGCATGCGTCACAGGTCGCGACAACGCTCGACCACCGTTTCTCCTTCAAAAACAACGATCTGCTCATCCTTGACCTCGATCGGTGCTTCATTCTCGACCCTGACCGCGACTACGAGGACATCCTGCTCATTCTCGAGCTTGCCAACTACCAGCTGGTGGAGCTCCGGACTCTCGATCGGCTGCTCGATCGCTGGCTCGATCAGATGGAAACCGACATCCGCAGAGTCTATTTCAAGCGAAGCCACAGACTGCGGTCGCTGACCCAGAGGCTCGCCCGGCTGATTCCACTTCGCCTGGACGCCCTTTTCATTCTCGAAAACCTGGAGAACACGTCGAAGATCATCGGGGATTACTATCTCGGTCAGGTCTACGAGCACCTGTGCACGCTCATGGGCACCGGAAGCTGGGAGCGAAGCGTTCGCAGGCGGCTCGAGACACTGCAGGAGGTCTACTCGATGGCGAAAGTCGATGTGAATGAGCGGCTGCTTCTCATCATGGAGATCCTCGTAGTCCTGCTCATCGGATTCGAAATCGTGGCATTGCTCTTCCCGCTGTTGCCGCACGGGTAGCGCGGCAACTCGCGGTGCGGCGCACCCTGTTACTCCCGCGTCAGGTGGCGATACTTGATACGGTGAGGCACCAGCTCCGCGACGCCGGTCCGCTGCCTGCGATTCTCCTCGTACTCTGAGTAGTTGCCCTCGAACCAGAACACTTCGCTTTCGCCTTCGAACGCGAGAATGTGCGTGGCGATACGATCGAGAAACCAGCGATCGTGGCTGATTACCACGACGCAGCCGGCGAAGTTCTCGAGCGCCTCCTCGAGCGCGCGCATGGTATTGACGTCGAGGTCATTGGTCGGCTCGTCGAGCAGCAGAACGTTCGCCCCCTCCTTCAGCATCAGCGCGAGCTGCACACGATTTCGTTCCCCTCCGGAAAGCTTGCCGACCAGTTTCTGCTGGTCGGTTCCGCCGAAGTTGAACTGCGACACGTAGGCGCGTGAGTTGACTTCGCGGTTCCCGAGCCTGATTGTGTCCCGGCCGTCGGAGAGCAACTGCCAGACCGATTTGTCCGGGTCGAGGATGTCCCTGTTCTGATTTACGTAGGCGAGTTTTACCGTCTCACCGATCCGGAGCGAGCCACTGTCGGGGCTCTCTTCTCCGGTCACCATCCGGAACAACGTCGTCTTTCCGGCGCCATTCGGCCCGATGATCCCGACGATTCCGCCCGGCGGAAGCGAGAAACTCATGTTTTCTACGAGAATGTTGTCGCCGTACGCCTTGTTGACGCCCTGGGCCTCGATCACCACGTCCCCAAGGCGCGGACCGGCGGGGATGAACAGCTCGAGGTCTTTCTGCCGCTTATCCTGCTCCTGTGAGAGCAGGCTCTCGTACCCGGTAATGCGGGCGCGAGCCTTCGCGTGCCGACCCTTCGGCGACATGTGGATCCAGTCGAGCTCGCGCTGCAGAGTCCGCTGTCTCTCGGTCTCTTTCTTTTCCTCTATCCGGAGCCGCTCCTCTTTCTGGCTGAGCCAGGAGGAGTAGTTGCCCTTCCAGGGAATCCCTTCACCGCGATCGAGCTCGAGGATCCAGCCCGCGACGTTGTCCAGGAAGTAGCGGTCGTGGGTAACCGCTATTACCGTGCCCTCATACTGCTGCAGATGGTGCTCGAGCCAGGCGACTGTCTCGGCGTCGAGATGGTTCGTCGGCTCGTCGAGCAGCAGGATGTCGGGCTTCTGCAGCAGAAGGCGGCAGAGCGCGACACGGCGGCGCTCACCGCCGGATATCACTTTGACCGACATTTCCGGAGGCGGGCAGCGCAGCGCATCCATGGCCATGTCGAGCCTCGCGTCGAGATCCCAGGCGTTTGCTGCGTCGAGTTTCTCCTGCACCTTGCCCTGGCGATCGAGCAGTGCAGTCATCTCATCGTCTTCCATAGGATTCGCGAACTGCTCGTTGATCCTGTCGAACTCGGCGAGCAGATCCTTGACCGGTTTTACTCCCTCTTCCACCACCTCGCGCACGGTCTTTTCCGAGTCGACAAGCGGCTCCTGCTCGAGGTAGCCGATTGTGTATCCCGGACTTCGGACTATCTCGCCGTTGAAGTCAGGGTCGACGCCTGCCATGATCTTGAGCAGAGTGCTTTTTCCCGAGCCGTTGAGGCCGAGGACGCCGATCTTGGCCCCGTAGAAATAGGAGAGGGAGATATCTTTTATGACCTTTTTTTGCCCGTGTGCACGGGAAACCCCGATCATGGAGTAGATTATCTTATTCGGTTCCGCTGTAGCCATGAGTGTATGTTGCTCCTTTTTTGCAGGCATTCAGTATAACAACGTGGCGCCCGTCGTGTCACGGCGCGGCCGGGGAAAATGGCGCGCTCCCGCCCCGGCCAGGCCCCAACGGTGTGCCGCTACGCTTCCGTGAGGTAGTAGTTGAAGTCGGCCGCCTCCTCGGCGTGAAGTATTTCGTATGCATGCGCGGGGGTTTCGGCATTGAAAAGCTGTTCCTGAATGTTGTGATCGCGCCCTATCGCGCGCGCGAGCGCCGCGATGACCTCCAGATGGCGCTCGCGCTGGGACTCGGGAGTCGCAAGAAGCACCATGCAGTGAACAGGAATCCCGTCCGGTGTATCGAACGGCATCCCTTCCCTGCTTATTCCCATTACCCCGCACATTTCTTCTCCTTCCGGGAGGATTCCGTGCGGGATTGCGAGCCCGGAACCGACGCAGGTCGACGCCTCCGACTCGCGTAACAGGAAGGTCTTCAGGAGCGCGTTGCGGTCTATTTCCAGCCGATTCGTCTGGATAAGCACGTCGGTGAGCTTCGCAATAGCGCCTTCCTTTGTCTTCGCGCTGATATTGGTGACGATGTTCTGTTCCTGGATGAAATCGATCAGGCGGGGTCGATCCTTCCCGGCGTCCCCCGACCGTTTGAGCGCAAAGCTCGCAGTCAGCGAGCCGATGAGCTCATTCCCCATCACGGTTGTCAGACCCACCGCGAGCAGGATGCTCCGCAGGGAAGCAAAGGCCGGGTCCTGCTGGATGAGCAGAATCAGGCCGATTGCGACTCCCGCCTGTGGAATAAGCGCGAACCCGAGGTACCGCCGTACGTTGTTGGTCGCGCCGGCAAAACGCATAGCCAGGTTCGCGGACAGAAGCTTGCTGCCGAAACGGGCGGCAAGCACTCCGGCCGCAAGCAATCCCGCCGCCCCAATGTGCTTGAAGTCCATCTCCATTCCGGCGAGTGTGAAGAAAGCCGCGTAAATCGCGGTTTCGATACTCTCGAACGCTGCGCCGCCGAGTTCCTTCTTCTCGGCCGTCACATTCGCAATCGTGAATCCGAGAAACAGGCACGAAAGCAGAAGGGATAGTCTGAAGTAGATTGCGGCGCCGGTGACGACGAGCAGCGCGATGAGTGAGAAAGCGGCGAGTCGCTCACTTCTGTGCACGTGCTGGGTGACGATCATGAGCACAAGTCCGCCCGCAACCCCCAGCAGTATCGACAAACCGATCTGCGCGCCGGGCCCGCTGAGCATTTCGAAGAAGCTTCGACCGTTCTGCGCTTCCATCCCGAATCTGGATGCGCTGCGGGCAACGGCGAAAAGGATTACGCACGCTATGTTGTTGAGGGCTACTGCCGCGCCGAGAGTCTTCACAAAGACCCCTTTGGAGCGTGTTTCTTTTACCAGCGCCACGATCGTTGCCGGAGCGGTTGAGACGGCAATCGCCGCCAGAAGCAGCGGCAGCCACGGCGTGCCGTGAATGAAGTAAGCGACCGCGAATACAATCACCGGCGTGAGGATGGACTCCGTGAGAAGCAGAATGAACAGTCGCTTGCCGGCGTTGCGAAGAGCCCGGATATTCAGGTGTTCTCCGACGGTGAGCGCAATCATCCCGAGGGCGAACTGGGTTACGATATCCAGCCCGTGTACTGCCGCCGGTCCGAACAGGGTAAGACCGGCCTGGCCGATGAGTATGCCGATGAGTATCTGGCCCGTGACATGGGGAAGTTTCAGCATGTGGGCAATCTGCCCGCCCACGAGCCCTGCGAGAACCACCTCGGCCAGAACCAGAAGAACTTTCCCTTCCTCTACCATTTCAGTCCACCCACCCGTGCCACAATCTACCAGCATCCAGGCGTCAAAGCAATCTCGATGTGCAATTTCAGCGAGACTGTACTATGATTGTTGGAAGACCGCTGCAATGTCCGGAAAGACCATAACGGCGAATCAGGGAAACGACATGACAAAAAATGAAGCAAAACGAATCTATGACAATTTGAGAATGGTCTATGAGACCATGGGAGGCGATCTCGTGGGCGCCTGCCTCAGGCGCGGGATTTCGGCCGATCTGGTCGTCGAGTTCATGAAGGAGTCTCGGGAGTCCGACGCGCGGATCCACCGTGCGATGGCGTTGCTCAAAGACGATCCATCGCTGGCAAAGCGGATTCCGGACGACAAGATGGCCCGATTCGAGTCGCTTCACGACGACACCGGCTCGCGTCGCCTCGACCCTCGAGAAGCCGGTGACAGAGCAACCGGGCAACCGGAACCTCAATAGCTTCAACTTCCGGCTATTCATCTGGCCTTAACCTTCGCCCGTAGGTAAACTATACTCGTCGGGTGACGTGATAGAGGGGTAGCAATGAAGAAGACGCTTGTCTTGCTGAGCGTGCTGGGTATCGTTACTGCACTGATGGTGGTCTCCTGTGGCGGAGCAAAACCGCAGATGACTCCTGAGCAGATTGCCTTCGCGAAGAAGCAGCAGGAGAACAAGGTTCTCGCTCAGACTGTCAGAAATCCCGGGAGCACGGCGCCGTACGAGAAGGGGAGTGCAGGCGGAACCTGGAATGCGAGCATCAACAATGATCCCAAGACCTTCAATACCCTCACCGCCCGCGACGCGGATAGCCGAACGGTCATCGATCCGCTGTACGACTACCTGCTCGACTACGATCCCTACACAAAAAAGTGGAAGCCGAATCTCGCGTCCTATGAGGTAAAGACCGACGAAAAGGCCGGAACCATGGACGTGATCTTCACGCTGCGGGACGATCTATTCTGGACGACACTCGCAGATCCGACCAAGAAGGTGAAAGTCACCTCCGACGATGTAGTCTACTGGTACAACGAGGTCGACGGTGACAAAGATCTGCAGCTTCCCTCATACCCCGGGCAGTTCATGGATATGCCGGATGGAACAAGCAAACACATCGACATCGAAAAGATCGATGACCGGCGGTTCGTGCTGAAATATCCCCGCATCATCGCTATGCCGGAATTGTCGAGCAACATGACTTTCGGCCCCAGGTACATTTTTGAGCCGGTAAAGAAAGCGAAGGGTACGGAGGGATTGCTCAATCTGTGGGCGATCAATACCGATCCGAAAACTATTCCGTCCATCGGCCCCTACTACATCCAATCATACCGCCCGGGAATCAGCGTGACGCTTAAGCGCAATCCCAACTACTGGAAGAAAGACGATCACGGGCAGAGCATTCCCTACATCGATTCCTACGAGATGAAAATCATCCCAAATGTCGAGACGGAGAAGCTGAAGTTCCTGGCAAACGAGATCGACAGCTACACTGTTCGTCCGGAGGACCTCGACGAAATGGTCAAGAAACAGCCCCGCAACTACACGGTCTACTATGGTGGTCCGAGTTTGGGTGCGAGTTTCATCACCTGGAACCAGAACGCGAAGAACCTCGACAAGAAGTACGTTAAATGGTTTTCCAATACCAAATTCCGCCAGGCGATGAGCTGTTTCTTCAATCGAGACAGAATCGTAAAGGAGGTCTATCGAGGGCTCGGCCAGCCTGACCTCTACTTTTTCGCGCGGCCGAATCCCTATTTCGATCCGAATATAAAGGAGCAGTATCTCTACGATCCTGAACGCGGCAAGAAGCTCCTATCCGAAATCGGGATTAAGGCGAACAAGGATGGCGTGATGCAGGATTCCGACGGGAATCTCATCGCCTTCGATCTGGAAGTGCCGGTAGAGACGAACATCAGCGTCGACATCGCAAATATCTACGCAGACGAGCTGAAAAAAGTCGGAATCACGCTGAACGTGAAGCCGGTGAATTTCCAGAAGCTCGTAGACAGCCTCATGAACACCTACGACTGGCAGGCGGTAATGGTTGGGCTTGGCTCCAACTACTTTCCGATTTCCGGCTCCAACGTCTGGCAGTCCAACGGCAATTTCCATCTCTGGCACCCGCTGCAGGACAAGCCGGCAACCGAATGGGAGGCGCGCCTGGACAAGCTGTACCAGGAGGGTTTCGTGGAGCGTAACCCCGAGAAGGCAAAGAAGATCTGGGACGAGTTCCAGCGAATTATTCTCGATCAACTTCCGGTAATGTATATGATCCAGTCCGACGCGTTCGGCGCCTACAGAAATAAATGGGCGAATCTCCGGTACGATACGCTGAATGCGCCGGATATGAACTACGTCTATCTGAAGCCCCAATGACGGATAGTCCGGCATGATTTCACTGAGGCCGCTAGAGCGCATCGCTAATGCCGCATCGCGTCTTCGTGAGCGGCATCCGCTCTCCACCTTCATCTCCGGGCGCATTCTCACCATGGTCATCATGCTGTTCCTTCTCGGTTTCGGCGTCTTTGGATTGATGTCCCTTGCTCCTGGAGACATCGTTGACAACTACGTACGGAGCCAGATGCTCACGATGACCGATTTCCGATCAAGCGACAATTCGATAACCCAGGAACAGATCAAGGAGGCGAAGCACCGACTCGGCCTCGACCTCCCGTTCTATGACCAGTATCTTCAGTGGCTGCGGCGGGTCCTTATCGACCACGATCTTGGCCGATCTCTCATCTCAAAGGCGCCGGTTCTCTTTCTCGTGTCGACTCGCATGATCAACTCGATCATCCTCAACCTGATTTCGCTGGTATTTCTCACCATTATCTCGTTCGGGCTCGGAATCTACTTTTCGTCAAAGGCAGGCACGAAGATCGACCCCATGGTTGCGTTCGTTAGTCTGTTCCTGAACGCCTTCCCGGGCATCCTCATGCTCCTTCTGCTGCAGCTCTTTGCGGCGTCAACCGGCTGGTTTCCGGTAACCGCCTACCCAACCGATGATTTCACGGGGAAACCGGTTGCGTTTGCTTTTTCCTACCTCTACCACATCATCCTGCCGCTCATCGGCGCTTTTCTCGGCGGGATCGGTGGCTCGCTGCGGCTCATACGCGCAACAATGCTCGATCAGCTGGGCCAGCCCTACATTACCGCGCTTCGTTCCCGTGGGATAGGCGAGCCGAGAATCTACCTCAACCACGCTTTTCGCAACACGATGAACCCCTTCATCACCAGCTCTTCGAATCTGCTCGCGGATCTGTTTTCCGGATCGCTCATTCTGGAAATCATTTTCTCCTATCCGGGGATCGGGCGTCTGATGTACGAGGCAGTTCTCCAGAAGGATATCAACCTGGTGATGACGAACGTCATGTTCATCAGCTTTCTGATCCTTCTGGGTATGGTGCTTTCCGATATCGCCCTCGCCCTGGTCGATCCCCGGATACGGTACGCACGATCATGAAACGATTCTGGATGATTCTGCGGCACAGGCCGATCGCATTCGCCGGACTTATCGTCCTTTTCATTCTCTACGTCGGAATGATATTCTGTGAGTTCCTCGCTCCCTACGGACCGAACGATCTGTTTCAGGGACACTCCGATCAGCCCCCGAACCTGATTTTCTATTCGCAGAAATATGGATTCCGGCCGCAGGTCCAGGCCATGGAGATGCTGAACGACATCACAAAGCAGTATGTCCTGGTAACCAGCGAGTACACTCCGGTGAAGTTCTTTGTAGACGGACCACCGGTCAGTCTCTGGGATACCATACCGATCCACGTCCATCTTTTCGGGACGGACTACTTTTCCCGGAACCCGAACGCTTCGCACGCGCAGCCGGTATTCATTTTCGGCACCGACAATCTCGGGCGTGATATCTTCAGCCGGATCCTCTACGGGTCACGGATTTCACTGACCATCGGGTTTGTCGGCGTAGCTATCTCGCTCGGTCTCGCGCTCATCATGGGCGGACTCGCCGGGTACTTCGGAGGGATCTGGGACTGGATCATCATGAGATTGTGCGAGTTCATCATTCTGATTCCGGGGCTCTATCTCATTCTGTTCCTTCGGTCGGTCCTGAGCGATCACATGAACTCCGGCGAGTCCTACGCGCTCATCACGGTCATTCTCTCCTTCGTCGGCTGGCCGGGAACGGCGCGCATGATTCGCGGGATGGTCCACGCCGTCAAACGGAACGACTTCGTCGCGAACGCCGAGCTGGAGTCGATGCCGCCGCTGGCGATCATTTTCAAGCACATTATTCCCCAGATGTCGTCGATCCTGATCGTGAGTGTCACTCTCGGAATTCCCGGGTTCATCCTCGGGGAGACCGTGCTTTCCTACCTCGGACTCGGTATCGTGGATCCCGCGGTGAGCTGGGGCAGCATGATAAGCAGGGACGCGACCACGCTGTCAAATCTGCAGAGTTTTCCGTGGCTGCTGATGCCCGGACTCTTCCTGCTGCTCGTGACGCTGTCGTTCAACTTTCTCGGCGAGCTGCTGCGCGATGCCGTGGACCCCAACTGGAAGGAGCACCGACATGGGTGACCCCAGGGCCGCGGAAGGGCACCGGAGCCTCGCCGTGAGAGCGCTCAGCGTAAGCTTTCAAACCGCTGAAGGGCAGCTGCGCGCGGTTCGGGGGGTCGACTTTGAGCTCGAACGGGGTGAGTGTCTCGGAATTGTCGGCGAATCCGGATCAGGAAAGAGCGTTACCGCGGCAGCGGTGATGGGTCTCATATCCAAAGATGCGGCAACAGAGGGTGAAATCCGGATCGACGGCACCGATATTTCGTCGCTTACGGTAGAAGAAAAACGGGCGCTCCGTGGAAAGGCTGTGGCCATGATATTCCAGGAACCGAGCCGTTCGTTCGATCCGATCTACAGCATCGGAAAGACCTTCGAGGAGACCTTCCGCGCGAAGAACCCCGCGATCACGAAGGAGGAGGCTGCCAGGCGCGCGACGCAGCTTTTGAGTGAAGTGCACATTCCGCAGGCGGAGGAGCGACTCAAGAACTTCCCCCACCAATTCTCCGGAGGAATGCTGCAAAGGATCATGATCGCGCTCGCCCTCGCAAACGATCCGGAAATCCTCATCGCCGACGAGCCGACCACCGCTTTGGATGTGACCATCCAGGCACAGATAGTCGGCCTGCTGAAAGAGCTGCAGGAGCGACGGCAGCTGTCGCTCATTTTCATATCACACGATTTAGGATTGGTCGGGCAGATTGCCGACAGGATCCTCGTGATGTACGCCGGCATCGTGCTTGAATCCGGCCGGGGCCCGGAGGTGCTCACCCGTCCCCGCAGCCCCTACACCCGCGCCCTCCTCGACTCGCTTCCTTCCTGGGGGAGTCACTATTCGACTCGGAAGCTCTACACGATAAAGGGGACCGTGCCAGATCCTACGCATTCGGAGCCCGGGTGCCCGTTCGCTCCGCGGTGTCGTTTCGTGGAGGAACGGTGTGCCGCTGAAGTGCCGCCGCTTCGAAGCGACGAAAACGGGACCGGCGGTGCCTACCGATGCGTCCATTCGGGGGTAAAAACGTGAGCGCCGGCACCGATGCGCGCGGGATCGGCGACGCGCTGCTTCGTCTTGACCATGTGAGCAAGGTATTCAAGCTGGAAGCCGGGCTTTTTGCCTCCGCCGGGCGCTTCGTCTGGGCGGTAAACGACGTAAGCTTCGACGTCAATCGGGGGGAGACCTACGGGCTGGTCGGTGAATCCGGGTCAGGAAAGACAACTCTCGCGCGAACCGTTGTCCAGCTCGTTCGCCACTCCGGGGGAACCATCGACTACTATCCTGCCGGGGGCGGCACCTCCGATGGGCTGTCCCCGCCATGGAGGATCAGCGACGACAATGCAAACCTTCTGCGGCATTTTCGCTCGGACGTGAAGTATATTTTCCAGGATCCCTCCTCCTCCCTCGACCCGCGGATGAGCGTCTACCGGGTTCTCACAACAGGCGCCCGTTACAGTCCGCGGTTCAGCAGAACCGACGATGTGCGGGGCAAAGCCGTCGACGTTATGGAGGCGGTGGGACTGCGCGAGGCCGATCTCGAGAGACGGCCTTCCGAGTTTTCCGGCGGCCAGCGACAGCGCATTTCGCTTGCGCGGGCGCTCCTGAGCAATCCTTCGACACTTATCTGTGATGAAGTGGTCAGTGCGCTCGATGTGTCGATTCAGGGTCAGATTCTCAATCTTCTGGTCGATCTGAAGAGCAGGTTCAATCTGACGATTATCTTCATCGCCCATGACCTTACGGTTGTCTCATATATGGCAGACCGCATTGGCGTGCTTTACGGCGGGAGCATGATGGAAGAGGCGCCTGCCGCCAACCTCGTGGAGCATCCGCTTCATCCCTACACGCAGCTGCTTTACAATTCCATTCCGGAGCTCGGAAAGCCGCTTCCCAGCCGTGCAACTACTCCCGGGCAACCGTTCAACCCCACGCGTCCGCCGCAAGGCTGTCCCTTTTCCGGCCGGTGTCCCATGGCCCAGGAGATCTGCACAGCCGAAAAGCCCGCTCTCGCGGAAGTCTCTCCGGGGCACCGGGTCGCGTGCCACTTCGTGAAGTAGATCCGACGAACAGCAGCCGCCATCGATTTGCGGAGCTACTTACGCCGGAAACTGCACCACAATCCGCGACCCTTCCCGCCGTTCCATCCCGTCCGGATCGGTGACGGTCGGTCGTTCAAGAGAAACGGTTCCGGCAATCTGTCGGGTCAACGCGGTGACCAGCGTCATTCCCATCGAGCTCATGCGTCGGATGTCGGCATCCTTCGGGAAACCGAGTCCGTCATCCTGCACTGCGAGCTCCACGGTTCCGGGTCCCACACGCCTTAACGACACCGTTATGCGGCCCGCTTTGTCCATTGGACCATTTTCCAGCCCGACCAGGTCGTGCTGCACCGCCTCGTGCCGTCGAAACGCATGTTTGAGCACATTCGTAACAAGCTCATTCAGTATGAGTCCGCAGGGAATCGCTATGTCGACATTCAGCAGAATTGATACGACATCGAGCGAAAGCTCGGTTTTGTGAGTTCCCAGAGATCGGATCAACTGAGGCGTCATCACTGAGAGGTAGGCGCCAAAATCGATCGCCGCCAGGTTGGTGGAGCGGTAAAGTTGATCATGGACCGTCGCCATCGCGCGGACACGCTGCTCGGCATCCAGAAAAACCTGACGCGCGGGCTCATCGGTAATGCCCTGGGTCTGGAGTCGCAGAAGGCTCGATACCACCTGCAGATTGTTCTTCACGCGGTGATGGACTTCGCGCAGGAGGACCTCTTTCTCCTCGAGTGATATCAGCAGACTTGCCTCAGCGCGAATTCTGTCGGTGATGTCTACGTTGACGCCGACTATTCCATCGATCGGTCCTTTCTGATCACTGAGACGGAGTGGGGCGAGAACGTTGTAGTAGTCTCGCCGTTCGCCGTCGAGCAGGTAACTCACCTCGCCGGTAACGATCTCGCCCGAGAGAGCTCGCAGGTTGTTGTCGAGGAACAGTCGGGTTATCTCTTCGGAAAATCCCGCTTCGCCTGGATTCTGGCCGGCGTGATTGCCCCAACGGGCGACCGAGACGCTGTTTTGAATGATGTATCTTCCGTTTGCGTCGCACAACCAGATATCGAATGGGAGGCTGTCGATGACCGCGCGAAGCCGCGCTTCACTCTCTGCCAACGCACGCTTTGCGCGAATCTCCTCCGAAGCATCACTGATGATGGAAAACATCACCGGCCGGCCGTCTATCGTGAGCGGCGTAGGGTGCACTTCGACATCCCGAACTTCGCCGCTGGCGAGGCGATGGGTCGAAGTGAACTTCTGCGTCATCTCGTGAGCGAGGATTCGATCCATGTCTTCGCGGAAGGATGCAGACGGCCGTGCGACGATGTCGAAAACCGAGAGCGATCTGATGAGTTCCCGCGGATAGCCGTAATATGCTGCGGCCGCAGGGTTCGCGTCGAGGATCCTGCTGCTCTCGACGTCAAACAGAAGCATGACCGCGTTGTTGTCCTCGAACATGCGGCGAAACGTGTCCCCTTCTGCCGAATTTGCGCCGGTTGGGTCGGTGCCTTCATTCATTCGCACGCTCCACGGAAGAGTTTATGCGTCGGTCTCAGGCTCAGTGGAAACTGCGCGTACGGACGCCGGAACGACTCTCCGGCATCCGGATCACTGGGTTTTGAAACGCTTGAGCTCCAGGTTGAGTGTGTCCCCAAATGTCCCGAGATTTTCTGCGATTTCAAGAACGTTCTGCACTGACGAGGTTATCTCCCGCATCCCGCCGGAGATTTCGGACATAGCACCACGGACTTCCGCAGAGACTTGACGAACCAATCGAGTGGTCTCCTGTATATCCTCCGAGCTTTCCCGAATCACCGACGAGCCCTCCTTTATCCGCGCCGATGAATCCTGCAGCGCGGTCATCGCCTGCAGGATCTGGTCGCTCCCGGAACGCAACTCGCTCATACTGGAAAAGATCTCCGTGAGCGAGTGCGCGAGGTTGACAGTTTCCGTGGTGATCTCGTGGAACGCCGTGCTCATCAGCTCACCCGAGGAGCCGGCCACCGCAACCCGGTCAACGATGACCCGGAGAATCCGGCTGATCTCCTTCGAGTTGCGCGACGCAGCCTCGGAAAGCTTGCGTATTTCGTCGGCTACCACCGAGAATCCGCGTCCTGCCTCCCCTGCGTGCGCGGCCTCGATTGCGGCGTTCATGGCCAGAAGGTTCGTCTGCGCCGAAATGCTCTCGATGATTCCTGTGATGTCCTTGATGCTCTCCACGCTCTGCGTAATTTCATTTACTACGTTGAAGGTATCGGTCATCTTCTGTTCGCCTGCAGACACCTTGCCTACGAGGCGTTCGGTTGCGTTGCGACGTTGATCGGTGATACGCGATACATTCTCGATCGATGCAATCATTTCCGTAACCGACGCGGTGGATTCTTCGACCATCGAGCTTTGATCATGGATCTGGTCATTGAGGCCCCGAATGTTTTCCGCGATCTTCTGTACCGCATCGCCGGAACGGTCGAGGTTCTCGCTGAGGCCGACTATCTGGCGGTCGACCGATTCGGTATTTGCGGTGATCTGTCTTGCGGAACTGGAAGACTGTTCGGCCGAAACGATGAGGCTCTCCTTCATCTGAATGTTCTGCGCGGATACATTCTGAGCCGCTTCCACCGATTCTCTGAGAGAGGCAATGAACCGGTTGAGGTCCGCCGCGAGCCTGCCGATTTCGTCCTCCGACTTGATGGCAAACGCCACCGTCAGGTCGCCTTCACCCATCTGGCGGATGGAAGTTTCGATCGAATGAACCGTCGTCACGATTCTATTCGTGAGCAGCAGCGTGATGAGCACCGCGATCGCCACGATCGCCGCCACGATCGCTGCCGAGACCAAATCGCTGCGACGG
>DATKUF010000121.1:0-5192 GCA_035530755.1 Spirochaetia bacterium | reverse complement strand
CGCTGCGCGTGGGTCTCACGCTCGCCGCGGGGCTATTTGCGTGGCGCCGTGCCCCTCGCCGGCTCGGGTCGCATGCTCCGGGGGTTCCGTCCTCGCGGCGCCGTCCCCTGGCGCACGTCCCTCAACCGAAGTGCGCCGCTCGGACCCGCGCTCCCCGCGGCCCCTCCGCCTGCTAACGCGCCGCTGACTGTTACGAACGGCCGCCGGCAATCGCCGCCCATCCGCGGCACGCGAGACCAACGGCGAAGAGGTCAAGGGCCCAAGGAAGTCCTCTCCACCTCTTCGTGACGGCCCGTGCGCCCGCCGGTGCCTTCGTGGAAAACGAAAGAGGTTCACAGTATGTCGACCATCGTTCTTCCCGGTCTCTCGCATCAGATCCTCGGCTCCTGCTTCGCCGTTCACAACGCTCTCGGGTCCGGACTATTGGAGTCGGCCTACGTAGGCGCGCTCTGCGCGGAGCTGCGCCATCGCGGCATCCCGTTCGCCGGGCAGTCGCGATTTCCGCTCGTCGACAAGGGCGAGCTGATCGGTGACTACATCGCCGACCTGGTGGCTGCAGACGGTGCTATTGTGGGGATCAAATCCGTGCCGGCACTTACGTCACTCATGGCGGCTCAGCTCCTCAACTACCTCCATCTTGCGGGTCTGCCGCTCGGCTATCTCGTTAACTTCCACGGACAACGCTTGATCTGGAAGCGATTCGCGAGCGCAGGGTAGGCGGCGCCGGCCGAAGCGGCCATCGTTCCGAAACCTTATCGCACAAACGATTTCGTTTGCGCCCGTTCGATCAGTGGAGTAGAATTCGTCTCAGGAAAGGAAACGGAGTCTTGTTGCTCACGAGGTGAACGAATCACGGATCAGAATGGCGACAAACGATTTCCTGCTGCGCTATAGGTAGCCCAATATCATGGTGAGCGACGCCGATATTCGACCGATAGACGCGAGGTAATATGTTATACGGCGTCGCCGTGGAAATGTGCCCGTTCCCGACACGAGTCACGATGTCCGAGCTTTCGTGATAGGATCAGCATAATGGCTATACCCGACTACCAAACCTTCATGCTTCCACTTCTTACTCTTACGGCGGACGGTGAAACACACTCAACGAAGGAGGTCTATCAGACACTCGCCACCCGATTCGGTCTGACCGAAGAGGAACGCTCGGAACTGCTCCCCTCGGGCACGCAACAGACATACAAGAATCGCATCGGATGGGCGAGATCCTACATGACCAAGGCAGGACTACTCGAATCTCCTGGTCGCGGTCTGTTTCAAATAACCGAACGCGGAAAAGCAGAACTCGCAAGCAACCCAGGCGAGATAACGACCGATTATCTGATGAAGTTTGAAGAGTTCCGCCAATTCCGAGCACGACCCATCAATCATTCGTCCACCTTACCAGCGGGCGCTGGCGCATCGGCTCCAACAACTCCCGAAGAAACCATTGAAAATGCAATTGACGAACTCACGTCACAACTAGCAAACGAAGTACTTCAATCGCTTCTCGAAGTATCGCCGTCGTTCTTCGAACAAATAGTCGTGGAGCTTCTCGTCCGCATGGGCTACGGAGGAAGTCAACGCGAAGCCGCACAAGTCGTCGGACGGTCAGGAGACGGCGGAATCGATGGCATCATTAAGGAAGATCGGCTGGGGCTGGAAGTGATCTACATCCAAGCCAAGCGATGGGAAAGTACCGTCAGTCGACCCGAGATCCAGAAGTTCGTCGGCGCACTGCAGGGCAAACGAGCCCGTAAGGGGATCTTCGTAAGCGTCAAAACTATCCCACCAACTGTTTCGGTGGGAGAAGGCTCTACTTCAGCGCGGTTGGCAGTGCGGCTGTAAGTGTGGCCTTGTCGAGCCGGTTCGGAAGCAGCTGGTCCCAGCCCTCGGCATCATGGATGAGAGGAGCCTTCTGGAATACGTAGTTGAGATAGGCAAACGGATCAAGTCCGTTGTGCTTTGCCGTCTCGATGAGCGAGTAGATTGCGCATGAGGCCTCGGCCCCTTGCGGAGCGCCGCTGAACAGCCAGTTGCGACGTCCGACAACGAACGGCCTTACATGGTTCTCCGCTGCGTTGTTGTCGGGCGTAATCTCCGGCCGGTCCAAGTAGCGTGACAACGCGTCCCACTCGTGAAGCGCGTAGGTTACGGCCGTGCCGAGCAGGCTCGAAGGAACTACGGTCTGGTGCTTCGCCGTGAGCCACGAGGAGAACTCGTCGAGTACCGGCCGTACCTTCTCGCGCCGCTTGTCCACGAACTCCTGCGACGAGAGATCCTCGCCACGCAACTGGCGCTCGATCTCGTAAAGCCGACGGATGTACTTCATCCCTTCGTGCGCGGCGCCTGCCTTCTTGCTCGCTTGCGCCGCCTCGTGGAACCGTCTCCTCGCATGGGCCCAGCATCCGACAAGCGTGAATCCGATCTCCTCAGCAAGCATGCGGTAAACGCGATACCCGTCGGCCTGCAGATAACCTTCAAAGCCGTCGAGAATAGAGCGAGGATAGTCACCGCCACGCGTCGGGCTGTAGTGATACACCACTACCGGCGCCTGCGGCGGTCCGCCGCGAGCAAGCCACATGTAGCTCTTCGTCGTGTTCGCCCGTCCAGGCTCATTCAACACCTGAAGCGGCGTCTCATCCATCTGGATGAATGGCCCGTCGCGGATCATCAATACGAACCGCTTCAGAAGCGGCTTGATCGCGCGCGCCACCGCGATCGTCCAGTTCGACATGTCCTGTCGGCTGATATCAATCCCGATTCTTGCGAATCGATTCTCCTGCCGGTAGAACGGCAGGTGGTCGACGAACTTGTTGACCAGGATGAAGGCGACCAGCGCGGTGCTTGCGATGCTTCGCGGAAGGATCGTCGCCTCGCGCGCCGCGATGCGTACCGCCGGACGATCCTCATCCCCGGAGCCTTCGCAGGCGTGGCATCCGTACTTCGGATACACATGGCGCTCGATCCACATCTGCTCGGGGATCACCTGTACGATCTCCCGCGTCTCCTCCCCGATGCGCACCAGCTCCTCGCCGCAGCCGCAGTGCTTCTGCTCATCGCTCATATCGTGGAGTATCTCGATGCGGGGGTGCCGGGGATCGATGGCTTTGCGGCCTGCCTTCTTGCGCTCGTGCGCGGGCACAGTGACGGTGAGGGTGGTCGCTTCTGTCTCATCGGGCTCGACGCCCTCGGCCGTCTCTTCTGCTTCGGCGAACAGCTGCTGCTGCCCGACAGGCTCCTGCTCGCTCGAGCGGGCGAAGCGCTTGAAAAGCAGCAGTCGGTGCCTTTCTTCGAGCACCTCGTAGCGTTGCTCCAGCGTCTCGTACTTGCGTCGCCACCGATCTTCAGCCTTCTTGCTCGAACGCGCATTGCCCTCGAGCTCTTCGAGGTAGGCGCGAGTCGCTGGATCAAGTGTTCGTCGTGCAGCTTCGCTGAGCGTCATCTACAAAGAATTTTATCAGACTAGAATTCGCGTGTACACCCTTATGAGACAGATTCGTAGACTCGAGCGCGGTGGGCGCGCCAGAAGTCGATCCCGTCAAGCAGCATCCGCAGCTGCTCAGGCGTGATCTCTCGTGTGGCCTCTTCGCTTTCCGGCCAGGGAAACCGGTCGCGCTCAAGACGCTTCTGCAGCAACCAGAATCCGTTGCGGTCCCACCACAGACCCTTAAGAATACGGCGTTCCCGATTGCAGAACACATACAGCGCCCCGCACAACGGGTCGCTTTCCATCCGCTCGGTCACGATGATCGACAGCCCGTTGATCGCCTTACGCATGTCGGTCGCCCCCGGGCGCACGTAGACCGCCACTCGCGAGAGGTCCGGAGCAATCATAGCGATGCCGCCGCTCTCATTACCTCGCGGATCACCGACTGCTCGGCAGGCAGGTCCAGTTCCGCGATCACCTCGCCACCGAGCCGGATTCGCAGAACCGCTCTCGGACTGATCTCGACGGTGCCCATCGGGACGAACGCCGACGACTGCCGGCTCGACGTCAGCACGGACAAACGCTTCAGCCAATACCCCAGCGTGCTCAGCGCGATCGTACGTGACTCGCAAAACGCCCTGCGGGTCATACCTCCGTCACGGAACTCCCGGCAGATCGTACGCCATCGATCTTCTCGCTCTGCCTGCCTCATACTGTCACCTCCAAAGAGGCGGCAGTATAGATCACGCGGCGCTTACGCAACAGGTGGGGTTGTTTTGACGCTTACGAAGTATTAGGCTTGGTCTCGGGGCTTCCTAACGATGAGTTAAGCGTCCAATATACCCAGTATTGGGGATGGCGCGCAGTAAGTCTTCGTTCCACAATAAGTTCGACGCAACGCTCTCTTCTCAAAAAACCATGTGCGCACGGGTCAGTGTCAATCTGGTACCAGAACCCGTGACAGGGGAGGATGTATGCGGTATCGGGAGTTGTTCTGCGTGTTTCCACGAACTATGACGAGCGGGCGGAGGATTTACTACTACCACACCTATGATGCGGACGGCACGAGGACGGCGGCGAGGTCAACGGGCGCTGTCCGCGCGCGAGATGCAAGGATCTATTGCATGAAGCTCTATCGGTCGGGCCTCCTGGGTGTGAGTGAGAAGCGGACGCCGACGATGGCGGAGTTCTCGGAAGGCTGGTGGGACATGAAGACGTGCGAGTACGTGAAGAGCCGTATGACCCGTCGGAAGATTTCCACGTCGTACGTGCGAATCGGGAGGTCTGTTCTCGAGAAAGACATCCTTCCGGTGTTCGGGAAGAAGCGGCTGAGCGCGATCACCTCGAGTGACGTGGACAAGTGGGTGGTGTCGAACGTGGAGCGCGGTAGAGCCGGGAGGACGGTGAATCGGATGCTCATGATCCTGAAGATCATGCTCGACCGGGCGGTGAAGAAAGGCCACATCGAAAAGAACCCGTGCGACGGGGTGCAGCGGGCGGTAGTGACGAAGACGAGAGTCGAGATTCTCACGGCGGCGGAAGTGAGGCGCGTGTTCGAGCCCTCGGCGGCGAGGAATCTCTGGAAGGACGAGATGCATTGCACGGCGAACATGCTCGCGGCGACGACGGGAATGAGGATCGGGGAGATCCTGGGGCTGAAGGGGAGCTGCCTGCGGGGCGAGAACTACCTCGAGGTCTCGGGGCAGTACAACGCTTTTCACGAGTACACCGACACGAAGACGCATGAGACGCGCTACGTGACAATCCC
>DATKUF010000120.1:0-2018 GCA_035530755.1 Spirochaetia bacterium | reverse complement strand
CGCAATTGGAATTACTCAGACTGGAACGCTGCGGCCAAAAACACTGGCACGATCGTGCCATTGGCAAGGAATTCTACTGGCTTTTGCAGTGGTTCTACGTAGGCATCCCTAGACGGATCTCTTCCCGGTCGACACCCATACCGCTCTATTTCTAAATAATAATGAGTCGTAATTAGTAATTTATAGCAAATCAGCGGGAAGTCAAGACCCCGGCCTTTTCGCATCCGGCTTCGAGAACAGATGAGAGGTAATATCTGGGGGAACAGCTTTCCGGGCGGTCGGAAATCCTTAATGCAGCGAGAGTGTGTAAGCCCCATTCCAGACATCAGGACTGCATTGATGGAATCTGTTCGTATTCAAGTTGTGGTGGGATTTATTCGAGGGGACTACTTTCCAGCAGACAGGAGTGCGTCATGAGATTGGCGTTGTCGGCGGCGATCACTCTCGCTTTTTTTAGCAACGGCTTCGTGGACGAAAGTATCGAAGCCACCTTATATCAGGGGGAATCGGTTCAGGACCGGAGCAATCAGGTCGCCTTCATGACCTACGTGCTCTCCCCCGATCAGGAGCGCAAGGCGGCGGTCCTGATCGACAGCATCCGCACTTTCGCGGGCATTTACAGCGAGGCTCCCATATACGTCGCGCTGGGCGATCCCGAGGGGATCCCCTGTGAAAGCCTGGCCGGCGCAGGTGTTATTCTGGTGCCGCTGCCACAGGACAAGGCCGCCTTGAATTACCTCTATGGCGTAAAGCCTCTGGCCTGCGCCGAGGTCGAGAAGCTGACATCGGGTAAGTTCCGCACGCTGATCTATCTCGATCCGGAATCGCTGGTGTTGGCCCAGCCCGACGCAATGATCCTGGACGGCGCGCACAAGGTTTCGATCCGTCCCGTGCACCTGGTGAACAATATCGGCCAGGCTCCGTCGGAGCCGGTGGACGGCTTCTGGGGGCCGATCTATCGCGAGGCGGGAGTCGATCCGGCCTCCGTGCCGGTGGTCGAGACCGTCGTCGATGTGAAGAAGGTCAGGGCCTACTACTGCTGCATCATCATGTCCGTCAGGCCGGAGGAAGGCATCTGCGGGGAATGGCTCAGGATCTTCCGGGACAGGCTGAACGATACCGTCTACCAGAAGGAAGCCTGCGGCGATTTCCTTCACAGGGTCTTTCTACATCAGGCGACACTGTGCGGCGTCATCAACGCCAAAGCGAAGCCCGACGAAATCGTCATCCCGCCGCTCGCTTACACCTACCCGTTAGGTTTATCCGACCGCATTCCGGAAGAGAAGCGCGTTTCCAAACTGAGCGAGATCGTCACGGCGGCCATGGAGCAACTCTGGGACAATGATCCAAGCTGGATGGACAAGCTGGACCCGGACGATGCCCACAAAGCCTGGGTTCGGCAAGCCTACATCAAGTACTACAAAGTGACTGACAACATCTTCCGCAAGGAGGGCTCGTGCAACACCTACCTCGTGGTAACGCCCGCCGGCAGCGTGGTGATCGATCCCGGCGGGGCGCCGGAACCGGCCGGCCCGCTGCTGAGCCTGACTCAAAGCGCTCCGCTGAAAACGATCCTCCTGACCCATGCGCACACCGATCACAACGGCGGCTACGAGGTCTGGAATCTCGAAAAGACGATACCGGTGATCGCGCAGCGGGAGCACGCCGAGTTCATCCGTTACCACCAGCGCCTTGCCGGCTTCTTCGCCGCGCGCGACGCTGTCCAAGGCAACGTCGCGAGCATCAATGACGAGGCAGAGATCGCGGCCACTGTCCTCTTCGCCGACGAGCACGCCTTCGAGCTAGGCGGATTCCACTTTAACATCTATCACACGCCCGGCGAGACGCCCGACACCTCGACCATCTGGATCCCCGAGTTGAAGGCAGCCTTCGTCGGGGACAACTACTACACCTCCTTCCCCAACCTCTCTCCTCCGCGCGGCTCAAAACCGCGTTGGGCGCTCGATTTCGTCAACTCTCTGGAGAAGATTCTTTCGCTCGAGCCGGAGATGGTTTTC
>DATKUF010000119.1:0-2232 GCA_035530755.1 Spirochaetia bacterium | reverse complement strand
CATTCGAGGGTCCGGGCAGTATTGCGGATTGGGCGGATTTGAACGGAGTCCTTCCTCAGTCGGTCCCCATGTACGAAGGCGGTATCCTGCCCCGTGCATCTGATGTTGATCTTGTAGTTGTTATGGGCGGGTCAATGGGAGCGAACGACGTTGAGAACTTCCCCTGGCTCGTCCCCGAACGCGAGTTTCTCGCTGAAGTAATCGAATTGCGGAAGCCGGTTCTTGGCATCTGTCTTGGCGCGCAGCTTATTGCGTCGGCCCTGGGTGCCGCGGTCACGCCAAACCGTGAGCGGGAAATCGGCTGGTATCCGGTCGAACTGGAGCATCACGGGGCGGCGTTCGATCTGTTTCCCGGTGCACCCGCAGTGCACACGGTCCTTCACTGGCACGGTGACACCTTTGCGCTGCCCGAACGTGCGGTCCGCATCGCGCGCAGCAAGGCGTGCGACAATCAGGGGTTTCTCTATCGGGACCACGTGCTCGCCCTTCAGTACCACCTGGAGACTACCGCCGAATCACTCGCTTCGATGGTCGATAATTCATCCGATTACCTGGCACCCGGCACATACGTGTCGGGCCGGAAGGAACTGTTGGACGGGTTTGAGCGGCATGGATCGACAAACCGGCAAATCATGTTCGGTGTTCTTGACGCGCTCGCCGCGCGGTAGTGCACTATGAGGGCGATGAAGTCGCCGAACGGAGGGCTTATGGCATATTTTGATTTGAGCGGACAGACGGCGATAGTCACGGGTGCCTCCCGCGGTCTCGGAAGCTACATGGCGAAGGCGCTTGCGCGCGCCGGAGCGCGTCTGGTCATCACCGCGCGAAACGCCGATGACTGCAGGACGACCATAGCGGAAATTGACGAGCTCGGAGGAAGCGCCCGCGGCTACTCGCTTGATGTCACCAGCGAACAGAGCATCAGGGAGTTCGGAAAGCACATCGAAGCCGATTACGAGTCGATCGAGATACTCGTGAACAATGCCGGCTGCAATATTCGTAAACCGTTTACCGACTTCACCTGGCAGGAGTGGGACCGAGTCGTCAACACGAACCTGAAGGGCGGCTTCTTCGTCTCACAGGTCGTCGTTCCACGCATGGTCAAGCGTAAGTACGGGAGAATCATCAACATCGGCTCGGTCACTACGGCGTTTGGAATGGCGGGGATTGTGCCGTACTGCGCGTCACGGGGTGGAGTGGGGCAGATGACCAAGGCGCTTGCCGATGAGCTGGGACCGCACGGTGTCACCGTCAACTGTCTTGCCCCCGGTTGGTTTCGTACCGAGCAGAATAAGGTGCTCTACGAAAACGCAACCTGGCTCGAATATATCACCGACCGCATACCGCTGAAGCGTCCCGGTAGACCGAATGATCTCGACGGAGCTGTTGTGTTCCTGTCTGCGCGCGAATCTGAGTACATTTCGGGCCAGACCCTGTTTGTTGACGGTGGAATAACTACCGGATCGACGAAGGCCACGGTCTGAGAGGAATCAGTCGATGCGAAACCCTGAATACAACGGCCGGCGCTTCCAGCGGCGCAACTTCCTCTCACTGTTTTTTCGCGGCGCAGGCTACGCATTTCTTGCCGGCGGACTCATCTACGGAGTTGTGGTCTTCGGAATCACGTCACATTCGGTGAGGACAACCGGGAGCATCGTGAAGTTCGTAGATGTCAGGAAGGGGAAGCTGCTGCCACTCGGTGCCGGTCTGACCGAAACGGTCAAACGGCCGGTCATCCGATTCAAAACTTCCTCGGGCACTATCTTCGAGTTCATTGCAACTGCGACCGCACGTCCATCGGGCTACACGGTTGGCCAGCAGGTACCGGTAGCGTACAATCCCGCGCATCCTGAGAGCAGTCGCATCGATGCTCCGTGGAAAGTCTGGAGTCTGCCGATCATCCTCGTCGGTCTCGGCGTGGTATTCATCATTCTTGGTTCACTGGTGTCCATCGGCGCCGGTGACATACCCCGGCGTTTATCGCCTCGATAAGGATATTTCATGAAAAAAAGCACAGATCTGGTTCTCGAGTATTTCACCGAGCTGAGCCGCATTCCGCGCCAGTCCGGGCAGGAAGCAGGCGTTCGGGACTGGCTGAAAAGCTGGGCCGGAAAACACAACTTCACGTTTCACGCCGATAAGGTGGGAAATGTCGTCGTCGAGGTACCTGCGACACCGGGGCACGAGTCAGCAGCCCCGATTGCCCTGCAGGGGCATATGGACATGGTGTGT
>DATKUF010000118.1:0-2193 GCA_035530755.1 Spirochaetia bacterium | reverse complement strand
CGATATACCCGGCAACTTCGGTCAACCTCATTCTCTCCGATGTAGTAGGTGACAATCTCGACGCTATCGCATCGGGGCTCGTCGCGCCAGACAGCACCACCTACGCGGACGCCCTGGCCATCATCGGTCGTTACCGTCTGGAGAAGCGACTTCCGGAAAATGCGTTTCGTCTCCTGAGCGAAGGGGCGATCGGAAAGCTGCCGGAGACTCCCAAGCCGGGTGATCCGCTGTTCGGAAGGGTATCCAACGTGCTCATCGGGACGAACGCGCAGGCGCTCCTCGCCGCGCGCGCCAGGGCCGTCGAGCTGGGCTACCACACGACGGTGCTCTCATCGCAGATCTCCGGCGAAGCCCGGGAGATCGCGAAGTTCTATCTGGGAATCGGGAAGGACATCCGTAAACGGTCGCTCCTTGCCGAGCCACCGGCGTGCATCGTCGCCGGCGGGGAGACCACCGTTTCGATCCGAGGCAGCGGGAAGGGCGGTAGAAACCAGGAGATGGCGCTCTCGTTTCTCTGCGAAATGGAAAAGCAGCCCGCGGATACCGACGGGGTTTACTTTCTGAGCGCGGGCACCGACGGTACCGACGGGCCGACCGACGCTGCCGGCGCTTTCGCAAGCCGCGAAATACTCGGCGAAGCCGCGGCCGGAGGCCTGAACGCTGAGGATTTCCTCAACAGAAACGATTCCTACGCGTTCTTTGATCCGATTGGCCGGCTTCTCAAGACCGGACCGACCTCGACGAACGTCTGCGATATCCAGGTGCTGCTCGTCAGATAGGCGCTACTGCCTGCCCGCTCGAATCTTTTCGAGTGCGCTCTCGATCATACTCACCGATTTGCGATCGAACGCGGAATCGATGATTGCGTCCCGGTTGTGCGTGAACTCGGCCTGCCATTTGGCTCGGTCGGCCGTCGACGGCGAAACCGTTTTCAGGCCGTACGAGCTCATGGCGGCAATTGCCCTGGAGTCCAGGTCTTTCAGTTCGGCCTCGAGACCTGCCTCTGTCGCCCGTGCGGCCTCCAGAAACGGTTCTCGGTACTCTTCCGGAATCCGTGACCACGCGCGGTCACTGATGAGTACGCAGCCTGCTGCGGGGGCTATCCGCAGGTCGAGCATATTCCGCGCCACGCCGAACCATTGATAACCCGCCGCAATAAGCGGACTCGCGAGGACCGCATCCGCGAGTCCGCTGTTCAGTGCGCTTATCACCTCCGTGGTGTCGAGCGGCAACGACCGAAAGCCGAGAGCATTGAACGTGTTGGTCAAGTCCGCTTCGCCGGCCGGTACTCCAAGCCTGAGCAGCTTCATGTCCGCGGGAGACTGCACAGGCGTGCGCGAGAAGAAGTAGATCCATCCCGCCTGGGTCCACGCTACCAGCTTGAACCCGGCCGCGTTGAAACGGTTTTCGAGAACAGGCCGAAGATCCTTCATGGCGGCCCGAAATTCCGCATCGGATCGGACGAGGAACGGAACGCTTATCGAGATGGATTCCCGAACCACGTCCGCAACCCCCGCGTTGGTGAAAATGCCGCCCTGGAGCTGTCCGATGCGAATCTTGCGGAGGATATCCGACTGATCACCCACGATTCCGTTGTGGTAGATCTGAACGCGGACCGTGCCGTGGGAGATACGCTGCCAATCGGCGGCAAGTTGTGTCAGAGCCTTTCCGTAGGGGGAGTTTTCCGGCGCCACGCTTGCGATCTTGAGCTCCAGCCCTGAAAGAGTCAGGGACGGCAGAAGAAGAATCGCGAGCCCAATAACGATCGTACACCCGACTGGTCGATTCCGTGGAAACATCGGCGCCAGTCTAAGACCTATCCGCACCGGCATGCAAGGGCCGCGGACCACGGCCGCCGGAGAAAACGGCTACCGGGACTGCGCGCGAATTGCGGCCAGTTTTTGCTCGATCAGGTCGACCGTTTCCGGATCGAACGCCGAGTCGATTATCGAATGACGATTCCTGTCGAACTCGTGCTGCCAGGCAGCGGTCTCCGCCGGCGTTGTTCCGATCAGCCGCAGCCCGTATTTCGTCATCGCATCGATCGCCTTCGTATCGAGAGCTTTCAACCCCGCCCGCAACGTCACCGCTGCGCTCCTCGCCGATTCGAGAAAGCGCTCCCGCAGGTTCGGCGCAATCTGTTGCCAGGCACGCTCGGAAAGCAGGATGCAGCCCATAGCCGGCGCGATTCGC
>DATKUF010000117.1:0-2844 GCA_035530755.1 Spirochaetia bacterium | reverse complement strand
CATATTGCGTAGCAACAACGGACCGGTCGAGCTTCGGCCCATTTCTGGCCTGTTTCTTATGTCGTTCAGTGCTTTGACGTTTGAGATCGAGGTAACCCGCATTGCGTCCGTGGTATTCAATTATCACTACGCTTTCGCAGTTATTTCTCTGGCGGTATTCGGACTCGGGATCGGAGCGGGGATGCTGCGATCTCGACTGCGACGCTCACCGCACACCGCGGTTTCGCAAGCGGCAGTGCTCGTCCCAGTACTGATGGCGGCATTCGCCACGTGGCCGGTCCTCGCCGGGGCCATCAGCGCTCCGGTTATTCCGGTATCTTTGGCGGTACTCCTGTTTCTCGCGAGCTCGCTGCCACCGTTTGTCGGGATAGGTATTGCGACTGCCGGCATATTTCAGGCCGCTCCAAGCCGGTCTTCGTGGCTCTACGGGGGCGACCTTCTCGGAGCGACCGCCGGGGCGCTTCTCACGACCCCGTTGTTGAACACAGTTCCTGCACCGAACGCGATTCTCGTGTCGGCGCTTGTCGCCGCCGGTGCGGCGGTAGTGCTTTCGTTGGACAAACCGGATATGCGGCGGAAGGCGGTGTGGAGTTCGGCGATTGCCGGAATCGCCGTAGGAGTTCTTGTCGTGGCGCACGCGACCCTTCCCGTTCCCGTGGCGAACGACCCGGACAAAGATATCTCCAATCTTCTAAACGAGCCGGGTGCGAAGGCGCAAATCGTTGAAACCCGCTGGAGCGCGTTTGGTCGAACCGATCTCGTCAAGACAGCCGCGCTCCGGGACCAGATGATCATTTACACAGACGGCGCGGCCGGATCGGCAATGTATGATCTTCCAGAATTGCTTGCCCATCCGGCCGATACTCTGGAGCTCTTGGGACGCTTCGGAGCCTTTTTCCCCCTCATTGTTGCCCCGCCGGACAAGAAACAATCCGCGCTTGTGATCGGTCCCGGCGGTGGAAGGGATGTCGTAGTAGCCCTCTTGAGCAACGTCCGGCAGGTGACCGCTGTCGAAGTCAATCCGGACGTTGTCAAGATAGTTCGCGAACACAAAGACTTCAGCGGGGGAATCTACTCAAACCATCCAAACGTCAAGGTTGTGATCGACGAAGGCCGCAATTACATCCGCTCTACCCGGGAGCGTTACAATTTCATTATGCTGTCCATTCCCATCACGAAAAGCTCGAGAAGCATTGAAGGCTTCGCGCTGACGGAAAACTATCTCTTTACCGTCGACGCCGTTGGAGAATATCTGGCGCATCTGAGACCCGGTGACTCGCTCGTCGTGGTCGCTCACAGCCTTGCTGAAGTCCACCGGGTTGCCTCTCTCGCGATTCAATCGTTTGCACTGCGCGGCATCAGCCAGCGCAAGGCCATGACGCGGATGTATTCGGTCGGCTCGGGCATGATGCCGACTCTAGTCATCAGCAACGAGCCGCTTTCCGCCGAAAGAGCCAAGACCCTTCACGAATCGATGCATCAGTATGGATTCGATTCCACCGAGTTCTACATTCCATTTGTCGAGCAGATGACGTTGAAGAAACCGGTGATCGATCACGGTGCTGCAGCTTTGACGATGCTCGACCCATATTTCGTGCAACTCGCAAATGGGACAATCACCGTGGCGGGTCTGGGAAACTCGCAGAGTGCACATGTAAGCTACGCGACCGACGACAGCCCGTTTTTTTACAAATTCTCCTCCGGTTTACCGGCTCCTCTGGGCTTTTTTGCCCTCCTCATTGTAGCCGCGATCATTTTTGTCGGAGCGATCCTGATATTTCCCGGGCGGTTTCCCGGAAACAGATCGAAAAAATCCATAACTGCTGAATTGCACCGATCGCCTCAGTTGCGGCTGCTCCTCCTATTGTCGATTCTGGTGGGCGCCGCGTACATGATGGTCGAGGTGTCGCTTTTCCAGAAGATGACGCTATTCATCGGTCGGCCTGAAAGGACACTGACGATTCTTCTGGTCTCGCTCCTTCTGGGAACTGGCCTGGGAAGTGTCTGGGGCGCACATCCGCGTAGGAGTTCCGCCGCCTACGCGGCCGCAATGTCGGCGTTTGTAGCGCTTCTATCCGTGGTCTTTGGACTTGTGCCTGACCTGCTGTTTCGTATCGGACTTCCGCCGCAAGCCGCAGCGATGCTCATGCTGGTACCGCTTGGCTTCCTCATGGGGCAGCTGTTCCCCTATTTGCTGAAGGTTTGTGGAACGTCCGGGTTGAGCAAATACGTCTATCTTGTGTGGACCGGAAATGGAGTTGCATCAGTCCTCGGCTCGGCGGCGGTCATGATACTCGGCGTAACTGCGGGGTTTTCCTACTCCCTGGGACTCGCGGCTGTGTTGTACATTGGAATGTCCGTTGGCATCTTGGCTTTGAACCGGCTTTCGCCGAGAAATCGCACTCCGGGCGAATTGAAAACTCAGTCCAGGGCCTTAGCGAGAGTCTCGCGGACCGACGGACTCCGTCATGATTAAGCAGTGGAAGGATGGGAACCCGAAAAAGCTACTGAAAGGTCACGCACGGCATCACAATGGGCTGCGTATGGTTGTCGGGTGCGGAGTTCCCATCGTTGCTATCGTCCTCCTTCCGTTGTTTGGGCTCTCCGAAACAGCGATCGTTGCCATCGGCGTTGGCGGGATGATTGTTTTCCACGGTGCCATGATGGGAGGATCGCTCTCGAATACGCGAAGCCGGAACACACGCGATGCCGAAACGCTACACAACGCAAGATAGTGGATCGTCCACCGGACGGTCGATCCCACAAGTGCTGGGGGCGAGTCGACCTGGGATACTTTCGGCGCTTGAGTCAGCTTTTAATGCGCTTCGGGCGTTCGACTTCCTC
>DATKUF010000116.1:0-4362 GCA_035530755.1 Spirochaetia bacterium | reverse complement strand
GCAGCCAAGATCGCTTCCCTCATTCCCGGGATCGCGCTAGCCGTGGTCCTTGTTCGATCGATGCATGTGATGTTCGGCCCCGAGCCGTTCCTCGCGGAGTTGTTTCCGGTTCTTCTGCCCTTTGTGGTGCTGCTGATCGATATCATTTTCCTGGTGATTCTGGTAACCTACTCTCGAAGCCGCGCATCGACCAAAGACCCTTCGGACGATGAGCAGCTTCCTGACTTCCACGAAACACGCGTCGAGGACAAGTAGATGCACGTTATTCCGATCGCCAGCGGAAAGGGTGGTGTCGGCAAATCCCTTCTGGCGGCTAATATAGCAATAGCGCTCGGACAGGCTGGAAAGCGGGTAATCCTCGTCGACCTGGATCTGGGAGCGTCCAATCTGCATCTCATCCTCGGCATCAGCAACCTCACACGGGGCGTTGGCACTCTGCTCTCGCGCCCCGGGTCGGACTTCGACGAGATCGTGATCGAAACCGAATATGAAAATCTGCGGTTTGTTCCCGGCGACGCGGAGATCCCCGGCCTCGCCAACCTCACTACGGCGCAGAAGCGAATGCTGATCAGACGTCTTGTGGCCCTGGACGCGGACTATCTCATTCTTGATCTCGGTGCCGGGACAAATTTCAACATTCTGGATTTCTTTCTCACCTCCGGACATGGCATCATCGTCACCGCTCCCACGCCTACTGCGACGGTGAACGCATACCTATTCCTCAAGAATATCGTGTTCCGCGTCATGAGCACCGCATTCAAACGAAAATCGGAAGCGAGCCGCTATCTCAGCCAGATTCGAACGGACGGAAGCGGGCTCCAGCGTGTCTACGTAATGCAGCTGCTCGACCAGATAAGTCGCATCGATCCGGAGAGCCACCGCGCCTATGTCGAGGCAATCGCCCGGTTTCAACCCCGGCTGGTGCTCAATATGGTAGAGGACCCGAAAGACGCGGAGAAGGCGGTGAGACTGCGCCGCAGCTGCCTGCAATATCTGGGTGTCGACGTGGACCACCTGGGCGTGATCTATCGGGACGAGATCCAGGACATTGCGCTTCAGGCGCGGCTTCCGGTAGTGGTGTACAAGCCCAACGCACTGCTCTCGCAGGCTGTCTACAGGATAGCGGACAAGCTCATCCAACTGGGCGGAGTGGAGGAGCCGTTCCCGCTCGAACAGTCGGAGATAGACGAATCCTACGAGTCGGCTGAGATGGAAGCCGAGATTGATTTCGCGTCAAGAATGGACTATGTTGAAGATCTCCTGCACACTGGTGCCCTTACGCACGGCGATCTGGTCGAGACAGTGAAAATGCAGCAGCTCGAGATTAACCAGCTGAGAAGAGAGAGCCAGCTCCTCAAATCAAAACTTCTCAAAGCCGCGGCGCAGGGCTACCGCCTCTGAGTTTTTGTGACGACGATGCCGAGACCGAAAAACGAAGTGCAAGTTCAGGCGACCCTGCAGCTCGAGTTCGATGCCGACGGCAGGCAGGCCGTTGTTTCCGTCGAGCGCGCTGAAAACGGCGAAAGCTGGTCGGCCGGGCGAATCATAGAACTACTGCGAAGCAGTGACGTCACAGAAATCATCCCGCGCGACGGGATTGAACGGAAGCTCAGAACATTCGCCTCGGGAGGGGAACGGACCGCGAAGTTCGTCGTCGCAGAAGGCGAGGAACCATCGCCCGCGAAACCGGAGCAGGCGGTTTGGGTCGAGCACGCCGTACCCGATAAGATTCGCGACTTCGCCGCGGAAACCGTCAATTCGGCACCGGTCCCGAACATAACCAAAGAGACCGTTACCAAGGTCAAAAGACAGAAGCAAATAACTCGAAAAGCCGCGTTGCCGTTTCTCCCTGCACGAAAAGAGATGGTCGAGGTGGTCGAGCGAGAGGTGAAACAGGAACGGGTCTACGTCGATCCGACTGTGGAGGGAACAGGCTGGGTCGAATCGGGCGACAAGATCGCGCTGGTCGAACCGGCGGATCCCGGCCTCGCGGGAAAGGACATCTACGGAAAACCAGTATTCGCTGCTGCCCTCACAGAGTCACAATTCTACGCCGGGATGAACATTGCCCGCAAGCGAGAAGAACTCTTTGCGGAAGCTACCGGATTTCTGAGATACGGAAAGAACTGGGCCGAGATAATACCGTTCGAGATGCACCACTGGAGCGTCCGCCTCTCGCCCGACCGTGCAACCTGCCTGCTCGATCTTGCTCCCGGAAGCCCTGATGCGCCGATTCCTCAGGTAGCGGAAATCATCGCCGAGACGGAGAAACTTTCGTACTCGAGGAAAATGCTCCTCCCGGATTCGGAAATTGAGCAGCTCGTGCTCGATACAATCGCGCGAGGAAAGGCAGTCGAAGGGCTCCCGATCTCCGGAAAACAGGATTCGGTAGTGAAAGTGAGCGTTACTCCCGACGGTCTGAAGGCTGTTCTTACGCTGCGCAAAGGCCGCGGAAGCGGAAAGGCACTTTCGTTGCGCGAAGTAGGCGCAGCGATCACTGCGGCCGGGTTGAAGTCGTTTGACAAGAAACGAATCCAGAACGAAGTCACCGCATTCTACCGTGGACCCGAGGACAAGCTCACCGACTACATCCTGGCTGAAGGTAAGGCACCGCAGAAGGGCGCCGACAGTGTAGTGGAGATTAACGTGCGCTTCTTCACCGATGAACAGACCGGCGAGCTGCGCGCCCAGCTCTCAGACCTCGCCGGTTGTGCCGAGTCGGTGGCGTCGCTCGCAGAGGATTTTCCCGTTGAGAAAATCGAATCCATGGGCGCGGTTAGGCGGGACCAACGCGTCTTGAGCTACTCGATTCCCGGACCCGGAGCCCCGGGGTACGATGTTCACGGAAAGGTACTCCCGGGTATTGCAGGCCGCAAGCCTGAGCTGAAACTATTCGAGCACCTGGAGCTGAAGCAGAACGTCGTGGTGGCAACCGCCGACGGTATTCTCGATCTGGGGAGGGGAGAAAATCAGGCTCTGCTGCTCCGCGTGCGAATCAATGGTGACGCCAAAGTGGAAATCTCGGTGAGTGCCGACCGGATGAATGCGCTCCTCGCCATTTCGGAGCGGATCGGATGCGGGGCAGTGGCCACCGAGGAATCAATCAGGGGAGCAATAACCGCGGCAGGAATTTCCGCCGGCGTTGACGACTCCGCGGTGCGTCATGCCGCGGGATTGGCCGCCCGCGGGGAGTCGGTTGATAAGATTATCGTGGCGCGGGGCGAACCGCCGGTCCGTCCCGGACAGCGGCAAACCAAGTACCTTGTCCCGCTTTCCGCCAATCGAGGGGTTGTCATCCGGGACGACGGAACCGCGGACTATCGCAACCAGGATCGGATGACTACAATCGAAGCAGGAACCGAAATAGCAGAAATCGTACTGCCCACTGCGGAGGCGCGCAGCGGATTCGATGTCACGGGAAGGGAGATACCGGCCGGTGCCACAAGCTCCGGCTCCGGAATCGTGGCGGGCCCGAACGTCGCCCAGCGAGTCCGCGATGACGGGACTACGGTCCTCGTCGCAGAGGCAAGCGGTGAGCTGATTGTTGAAAACAACACGGTTTCGATACGTTCGGTCCACACAATCCGGGGAGATGTTGACCTTCAGACGGGTAACCTGCGTTTCAACGGACCAGTTGATATTACCGGGAATGTCCGCACCGGGTTTTTTGTGATGGCCAAGGGAGACATCCGGGTCGGCGAGGGGGTTGAGTCAGCGCTGCTCTCCTCTGACGGCGATATCCTGGTGAAACTCGGGGTCAGAGGCGCGGGCAAGGCAGTACTGCGAACGAAGAAGAACCTGCGAATTGGGTTTTCCGAGCAAGCGATACTGCTCGCCGTCGGCGACATTGTTCTCGCACATGCCTGTCTTCATACGAGGGTCAAGTGCAACGGCAGACTCTCGATGCCGGGAGAGAAGGGAAACTTGATTGGCGGGACAGTTCAATGCCGAGACGGAGTGGAGGCCGCCAATATCGGGTCTGAGCGGGGCGTCCAGACTCACATCTCATTCGGCCAGAACTACCTAATTTCGGACCAGATCGACGTTGAAGTAAAAGAGGTAGAGCGGTTGAAGAAGCATCTCACGCGGGTTGATTCCCTTATCCGCAAGGCCGAGCACTCTACCGGATCGGTTATCGGTTCGAGCAGACAGGTGTCGCCGGCTCTGACTGCGCTCTACCACGAAAAATCGAAGATTCTCCGGATCATGGAGAAACGGAACCTCCGGATCTTCACCCTGAGGGAGAAATTCGAGGAACATTTTCCATCTGAGATACGGGTCCGCGGAACGATCTTTGCGGGAACCACGATCGAAAGCCACGGGAGAATCCTCGAAATATCATCCCCGAAGAAGAGGGTGGCG
>DATKUF010000115.1:0-3984 GCA_035530755.1 Spirochaetia bacterium | reverse complement strand
GATGAGCACCGCCGTCTCGATCGTCATGTGGAGACTTCCGGTGATGCGCACGCCGGCGAGCGGCTTTTCGGTGCCGTACTTCGCGCGCGTCGCCATGAGGCCGGGCATCTCCTTCTCGGCCATTTCGATAGCCTTGCGACCGTAGGCGGCCTCTTTGATCTCCTTGATTCTATAATCGACGCCGCTCACAAGAGCGCGTCGTGTCTGGGATTCGGTGAGTGTTGCTGCCATGTTATTCTCCTATTCACATTAATGAGGGGCTGATCAGTCCTGAAGCTCCTGCCTCAGGTCAGCCAGAAACTTCAAAAATCGTTCGTGCGCGCGGCGAGTTCCGTCCAGTGCGTTCGGGATCACGTGATGACCGGTCGACATCGCGGTCATTCGCCTTCATAGAGTACCACCCCGCGCCTGCGGATCTGTTCGCGCATTGCTTCGGGAATCGTCTTGAGATCGACCACGTCGACCTTGAACGAGCTCTTCTCGGCGCGCAGGATGCAGTGAATGAGGTCGCCGCCCTCGATCGCAAGGTCAATGTCGAAACTGAGCGACCGAACCCGGTCCTCGGCGAGGGAACCAAACAGGATTACGCGGCGGACCATTCCGTCGCGGGCGAAATCCTGCGCGAGCTCGCGTGCCTCTTGCCACGCCTTTTCGACTCGTACCGGCAGCTCGGCCTCTTCCCTTGCCCGTTCGGCCTTGAACCGTGCGGCGACTCTTTTGGCGAGCTCTGCGTCTTTCGCCATGGCTCTACTCCCGGCCTCAAACCTTTGCGGCCAGGACACGGCCGAGGTATGCGGCATCCGTGCAGCCGCTCTCGCCTGGGTCGTCGACGGCTTCGCCGTACAGGATGAAAGTCCTGTCGCGCCTGGGGTGGTCGCCGGCTGCCTGCTCCCCGTCGGGTTCCTGCGTGAATCCAAGCCCGTATTTACCGCACAGGTGCTCAACGATGAAGCTCAGGTCGCTCTCCCCGGCGAGCAGAACCCGATCGTGGCCGTTTCGCTTCGCATCGACCACGAGCTCCTCAATCGCCTGCTTGTAGAGGACAATGTTTTTTACGGTGCGACGCAGGTAGCGGTAGCTGCGCTTGGCGATCGCTTCGACGCCCGCAGGCGTCACCGCATAAGCGATGTTACGGTTGTTGACCTTGCGGACTGTGAGGAAACCCTTGTGCGACAACCGCCTGAGTATCGAGTTCGTCATTCCCAGCGACATACCGATCACCCGCGCCAGATCGCGCTGCTGAACATGGGCGTTCGAAGCGGTGCGCTCACAGATGTGAGCGAGGATTTCGAGTTCTTTGTCGGATGTGGCGTCAAGTGTGTCGGACATGTGATTTGTTTCCAGAAGAGGCCGCAAAAGACGTCAGGACAACCCGGGGACCGACACAGGATCAATGGCGGTCCGCCGTGAATAGACCGGGGTCCGTCCGGCGCGCTCTGAAAGACACGTCGGTCGCCCCAGGTCAGTTGTCCGTACGTTTCTTGCGGCGCCGCCGAAACAGGCTGCCGGGAATACGAGGGCCGGTGACAGAGGGGTGAAAACGCCGCCGCGGGTGATTCCCGCAATACTGCTGCACCAGCTACGGATTGTTCAATCAATGAACATTATACCGCTACGGTGCAGATAATCAAGCACTTGGGGAGCTATTTCTCATGTTTCAGGATAGCATGACGGTACCGGATCGGAATCGACGTGTCAAGCGGCATGTCAGTGGTGATGGTGCTCGTCGTGCGAGTGCCCGTGCTCGTCGTGCGAGTGCCCGTGCTCGTCGTGCGAGTGACCGTGCTCGTCGTGCGAGTGCCCGTGGCCGTCGTGCGCGTGACCGTGCTCGATCTCATCACCGGTCGCTTCGCGAACATCGCGCACCCACACCTCGAAGTGAAGGTTCTGGCCGGCGAGCGGGTGGTTCGCGTCGAGCGTGGCTTCCGCGTCGGTGAGGCCGGTGAGGGTGAGCACCCGGAGTCCGGCCGGTGTCTCGGCCTGAAACTGCATCCCCTCTTCGAGCGGTTCGTCCTGCGGCAATTTATCCTTTTCGATCGTGAAGATCATCCCCGGATCGTACTCTCCGTACCCCTGTTCGGCGGAGACCTCCACGTTGAGGTGATCCCCGCTCGAATGGCCATCGAGCGCCTGCTCGAGACCCGGAACTATGCTGCCCGAACCCTGCAGAACGGAAAGCGGGCTTCCCCCCTCGGAGCTGTCGAGAACTTCGCCTTCGTCGTCGGTGAGCGTGTAGTCGAATGTCACAACGGTGTTGTTCCTGATTTCCATGCGGGGCCTCCCGATCGCCATTTCCGCCGTCAGAGCTCGTTTCACGCTGTCATCAACGGCACTTCGAACAAGATCCGGTGAAGGTACCGCATTTTCGCAGGTCTGCCCAGTCCAGGCGGGGAGCTTTCCGGCTCCGGGTGGGTGCGTCAGCCACACGCCGCCCTCTCGCACGAATGGGACGGATGCTTCCCACATATGCACCCGGCGGGGCCCCGCGGCGGTGTCACAGACCGGACTGCCGCACCCGAAGGCGGCCTGCTCCGGCCCGAGATGAGCGATAGAAGCGATCGGCAGTCGGCAAGCAGTCGGTTGCAGCGTTCATCGATGCTCGCGCACCCGAACGATTCGGCCACGAGGGCGATCGCGCAGATTTCCCGCACGGTCGCGGTGAGGCGAATCGAGGCTGCCGGAGACACGGTCCCGGCCGCGTTCACCGCCTCTATCATAAGCGCGTTGCTCGCGTTGCCGAGGTGGATGATAGTTTCGAATGCACTGCGCGAAAGCGCCGCGCCGCCACGACACAACAATTCCAGGTAGAAATCCACGAGCTCAACCGACAGCGCCTCGACAAGCCTCCCGGCCGCGCAGACCACAGCTTCTTCGCCCATACCTGCCTCCGACACAATCTATAACGGCCAAAACCGAGGGCCGATTCAGATTGCGCGCTGATTCCCCCCCCCGGCCCGGACCGCAACACCCCGCGCTTCTCGCAGGCCTTGCAACGAACCGAACAGGCGCGGACAATCCTGGGCAAGGAGATAGATCTGTGGGAATGCGAAAGATCCACCACGCGGCGATCGCAGGCGCCGGGGCGGTAGGGGCGGCTGTGGCGTCAATGATTCACGACACCGACCCGGATATGGTGACTATTATTGCCGAGGGAGACCGGGCCGAGCGCTATCGGAGCTCAGGCCTGCTCGTGAACGGCAAGCAGTACCACTTTTCAGTTCAGGAGGCATCGAAGGTCGACCCGGCCCCCGATCTCGTCATCGTCGCCACTAAATCCTACGACCTCCCGGCGGCGATCGAGCTTCTCTCCCCTGCTATTGGTCGGCAAACCGTAGTTCTGTCTCTGCTGAACGGCATTACCAGCGAAAAGCTGATTGCCGAGCGGTTCGGCGCAGAGCGGGTGCTGCCGGCGATGATAATCGGAATCGACGCGGTACGAGTCGGCGGACGAATCGACTACGCCAGCCGTGGCAACATCAACTTCGGCCCGAACGCGGCAGTGAGTCCAATAGACCCGGTGCGGGTTTCGGATCACCCCCAATGGACAACCGTAGAGGCGGTACGCGCCTTTTTTGCGCACTGTGCCATCCCGTGCACCGTTAAAGCCGACATGGAACGTACGTTGTGGTGGAAGTTCATGGTGAATGTGGGCATCAACCAGGCTTCGGCGATCCTGCGGGCGCCCTACGGCGTGTTCCAGCAGAACCGGGATGCGCGGGCTCTGATGATCTCGGCAATGGAAGAGGTGGTGGCTCTCTCTGCCGCCGCCGGAATAGGCCTTGTCCGAGCCGACATCGACCAATGGGACAACACGCTGACGACTCTTCTCCCCGGCGGAAAGACTTCGATGCTCCAGGATGTCGAGGCCGGACGAAAAACCGAGGTTGACCTGTTTGCCGGCGCAATGATCGAGATGGGCGACCGGTACGGCGTTCCGGTTCCCGTCAACCGGGCGATGTATCGCATGCTCAAGACCATCGAATC
>DATKUF010000114.1:0-2769 GCA_035530755.1 Spirochaetia bacterium | reverse complement strand
ACATATCCCCGGAGGATCTATGCAATACCGGACCCTCGGCCGCGAGGAGCGTGTTTCCGCGCTCGGATTCGGCTGTATGCGGCTTCCCACGCTCGGACAACCGTCTCTCATCGATGAAAAACTGGCAACGCGTATGCTGCGCTACGCCATCGACCAGGGCGTAAACTATGTCGATACCGCGTACCCCTATCACGGTGGCATGAGCGAGCCATTCGTCGGCCGCGCACTTCGCGATGGATACCGCGAACGGGTGAATCTTGCCACCAAACTGCCGGTCTGGCTCACCGAATCGATCGCCGACTGCGACAGAATCTTCAACGAACAGCTCAGCAAACTGCAAACCGATCATCTGGATTTCTACCTGCTGCACGCGCTGGACAAGGAGAGGTGGGCCAAGGTCAAGCGGCTTGGAATAGTCGACTGGGCGCTTGAGCAGAAGCAGCGCGGCCGAACGCGCTATGTCGGGTTTTCTTTTCACGACAGTGCGAGCGTGTTTCCGACAATCCTCGACGGCTCACCGGATTGGGACTTCTGCCAGCTGCAGTACAACTTCATGGACGAAGAGCATCAGGCGGGCACCGCCGGTCTGGAGCTTGCGGCTGCGCGCGGTCTTGGAGTGATTGTGATGGAGCCTCTTCTGGGTGGCGCGCTGGTAAATCCCCCACCCTCGGTACAGGAAATCTGGGCAGGCGCTCCGATAGGGCGCACGCCGGCCGCATGGGCACTCCACTGGCTCTGGAACAAACCGGAAGTCGGCATCCTGCTCAGCGGGATGACCGCATTTGAACAGGTGGAAGAAAACCTCCGCCTCGCAGGAGAAAGCGGCGTGGGCTCTCTCACCAAAGCCGAGCTTGCGCTCTACCCCCGGGCGAAAGTCGCCTACGACGCAGGCCGGCCGATCCCCTGCACCGAGTGCGGCTACTGCACACCCTGCCCGTCAGGCGTCAACATTCCCGGCAATTTTTCGCTTCACAACGAAGCTGTGGCGTTCGACCGTCATGAGACCGCGAAGTGGCGCTATAACAACTTTTTTCCGGAAGCCACACGCGCGGGAGCGTGCATCCGCTGCAATGAGTGCCTGGAAAAGTGTCCGCAGGGCATAGAGATACCCGACAGGCTGGAGGAGATCGAGGCCGCCTACGCGGGGTAGCTGCGTTTGGCCGGCGCGCCGTTTACTCGGTACATCTGCGGATGTAGTCGCGGTAGGTCTCGAGTCCGAATTCCGCGATAATGTCCCTGATGCTGAGCTCCAACGCGCGAGATTCCAGAATGAAAAGATGCTCTTCGGTATACGTTCGTACCGCTACCTGATCTCCGTACTTCTTCTGTAACGCCAGGATCCTGTCCATCTGGTTGTCGGTATGGAACAGCGCCCGGTCGAGATTGAGCTCGCAGTAACCCAGCCGTTGCCAGCGGGAGGTGAGCGTCACCACATCGCTCGCAATATCATAGAGCCGCGCATGGTAGGTGTAGACCGAACTCACGATCGGATACTGATGCTGCCACGCATATGACTGGAGCGGGAAACCGCCGTCGTAGGCGGATATCCAGCACACAAAGTCGACGCCCTGCGCGGCGAACTGCGCCCATATGGCGGGCCAGTTGATGTCGAAGCAGACAGCAAGCCCGACTCTTCCCACGTCCAGATCGACCACGCCCACCCTGCTTCCGGGAATGACGCCGGCCAGCCGTTCGTTCCCGACCGGATGCATCTTGTCGTACGCCCCAACGAGCTCTCCGCTCCGGTCGAACACCAGCGCGCGGTTCACAATCCGGGAACCGTCCCGTACCAGGTGGCCCGCGACAAGGTTCATGCTGCCTTTTCGGGCCATCGACGAAAGCATTTCGTGTATCGGGCCGCCGACCGGCTCGGCTACGTGCTCGATTTCGGCCGCCGACATCCCTGCGAATGCGAAGGTTTCCGGCAGCAGGACGATGTCCGGCCGGTAGGCCGTCGCGGCGGTCAGAAGCTCTTCTGCCAGTCTCACGTTCTCTTCGATCGCCGGGGTTCTGAGATTGAACGGCGGGCGGACCTGCTCGAGCGTCGCGAAGGATGATGTGACTATCCGAATGATGCGTGACATGGCAGGCCGGCTATTCCCGCTTCGCCAGGAACAGCGTCCTTCTCAGGCGTGGATAGTTATATTTCAACCCGGGGAAAAGCTGCAGCCCTTCCTCTTTGACCTCGGTGTCGAAAAGATCGGTGATATCCCGATACTCCTCATCGGTCAGCGAAATCTCCGTGCTCGCGGCCGCGGCTTCGACCTGAGCGGGCGAGCTTGCACCCACGATGGGTGCGCCGATCGCGGGCGACCGGTTTATCCATGCTGTTGCAGCCTGCGCGGGCTCGTATCCGCGCGCTTCGCAGTGACGTATGAAACGCTCGATCGATCCACCGTGCTGCGACAACCAGGTGATGACACGCGGGTCGGTGGTACCGCGCTTTGCCGGGTCCAACGGTTTTCCCGATCGGAACGTCCCGGTAAGCAGCCCGATCGCGAGCGGCCGGTAGGCGGTGATGAACAGCCCCTCGGTCACCGCCTGCGGCAGCACCTCGACCTCCACACCCCGCTCGATCAGGTTGTAGGCAACCTGGTTGCAGGAAAGCTTCGGCCACCCGTTTTCTGCGGCAATGAGGTTGGATGAGCCGACCACCCACGCGGGAAAGTTGCAGCACCCCACGTACCGCGCCTTTCCGGAGGCGACCACGCGGGCAAGTCCGCTCATCATCTGATTCAGTATCATGCCCGGGGTCGGCCAGTGAATGAG
>DATKUF010000113.1:0-9422 GCA_035530755.1 Spirochaetia bacterium | reverse complement strand
TCTTGTCTGCGGGAGCCGTGGCGTATGCGTATTGGCTGATGCCGATTCGCATTCCGCGAAGTTGCCCCTGCAGGTAGATGTTGGATAGTGCGCGTCTTCGAAGCTCAGGATCCTGCGTATTGACTGCAATCTGATCGAGCATGTGCGGTGGTACGATGAAACAGACATCTTGGCCCGTTGGATCCTTCGGACACATAGCGCCTCCTCAGCCGGCACACAGCGGCCGCTGCCTCCCAGTGTATCGCACCGGATGGTTCCGCACCTGCGCTTCATTGCAATTTGTGGTATTGACGCGAAGGTGACGAAGGGGTCGTCCTGGGGCCACGGGCGTCGCAGCGGCGTGTTACCAGCGAATAATCAGCACCACTACAAACGCAAACAGGATATATGCAACGTAGTAGTAGATGTGCCCGTTCATAAGGGTCCTGCTCAGCGCTCCGCCAACTCGCATGGTGACCGCCGCGACCGCACGAAGCGGCCGCGCGAAGCGATCACGGATGTGGAGTTGACGCCTTCCCTCATGCCGGCCTTCTGCCGTGCCGTAGAACCTACGAAGCATGTGGAGCAGAATCTGTGAGAACGCAGGCTCAGTGAAGTATTCGCGTTCTTCGAGCGACAACCCGCCGTACCATGGCTCGACACGCCGTACTCGCGGCCGCCGGAGCCGCCAGACAAGGAGCGGGATAGCCGCGAGAACAACGATCACCGCGGCGAACATGGTTGGTGAAACAACCCCGAAAAGGGGGCTGCCCGACTGAAGGAGGAGCGGTGAAGGTACTCCGAGCAGTCCTCCGAAAAGTCCCGCGTAGCCGAAACGCGAAAGAAGAAACGGCGCCGCAATACCGAGCAACGGAATGAGAATGATGGAAAGGAGCTGCGCAATCTTCATCGGCCGATCCGGGACCGGCGAACCGAAGCGCTCGTGATTGTATCCGAGCGCCGTGTAGCCCACGAGTTTGACCATCGCAAAAACCGCAAGCCCGATCGCAAGCGCAGTGAGGAATCCCGCCACCGCCAGAAAGAACTTCTCCCCGGAAGCCGTGAAGCGAGAACTTTGAAACACCGTCTCAAGTACCATCCACTCTCCCGTATAGCCGAGAAGCGGCGGAAAGGCGCTCAACGACAGCCCTGCGACAAGAATCCCGATTCCCGGTACCGGCCCCACACCGCGCCAGACACCGCGGGCCTCGTCGATCGTCTTCACCCCGAGCGACTCCTTGGCGTGACCGATCGACATGAATAGAAGACTTTTCGCAAGCGCGTGACCGAGCGCGAGCACCACGGCAGCCGCGGCAGCGAACGACGCGAGGTATGAGAGACTTTTCGTGCCGACGGAAGCCGCGAGCGCGGACGCGGCGATAACCGTGATAATCATTCCATTGTTTTCCACCGTGGAGTAGGCCGGAAGCGATTTGAGCTTGCGCGCGGCGGCCGCCTGAAGCGCTCCCCAGAAGGCAGTCAGCGAGCCGAGGAGCACCAGCACGACGAGCCACTGAGGCGACGGTGCAGCCACTGTAACAAAACGTTCAAGGCCGTAGACGCCCATGAGCGTGAGCGGAACGCTCAGGAACGCCGATGAGTGATCTGCCGTCTGCTCGTAGACTCCAGGCATCCAGATGTGAAACGGAACAGCGTCCATCTTTATCGCCGCCCCCAGAGTCGCGAGCACAAGGAACGCAGGTCCGGCCTGCCGTATCTCCGCGAAGGAAATTGTCTTCTGCGTGACGAGCACAATTGCGAACGCGAGGAGCAGCAGCATCGACGATATTTCGCCGAAAACAAGAAATCGGAAGCTTGCCGATACGAGGGGTGATCGGCGTTCGAGCTTTCCTGCACCGCTGTACCGCACGTCGTCTGTCATAAGGAGGAAGGAGAAGATCGTGACAAGCTCCCAACCTGAAAGGAAGGTGAGCGAGTCTCCCGCGGCGAGCACAATGAGAACGCCCGCAAAACCAAGTGAGAACGCAGCTGCGGTTCTCGAACCGTAGAGTTTCCCGTAGCCGATCGCAAAGAGCGATAACAGCACTGCCGAAAGGGACGAGATGAGGATGAAGGTTGCGGAAAGCCTGTCGAGACTTAACGATAGCCGCAGGTTATCGAAGAACGGAACCGAAGCTGTCTGCGGCGGGGAGGAAAGCGCTGCAACTCCCGCGGCAAGAGCAACCAGCGATGCGAGAAACGCTACCCCGTAGGAGAGAGGTCGCCGCGACGCGAAAAACGCTCCTGCGATGTACAATCCAACAGCGAGCCACAAGAGCATCATCGTTCGCCTCCGACCGGGTGAGTACCTTTCCCGGGGCCGCGCTGGATCGAAAGCAGCGCGGCGAGAATCTCCGCGGGTGCCGGATCACCCGGGAGCTGCCCGACGACTGCGTCGGCGTCGACCATTCCCGTCCAGGAGCCGAGGGTGTCGGTTGCCGGCAGGTCTACCTTTTCCTGTCCCACGAGCAGGACGCCGCAGGGTGAAGGAAGCTGGCGGACAGTCGCCGCGACCGCCTCCCGCAGGCTCGGTAGCGGTGGGCCGAGTAGGACGAGAAGGTCCGCGTGGCGGGGAGTGTCGGCGAAGTAGATGCCGAAACGGTGCGTATTGTACTGAGGAGCCTGCAGCGCCGCGATGGTAAAGTTTAGCGAGTTGTCGCAACCCGCGTCGACGACAAAAATGTGCAAGCTTCGCCGGAACTGCGGCCCGAGCGTGCGAAACTCCGTTCGTCTCTCGTACCTACGCCGCTCGGTCAGACGCTTTGCAATCCCGTGAAATGGCCAGAATACCACGTCTACCTCCCCGCGTCCGCGAAACTGATCCCGAAAGAGTCGATGGCGAATGGCACGTCGGTGAAGATATTGCCGACAACCGCATCGGCGTAGGTCTGAAAACCGAATACCGAAGGCGAGGAAACATGGGCGGCCGAGACCCGGCCCCTTTCCAACTCGACGAACCAGGCGACGGTCCCCGACGCCGATTCTGTTGCGCCCAGGCCAGATGCAGCAGCCCCTTCATTCGCGGCATTGTGTTCTCCGGTCGCCCGCATTGCATCGGCTACCCCCGAGTCCCCTAGACGCGCGAGTTGTCCGATCGCGATTGCGCATGAATCGAGGATCTCCTGTGACCGCACTTCCATACGGGCGAAGGCGTCCGCTTCATCCTGTGTCCGAACCTCAAAGTTTTCAATAAGCGGATCGGATGTCCGCAGATCCCATCCGAACCCGCACGCCCGAAGGGAGGGACCGGTCAGACTGTCGGTCGTCGCCACGGCGCGCTCCACAATGGCCGTCCGGTGGAGGCGGTCGAGATAGTTGCGAGAGGCAAGGCTGCGTTCGAAGAGCTTCGCGAAAGTTGACCGAACCCGCCGAAGTCGCTCCCCGATCTCCGAGACGGCAATTGGCGATCCGCCCGGCCGCAGAGCGGGTCCCCCGACGAACAGCGCACCGAAGCGTCTTCGACCTGCGATAAGCTCGACAATCCGAAGAGACTCCTCGAACAGAGCAGCAAGGTGCGCGGCCAGCACCTTCTGCGCGGCTGCGGTTGCGAGACGCATAATAACGTAGAGATGGTTGTAGATGCGCTCGATCTCGAGCAGGGCGATGCGGAACCGCCGCGTCTGTTCGGGGGCCTCGCTTCCGAGCGCGGACTCGACCGCGCGCAGAAACGCAATCGTGTGGGCCGCCGAAAAGTTTCCGCAGAGCCGTGAGACGCTCCTGAGCGCGCTCTCGATCTTCTCTCCCTCCAGTGACGCCTCTATGCCGCGGTGCTTCAGCGAAAGGTCGACCTCGACCGAAAGAATCCGCTCGCCGTAGGTGTAGTAGTGGACGAGACCGGCCTCCGGGTATCCGCCGGTGAACGGGCCGTAGCGGAAGTCGAACACCCCGTCGCCGCTCGTCGATCCGTTGCCTATTACGCCGTTTCGCCGCTCGATGATCGCTCTCGCACTGCCGGGAGCTTCCGCGTCACACAGAACGATTTCGGCCGCATCCTGTGCGATCTCGATCTCTCGCCCGTTTTTCTTGTGATACCCAAGCACGATACTCACAGCCCAATCACTCCCGACAATATCCGCCCGATAGCGGGCACGAAGACTACAACCGCAAGGGAGAGCGCGGTCGATGCAAGCGGAACAGCGACGCCGACAATTCCGCGTTCGCGTCGCTCACCCCGCACGGGGGAAAACACCGCTGAGACAACGCGCGCGTTAACCGCCATGAAGCTGATCGCGATCAGCAGCCCCACAAGCCCCGCGACGGCAAGCCCGTACCGGGCATACACGCCGCTCAAAATCAGAAGCTCGCCGACAAATGCTCCGAAGGGGGGCGCCCCGGTTACCGCGAGCGATGCGAAAAACAGAGTGATGCCGGTCATCGGCATCGTTCGCCCGACGCCTCGAATTTCTGCGATCCGAACGGTCCCGTACCGTGCGAGAATGTTTCCTGAGAGGTAGAAAGCGGCCGATTTCGCAAATGCGTGCGCGATAAGCAGAACAACCGCACCAACCGCGGCGGCCCCGCCGAGTGACACACCCAGCAGTACCGTTCCCATGTTTTCTATAGTGGAGTAGGCGAACATGCGCTTTAGATCCCGTTGTACCGTGAGGATGAGTGCGGCCGTCGCCAGGGTGAGTACACCGAGGATGAAGAGGAAGAGCCGCGCGCCGGGAGAAGCGACCACGCCGAGGAATCGAATAATCGCGAACACCGCAACCGGCAGGAGTACCGCCGAAAAAAGCCCGCTTACCGGCGAGGGTGCCTTTCCATGAACGTCCGGCAACCAGGTGTAAAGCGGAAAGAGGCCCGCCTTTGTCCCATACCCGATGACCGCAAGTGCGGCGGCAAGCGAGGCGAGGTGTCCGGAAACCGAGGACCCACCAAGCGAAGCCGCGTCGAGGCTTCCCGAGGTTGCGTACAGCAGGATGTTGGCCACCAGGGAAATGACCAGGCCCGTGGATACGATGATGACGTACCGCCAGGATGCCTCAATCGCCGCTTCGTTGTTGTCGAGCGCCACAAGCAGGGCGCTTGTGACTGTTGTCGCCTCGACGCCGAACCAGACAAGGCCGAGGTTTGAAACCGAAACCGAGAAAACCATGGTGAGCGCGAAGACATTCAGGAGAAAGTAGTAGATCCGTTTTCGAAAAAGGGGGTTCCCGACGTACTTCAGATAGGTGACCGAGAACACCGTGGCGCTCAGGTAGACCAGTGAAATGGTGAGAAGCATCAGCTTCGATATTCCGTCCACGAACAGGATGGGGCCAACCGTACCGGGCAGGAAGAGGAAGACAATCGAAGCAACCGTGGCTGCGGTTGCCGCAACCACGGAAACTACCTCGTCGACGGCTACAACGGGAATGAGCGACAGAAGACTCGCTGCTCCCGCGCAACAGATGGGGATGGCATAAATCCACATGGCGCTATCCTTTCAGGTCCTCTGCGGCTGCAGCTGCAGCCGCCCGATCGTCCGAGGAGATCGATTCCTCCCTCATCCGCATGATGATTCCCGCCACCACCACAATACCGAGAAGGTCGAGGACGACCGCTCCCTCGATCACGAGTGGCAGTCCCGGGAATCCCCAGGAGGCGAGAAGCAGAACTGCGTTTTCCACCTCCAGGTATCCGACCATTTGGATAAAGGCGTTGCGACGGGAGATGATGAGAAACACTCCCTCGAAGAGCATGGCAAAAGGGAGCGCTGAATAGGCACCGGCAGCGCCGATTGTCCGGTCAATGGCCCATTGGAAGAGCCACAGGCCGAAGATCACGAGCGCAAGCGCGATGAGTATTGAAGAAGCCGTACCGATCACCGGTCTGTCTTCGCGCGCACGCCAGGGCGTCTCGTGCAGATTACGGACGATGAGGACAGGAATGAGAACTCCTCGCACGGCGGCCGTGAGCGCGGCGAGAGCGACAGGAACCGCCGACCCACTTACGACACCCTGGTAGAACAGCGAAAGGGCCACGACCACGGAGCTCACGGCAAAGGTGAACACGATCCGACTTACGTACACCTGCCATTGAATGAAAAGGCCGAGCAGGATAATTCCGAAGCCGGTTATCCCATACACCGACAGCATCTCAGATGCCCCCTCCGGTCAGATAGAACGCAAGTCCCGCGAGAAGCGCGAAGGCAAACGTCATTGTGATGAAATCGAAGTTCTTGTAGAGTCGATACTTCGACACGGTTTCGTTCAAGAGCGCGAAGATAAGAGTAAGCAACAGCATCTTGACAAAATGGATTGATAGATACAATCCAATCATGGGAAAAGAGAGCTTCATCGGCACCCAGAACGGCACGGAAAAGACATTCAGAAACACGCTCATCAGAAGGAACTGCTTTACATAGCCTCCCCATTGAAACAGGGCGAGTTCAGTCCCCGAGTACTCGATGGGAATTCCCTGGTCGATCAGTCCAAACTCCGCCGACGTGTGGGACTCGATGGGCAGCTGTCCTGTTTCAACGAGCAGTACCATGAAGAACGCGCCGACAACGAACCAGTGAAGAAGCGATCCATACCAGGCCGAAGAGGTTTGAAGCGTGTTGTTAATGACGTAGGGGTTGTTGGTCCCGGAGAGCACCCCCAGGAGAATGAAGATCAGAACCATTATCGGTTCCGACAATGCCGAGATACTCGATGCGCGCGACGCTCCAAGGTGCGCGTAATTGCTGCGGGAATCGATTGCCGCGATCTTTTTCACCGTTGCCGCAGCGCCGAAGATCAGTCCGCCCCCGATGAAGTCGACCACAGGGCCGAACGTAAGCGGAAAAGCGGTGATGATCGGCAATACCAGTGTCAGGAAGAGATACATCGGGAAGGTGACGTAGGGGGCGATCCGGAAAAAAGGAGACGCGACCGTCGGAACAACGCTCTCTTTGCGGAATAGTTTCAGAAGATCGAAATAGCGTTGGAAAATACTCGGACCGGCTTTTGATTCGAGCTTTTCCTCGACAGTGGAAAGGATACCGGCGAACAGGGGCGCGAGCAGAGCGACGTATGCAAGCTGCATCAGGCTCAACAGCAGCAACACTGGGACCTCCTACCAAAACTTCAATTGATAGGAGTCATCAGCCGGTACCGGCGGTTTAAGGCGAACTCCATCGCCCGTCTGTTCTGTATTTTCCGATGGACGGGTATTTTATGACACGGACGGTTTGGATAGTCAAGACGCCCGCTTCGAGTATATCTGCCACTATCCTGCGATCGAACGGCGACGCGCGAACCGCCTCCTGCCGCGTGCGCAGACGCTCGAACTCCATTGCGGCCCCATTCTCTCGGCAGGCTCTATATCGAAAGGCCGAGAATTCCCGTGACAACCGGCAGCGACGTCCGGACAAAGGTCGACGCTGCCGTCCGCTTTTTCGTCCGGAGCCACTGGAGCACGAGCCCGTACATCGCCGAGCTCGCTGCAGTCGCGATCAGCGCAACCGATTTCGCCGAGCCTGATTTGTCGGATTTTCCCGCCCATGCCCGGAACAGCTCTGCGCTGAGATCGGTGACCTGTGCTTCGACCACCCAATCGAGATGGGTATGGGGTGGCTTGCAGTGACCGTAAAGTGCCGTTACGTAACTGCAGATTGAAAGAAACAGATCCCGGACGGAATCAACGCTGAGCTCCCGAGCCGCGAAATCGTGCCGTTCGATTTCCTGCAGGAAGGATTTCCGAATCGTGTCGCCGAGCAGGGCGTACTTGTCGACAAAGTGCGAATAAAAAGTAACCCGATTGATGCCGGCGCGCTCGGTAACATCGTTGACCGTCAGATCTTCGAAGCCCTTGTCCTCCATGACGGCCAAAAATGCGTCTTCGATGAGTGCTCGTGTGCGCGTGATGCGCGGATCGCTCTTTTGTCCCTTCGGGCGTACGGCCATTGCCCACCTCCACAATTCATAAAACTACACTTGTCGTTTACACTACGTTTGTATATATTCAATCTAACAGAATCGCATAGCGATGTCAACGCGGGTCGGAAAAGGAGAAGCGATGCCATGAAAACAGAACTATCGAGAGCGACGATGCGCAAATCGATTCATCCGGCGACCCGTTTGGGCACGGTGACTCTGAATGTCTCAAACCTCGACGGGCAGATCGAGTTTTACCAGTCGATACTCGGCTTTGCCCTGCACTGGAAAGAGGGACATCGTGCAGGCCTCGGCGCCGGGGGGCCGGACCTGGTAGAACTCGTGGAGCTTCCCGGAGCGCGCCGATATCCGGGGACTACCGGCTTGTACCATTTTGCCGTGCTGTTCCCCGACCGGAGAGCGCTCGCCCGGGCGATCGCGCGCCTGCTCAGGGCGCGTTACGAAAATTATCCAACCGATCACATTGCAACAAAGACCACCTATCTGCGTGACCCGGAGGGCCAGGAGATCGAGTTGTATGCCGAGTCGCCCGAGGATGGGACGATGGGAATAGTGGAGGGCCAGTTTGTGGCTCAAAGGGCCGACGGTTCGCCTAGCAACGGGAGGGAACCGCTCGATCTGGCCGCACTTTTCACGCAGCTGCATGAGGAAGACCTCCTCGACCGGCCCATCCCGCAGGAAACAAAGGTCGGACATGTTCATCTTTATGTCCGCGATGTTGCGGAGTCGGTCGATTTCTACACGCGAGTCATAGGGTTCGACGATATGGGTAGCTCGGCCCGGATGCAGGCGGCCTTTGTTTCCGCCGGCGGCTACCATCACCACGTCGGACTGAATAGCTGGATCGGGCGCGGTCGACCGCCGGCTCCGCAGGGGGCCCTCGGCATGCGTCACTTCACCGTGATAGTACCGGACGCCGCAAGTTTTGCGGAATTGACCGACAGGATCGAAGCAGCCGGCGTTCCCGTCGAGCGTCGGGAACAGGGGTTGTTCGTTCGCGATCCTTCGGACAACGGAGTCCTGCTTACACACGCTTGAATTGGAATGTGGGCGCGGCGGTTCGCAGGCGGCCACGTTCCGGAGAAAAACATCTATACCAAGGAGTCTGTCATGTCACACACAATGCGAGCTGTTCGTTTTCAGGAATACGGGGATGCCGGTAAACTGATCATCGAATCGGTTCCGCGACCTGTTCCGAAAGCGAATGAAATTCTGGCGAAGGTGCATTACGCCGGGGTCAATCCTGTCGACTGGAAAATACGATCGGGACTCTACAAAGATTTCATGCCGATCACCTTTCCCGCCACTCCCGGCAGGGACTTTTCCGGTGTGGTCGAAGAGGTGGGCGCGAGCGTAAAACATCTGTCCAAAGGGCAGAGGGTCTTTGGTCCCGCGAACGGTACTTACGCCGAGTACGTTGTTGTGCCGGAGGTCGAGGTCTGTATTTCGTCAAGCCGTTTTACCCAAAAAAATCGTCTGGAAATACCCATCAGCCCGTGGGTACTTTTTGCAGTGTCTTCTGTCGCATGAGCGCGTGTTTCATCCGGTAGCTTTCCCCCTCGAAGAGTATGATATGGCCGT
>DATKUF010000112.1:0-9866 GCA_035530755.1 Spirochaetia bacterium | reverse complement strand
CGGACCGGCAAAAGCAGCTATCACTTTCGAATCCGAATGGGGAACGCCGGACGGCATGACCATTGATGCGGGTGGGAATCTCTGGATCGCCCACTGGAATACTCACCTCATCAGCCACTGGAATCCTAAGACAGGAAACGTATTATCAAAGGTGCAGATTCCGTCGTTTCGCGTCACTTCGTGCATGTTCGGCGGGCCCGATCTGCGAACGCTTTATGTAACCACCGGCACGTGTGACGCAACTGAGGCGGATCTTCAAGATTTCCCGCTCTCCGGGGCTCTTCTTGGGTTGGAACCGGCCGTAGGAGGTATTCCGGAATCGCGATTACTGATGGCGGCCAACGGACGCGGGTAGTGTGACGCTACCGAGGGTGGCGGAATCCTCTCGGGGCGACATGGGTCTTCAGGGCCGATCACCAACATCACTGTCTCTCCCGGCGCGGTTCTCCTTTCCCGGGCTATCATTCGTCATCCGTCTCCTTGCCTGAGTATGGGCAGACCAGAAAAGGGCCGAGCGAAAAGTATTGCGCAAATTAGCACATTAAGGTGACATATACACAAGATCGTTGTACAATACGCAAGATAAGGGGGCGGAAACGATGGCCAGGTACAAAACAGCGTTGGGATTGAACGGTTTTGGGTGGGCGAGCGTCATTTACAACCAGCCTTATGATTTTGAGAAAATTCTGACGCACGCGGAGAAACTTCGCTTTGACGGGGTGGAACTATTCGGAATGCCTGAAGATTATCCGACCGAGAAATCCGCGCAGATTGCCCTGCGGAAGCGCGTCGCCGACCATGGGCTGGTTGTTGCCAGCGTCCAATCACTGCCGGGCGGGCTGGGGAACGGGCATCCAGCCAGCGCCTATTCCATCTGCAGGAAAGACTATATCAGGTACATTAAAAGCACGCTGGACCTGGCAGTCACACTTGGGTGTGAGGCGATGGGCGTCTGGGCGGGCGAATTGTTCGGCACCGGTCCAAGCGAACAGAGCATCGACAACATGGTCGATGTGTACACGCAATGTGCCTCTTTGGCCGGAGATGCCGGAATTCCGCTGGTGTTGGAGGCAGAACCTGTCCAGCAGGTAAACTCTCCCGAGGTCTGGTTGAGAATCCTGAAAGGTGTCAACAGCAAGCACCTGCGTGCCCTATGTGACTTGGCGCACATCAACATTCTGAGCAAGCAGAAACCCCTGGAATTGCTGGACAAGATCCAACCCTTCATCGGATACACTCATCTGGCCGGCAATGACGGCACCTGCACGAAGATCGAATCCCGCAGCTCGACCCATCTGTCGTTGACCGAAGGGTCGATGGACTGGAAGGCCATGCTCGGGCAAATCTTTGTTGGAGGGTATGCGGGCTGGCTGGATGTCGATGTTTGGGAGAACGCCGATCCGTTTGGCGCTACGGAGGCCAGTAAGCACGCGCTGGACGCGTTCTTAGCCGAACGATAGAGGCTATGCTCACACAGCATCCAGCGAGCGGATGATGGGCGAGGGGAAACTGAATTTCGTGATACAAAGATCGAGATAACGAGCAGTGACGGTTCTTTTCCGGAGACATGGCGCTGCCAAGGGCTTTGTCCGGAGGCCTCCAATTATTCCGGCGCCCGGCCGGTGAATCCGCTTTTCGCCGCGTGACTCCGCGCCTTTGCGGGCATCATCCATTTTCGCGGAATATTCTGCAACGCCGTGTACCCCGGCCATGCTATGCGTCCCGTCAGAAGTGGGAAATGCCTGGCGGTTTCGGGTGAGCTTGGGAATGCCGCGGTTCTGCCGTCGGTAAATTGTTACACCGAAAGTACGGGTCAACGACCGATGGGAATCGAACCGACATCTCCAGTTTGGAAGGCGGGCAGTGGATTGTCCCTCTCGTTCTCCGGTACCCCTTAACGCTCTGCAGGACAAAGGCCTGTGTTAATGCGTGTGCCCGGTCAATCCCAGATGGGCCGCGAAAATCGGTCGCACATTTGGTCACCCCTCATGAACGAAAGATGTTCGATAGCTCGGGAGCGAACACCGGCAGATTTTGTTCGCGCTGATGACCTACAACGATCTTGCGTGTCTCGGTTCCATGCCCATAATTGTTGGTTTTCACGACGTCGGGCTATATGAATTCTGCGGTGGTCAAATTTGCGGACAGACTTGTCGGCTTGACGGAAAGGGCAAAGTGTTGCCGTTCATAAAAATGACTGGTTTCCGAGCCGGGGGATGAGGATGTTTGATTCGAGATTGGTATGCCTTTTGAAAGCAGGTGACGTGAAAGCTTCCTTCCCACCCTGAAGTGGTTGCCGCATCTGCTCGTTATCCCAGCTTCTCATATCATTTGGTTCCAGCGATGTCTCAGCCGTGCCGCGATGGCTCTCTCGACGACCGTCGAAGCGGGAAAGTGCGTGTACTCGATAGTCCGGGTGTTATCCCGACGGTCTATCGCCGCGTGGGCCTTTCTGCGAAACCGGTGAGTTTCAGACTGGGCAGAACTTACTTGACGATATTGGTCAACATATTCCATGATGGAGGTTGGTGCCCGGGTAGAAGAGCGTCGACCGCTCACACTTTGCCGACGGTGGATACCCGGGGCTACCGTGGACCGTCGATGACCGGCGGTATGGCCGAAGATTTTGCGGGGGGCGGAGACCGGCGACTGTCCTCCGGGAGGACAGGACCATGGCAGCACGCGTTTCGCACGATGAAGACATGAGGGGAGTTCGGGATCCGGATTTTCTGGCTCTGGGGCTCGGTGGAACGAGCATGATGTCGATGCTCTGGGCGGTGGCCATGGGTCGCCGGGCCGTTGGCATCGAGATGCGCGGCGACCCATTCCTCGGGGTGCACTGGAATGTCCGTGCCGACCTGTACCACCAACTCGGTCTCATCGACAGGCTGATGATCGAGCGCTACGGCGAGGACCGGATCCCCCGACGCGGCGACGGCGACAAAATATTCCGCCTGGCGGAAACCTTTTATAGCAGCGAGACCATCGCCGGCGACATTGTCGCCGATGAGGTAATCGACGGTTTCGACGCCGAACGGCACATTTCCGGTACCATTCATCATGTCGAGTTCATAGACGACCGGTGGCGCGACGGCGTTCCCAATCGTGCCGTCATCCTGCTGACGCCCCCCAAACCGGACGAACGGCCGGACGAAAAGCTGATCCGCACCGACATGACGGACGTCCTCGACGGCCCGTCCACCTTCCAGGGCGGCGCTTCGACCATCCTTGTGCTGCTGCGGCGCTATCTGGAAAAAATGGAGGAGATGGACCTCGACGGTGACTACGAGCCGCGCGTCCGGCTTTTCACCAGGCACCGCGTGGTGAACACCCCGGAGGGTTTCGACAGGAAGGAAGACGGTCGGATAGGTTTTCGTGTGGAGGCACTCCAGGAACTCGACTACAAGGGCAAGTTCGTTCGCGTGCGGCGGCCCGGCAGCCAGATCATGGAAATCGGCGTGCCCGAGCTTTTCATGATCGCGCAGGGCGCGCACAGCACCGACGCGGAACGGCTCGGTTTCAAGCAGGAGGACGTCGCCGTCGACCAAAAGGACGGCCGCGGGCCGGTTGTGGCGCAGGCCGACTATCTGGCCGGGCTGATCGAGGCCTACGTGGGCGGCCGCCTTCGCCGCCGTATCTCCACCGAGCTCGATGAGGACGGACAGGAGTACTGGGTGCGGCAGATCGCCGTCGGCCACGAGGAAGACCCGGAGGTAGGCTGGTGCCTTGTCCAGGTACCCGACTTCAAGACCTTCGACCCGATCAAGGAGGGGCTCGTTCCGGAAGGTACTGATATGCAGTCTCCGGAGTTCTTCGCGGCCTACGACACCCTCCTCTACGACTTCTACGCACAGCAGGTCGGCGATGTCCTCGAAATGACGAAGGACGAGGTAAAGAAGATACAGACGGTCTACGGGCCGAAGCTTTTTACCCTCATAGAGAGGGTCGGGGCGGATGCGCTGCTCGCGGCCAACGGCGTGGTCGCCGGCGACGCCTTCGGCAACGGCCACTTTCTCACCTCCGGCGGCGCCATGACCGGCATGATCGGGCACAGCTGGCGCGTGTACGAATACTACCTTGCGCGGGAGGCGGGTGTTCCCCACGTGGAGGCAATCCGGACGCTTGCCGACAAGATCAAGGAAGACACTCACTCGTGGCTTCACGTAAGTGCCAAGGAGTACAGCGAAGCGATTCCGATCAACTTCGGGGCCGAGCGCATCTCCCAAATCGAAGCACAGGGTGGCATCGCATCGAGCACGCGAGCCGCGTCAATCGATGCAACGCGCAGGCAGCGCCACTCGCTCGCTCCGTTGAACCCCTCCGACTGGCGGCGCCTCTTCCTGCGCAACGGCAAGGTGTACTCGGTTCCGCTCCCTGAGCTGCACGCCATGCACCCCGCGCTCCGCGGCCAGCAGACACGGAAGAAGAGGGCGCGGATCATCGCTGCCTTCGTCGCGCCGGACCTGACGCCCGCCTCACTGCGCTTCATTCAGGGAGCGATCAGCCAGCCGGGCACGACGATGGGCCTCATTGCGCCAGGTTCGTTGGACGAGCTGCCCCAGAACATTCAGGATCGTCTCGGCACGTTCGTGAGCGCGCTGGATGCCACAGACTCCGACAAAATCGTGGAGTATGTCGGAAAGGTGAAAGAGGAGCTCGGTGAGCCCGAACGTCTGCTCGGCACGGCGGCCGCTCTCCAGGTTCCCCTCGCCGTCGCGCGGGAGAAGCTCGGAATCGAAGGACTCAGCGCCGAGAGCGCACACAATTTCCGCGACGCAAGCCGACTGCGCGAGCGACTGGCCGAAGCGGGTGTCCCGATCCCGCGCTACGCCCGCGTTGAGAGCGTACAGGACGGTCTTGCGTTCGGAACGGAGATCGGCTACTACCCGCTCGTGGTCAAGCCGAACGAGGGTGCCTGGGCCGGAAATACGCATCGAGTCGACACCGAGCAGGAGCTCTCCGAGCTGCTGAACCGGCTGCACCCCACCGAGGAGCAGCCACTTATATGCGAGGAGTTCATCGAGGGACGTGAGTGCACGCTCGAGGTAATTAGCGTAGGCGGTGTGCCTGCATGGTTCTCCGCCACCCGCTTCGGCGCGGAGTTCCTTGTGGCATTGCGCAATCCTCGCACCGCGTTCACCATGACGCTGCCACGCGAGCAGGACGATCCGGCGGACCCGCTTGTGCGCCGCATGGGTTTCGCCGCACTGAAGGCGCTGGGAATGGACACGGGAGTCTCTTCGATGCGATGGTTCCGCCGCCTCGACGGCACGGCGGTCGTCACCGATGTGATCCCGAGCCCGCCGGTAGAACCGATTGGTTCACTGATGACGCTGGCACATGGCACCGATATCTACCGGGTATGGGGCAACACCATCATAAACGGCCTTTTCGCTCCAATCCCCCGGCTGTACGCAGCTGGAGCCGCCATGTTCCGCACCGAGGGTGAGGGGACGACCGTTTCGGCAGTCCACGGCCTGGCTGAAATAGTAGAGGAGCTGGGAGAACTCGTCGTCCGGGTCGAGGAACCACGCGTAGGTCAGCTCTGGACGGATCCTTTGACCAGCGGCTGTTTTGTCCTGCTGCGTCACGCAGAGACGGCCGTGATCGATGAAGCGCTGCGGCGGATTGCCGATTCAGTGTGGGTGGAGCTGTCTCCGGCCGCAGTAGGGGAGCGATGACCCGGTCGCGCACGATGTTCCCGTCGCTAGGTTACTCGGAGATCTGATACTCGTCGACCGAGTCGCCCTTCGACGCTGTTCTGGAGAGCTGGGCGGTGAGAAGACGGTGCCGCTGAGAAAGCATCCGTGCCATCGCCAGGATGAGCTTGTACGCGCCGAGGCTCCCGAGATCCAGGAGTCCTTCAAAACGCGATCGGCGGAAACGCAACAGCGTAAGTGCGCCGATCGCCTTCACGGTCGCAGAGCGCCCCTCGCCGTCGAGAATAGCCATTTCACCGACGCATGCCCCGTGCTTGAGCACCGCGAGCTCGCGCACGCCGCCGTCGGCATCCTTGAGGACCTGCGCTTCACCTTCGAGGATCACGTACCAGGCGTCGCCCGGATCACCTTCGTGAAAGACATCCTCGCCATCTGTGAGCCGCTGTACCTCCATGATACGGACGACCTCAGCACGCTCCGCGGGATCGAGCCTGTCAAAGAACGGCGTCGAAACCAGGAAGCCGACGATGGTATCGAGAGAGATTGTCTGATCCATGGTCTACTCCTCCTTGGGGTTCGGGAGACCGTCCGTGGTGACGCGGCCGCGCAAGTACCCGAGCGCTACCCTTTATTGTCGGGGAGTTCCCGCGTGTCGTCAACCCCTGGGGTAACTTCCCTGCAGTTCGGAGCTGTGCCTGGTGGCGGGCATGGTAATGAGAACTTGAATTCGCCCGGCCTGCGGCGGGCTCGAAGAGCAGTAGGGATTTCGGCGGCGGACGATAGATCTGCGTCAGTCAGCGGATGCGACAAGGAACTTTTCCGGGATAATCAGTCACGCTGTCCAAAAACTCCACAGGCCCCGCGGGGGCGGAGCCTGTAAGTCATTGTAACATGGCGACTTATTGAGCGACCGATGGGAATCGAACCCACATCTCCAGCTTGGAAGGCTGGGGTAATAACCATTATACGACGGTCGCACGCGAAGTTGGTCTACTTGTAACAGACCAACACCGCTCTTGTCAAGGTAATGCAAGTGGAACAATCCGTAAGACACCGCGATAGCGACATGGGATGGCCACAGGGCCGTGCAATGGGTGTTAAAAAAAGTAATAAAAAGGCTCCCGTTGATGTTTAAAGATCAGCAATATTGTAATATATCGTTATAAGACAACGAATTAATCCTTTCAATTATTGTCGATTGGGTGTAAAATAGACCCACATGATCATTGACGGGTGGCTGTCCGAGTGATGGCGGTGTTCCGACACGCGCATCAGGGGATTTTGCTGCTCAGCGTCGTGAACGCCCGCCACTTATGTCTTTCCGGCCGACCGCGTCGGAACGGACACGCCCCAGTTACCCGAAAAGGAGGCGAAGATGGCAGGTGCTCGCAAAGGCGTCCGGACGTCGGTTGTTTCGGGTCCGGATTCTCCAGTCGCAATCCTCGACAGATACCCAACAAGTCGTGACACACTTCTCTCGGCACTGCACGACATCCAGAACAGATCACCGGACAAGACCTGGATAACCGACGAAGAACTCGCCGAGACGGCCCGTCACTACGGGATTCCGCTTGCAGAGCTAGACGGCATCGTGAGCTTCTACACGATGTTCGCCCGTGCTCGCCGGGGCCGTCATGTGATCCGACTATGCGACTCGCTGAGCTGCCGTGTGTGCGGTTCGCTCGATCTGTATCACCACCTGAGGGAGCGGCTGGGGATTAACCGGGACATGACGACAGGGGACGGCCGCTTCAGTCTTGAAATCGTAAACTGCCTCGGAGCGTGCAGCACGGCGCCCAACATGATGATTGACGACAATCTGGTGAGCGGGCTTACCGCCGAACAGATCGACGCGTTGCTCGACGCACTTGGGGAGGGGCAATCATGAGTGCCGTTCGTTTCATTACGAAGTTTACCGAGGCGGAAGACCCGCTGGACCTCCGGGCCTACGAGTCGGCAGGCGGTTTTTCGGGTTTGAAGGCCGCGCTTGCCGGATCAGACGAGGCTGTCGTCGAAACAATCAGGACGTCCGGTCTTCGCGGTCGAGGCGGTGCAGGTTTTCCCACCGGCATCAAGTGGGGTTCAGTCTCTGGGGATGGGGATCGCTACCTTGTATGCAACGCGGACGAAGGAGAGCCGGGTACCTTCAAAGACCGGTACGTACTGGAAAAGGCTCCCTACCTGCTTCTGGAGGGAATGGCAATCGCGGCTTACGCGACGGGCGCGCATTCGGGTTTCATCTACGTGCGCGGGGAATATCCAAAGATCGCACGGAGCCTTGGAGCAGCAATCGCAAGTGCTGCTGCGGCGGGTTACCTTGGGTCGAAGATTGCCGGCAGCAGTTTCTCCTTCGTTGTCGAAGTCCGCAAAGGCGGCGGTTCCTACGTCGTGGGTGACGAGACGGCGCTTCTGAACTCACTCATGGGGAATCGGGGCTACCCCCTGCTGAAACCTCCCTTTCCGACGGAGAAGGGGCTCTGGGGGAAGCCGACCATCGTGAACAACGTCGAGACACTCGCGTACGTACCCTTCATCCTGACGAATGGGCCGAATTCCTTTTCCCAGGTTGGAACCCCGGAATGCCCCGGTCCCAAGCTTTTCAGCGTCAGCGGTCACGTGCGAAATCCGGGTGTGTACGAGTTTCCGATGGGAACGACAGTACGTGAAGTGCTTGATGCGGCAGGCGGGGTTATCGGCACGCTCAAAGCAGTTCAGATCGGTGGGACGGCCGGACCGGTCTACAATGTCGCGGCACTCGATTATCGTCTGGACTTCGCGTCGCTGCGAAAGATCGGCGGCGCACTCGGGTCAGGAGCTCTCGTATTCATGAACACCACCGTAAATATGGCTCAGGTCCTCGAAGTGAGCATGCGTTTCTTTGCCGAGGAGTCCTGCGGACAGTGCTTTCCCTGCCGTTACGGGACGAGGCAGCTCGACTTCATGGCACACCAGATCGCCGCCGGACGCGGGCGTGCCGAATACCTTAATCTTATCCGCGAAACAAGCCGTGTGATGGTCGGTTCCTCTTTTTGCCCGTTCGGGCAATCGATCGCTCTTCCGGTTGCTTCACTGCTCGAAGGGTTTGGTGAGGAGATTGTATCGTTCGTCAAACAGCAGCAGTTTTTGAAGGAGGTGGGGTGATGAACGTATCGCTATCCATTGACGGTCAGAGAGTATCAGTGCCCCGCACTTCGACTGTTCTTCAGGCTGCTGCTGCCGCGGGGATCTCGATCCCTACGCTCTGCCGGCACGAGGACCTGGTTCCGAAGGGCGCGTGCGGCATGTGCATGGTGCAGATCGAAGGCCAGGCTGGTTTCAAGCGCTCATGCGTGACTTTGGCGGAGGAGGGAATGTCGATCCGGACGAGCAATGCCGAGTTGCGCGATATCCGCCGCGGAATTCTCGAACTGGTGCTCGCTGCACACCCTGCCGACTGTCTGCAGTGCATCAAGCACGGAAAGTGCGAGCTGCAGGGGCTCGCCGAGCGATTTGAAATTCGCGACCTCCGTTACGATCGCTATACACGCGGGCTCCCGGTGGACCGGACATCGGCGAGCATCGTTCGGGACATGAACAAGTGCATCGGGTGCGGCCGATGCGTTGAGGTATGCAACGAAACGCAAACGGTGGGTTCGATCTTCTTCCACGGTCGGGGAGCAGACACCATTGTCGCGCCTGCCGCGGGTACTCACATGGGAGACAGCGTCTGCGTGAACTGCGGCCAGTGCGTCGTCTACTGTCCGGTTGGGGCTCTCTTCGAGCGCGAATCCATCGAAGAGGTCTGGCGTGCGATCGATGATCCAAGGAAGACCGTGGTCGCGCAGATCGCGCCTGCAGTCCGGGTCGCAATCGGTGAAGAGTTCGGGATGGAGCCCGGTGATCTGAGCGTGGGCAAGTTGTACAGCGCGCTCCGGGCGCTGGGTGTCGACGTGGTATTCGATACTAACTTCTCGGCGGACCTGACGATTATGGAAGAGGGGACCGAGCTGCTTGCGCGCGTCAAGGAGGGAGGGCCGTTTCCGTTGATCACTTCCTGCTCTCCCGGTTGGATCAAGTTCGGCGAAACCTTCTACCCGGAGCTTCTCGAAAACGTATCAAGCTGCAAATCTCCACAACAGATGCTCGGCGCGCTCATCAAGAGCTACTACGCCTCCTCACGTGGAATCGATCAGGACTGTGTGGTATCGCTTTCGATCATGCCATGCA
>DATKUF010000111.1:0-11107 GCA_035530755.1 Spirochaetia bacterium | reverse complement strand
TGACTCAAGAAATGCCTCCGGCAAATCGAACAATGGCAAGGTAGATCGAAGCCCTTCCTTCGTGTGATGAATAGTAGCTCATCCAGAGCCTCCCGCGATAGAGCAGCATTCCGGGGTAGCTGCAGTCGCCGCCGCTGGGAAGCTCGAGGACCGGTTCGTACCGTTCCGAAGTGAGAAGTGCGACAACGGTACGGGCGTCCCTCCCGACTATCTGTCGCCCCGCCGCCCATGCAGCGCCGTTGGGGAGTAGAAGGAAGTTCGGCCCGCCGAGCCTGTGTCCTGCCGTTGTCCATCGCCAGTCAACATAGGGATGCGCGCTCGTTCCGATCCATCCATTCCTGTCCCCGCCCTCCCGTCGAACCAGCGCCATTGCTTCACCTTTGGGACCGAATCGAATCGTTGCTTCATTTGGTTTTCCGTTGACCGCCAGGCGACAAATCCGCGAGAAGCTGATTCCATCGTTGCCGGCGAAAAGCTCGATTACCCAGACGTTTCTGCTCCGGAGCCGGTATGAGATGCCGTACGCTACTCCTTCATGCCAGGTGACGCGCCACAGCCAGTCGCCTTCCTCCAGTACCGGCTCAAGGGAGCCCCAGCGTATTCCATCTGCAGAAAAGGCGACACGAGGCTGGCGCGATACGTATTGTGCTCCCTTGAAACGCGTTCCTCCGGCGAGAAGCATCAGCCGGTTTCCGGGTGCAACCGACAGTTTGGGGTCCCGCAAATCGACTCCCCGCTGCGCAAACAGTGCTGTGCTTTCGAACTCTCGACCGTCTGCGGAACTGATTACCCGGATCTTTCCTGTGCTGTTAAGATGTCCGGAAGCTTCTCTGAATGTGCAGTAAAATCGGCCGTTGAATCGTACAAGATCGGTGAAAGCGTTGTGATGCGCGACGTCCCAGATCCGGTATGCTCGTACGAGTTCCGGGGCGCCGAACGGTGAGCTATTCCGCATGGAATTCCTGCTAAAGAGTGACTTCGGTGCCCCGGCGCTCTGCCGAAAGGTAGGAGGAGTAGATAACATTGACTGTGTCGTAGCCCAGCTCTGCCGACGATTCGGAGGGTTTCCCCTCGTCAATAAGAGTGTAGAAGCTGCGGAGCTCCTGGACGTAGCCGTTCATCCAGTTTTCGTCCGGGGCCGGTTTCGTCCATCCCTGCTTGGTTCCGATCTTCTCGACGACGTAAATATCGTCGAACTGACTTTCCACCGGGTTATAGGTCTCGAGCGCGTTGACGGGATTGATATTGCACCGTGTGCGGTGGTTGTTCGCGAAAACTTCGAGCCAATTGTGAACGCCGCCCATGACAATTTCGGAAGAGAAGACGTCGGCCACCATCCCGTCTTCGAAGACCAGATGCACAAGGGCAAAGTCCTCCACGTCGGTGTAGTTCGTCCGAAGAAATCCCTTGTCCTCGTAAGCGGGCAGCCGGGTGATTTCGTGTGTTCTCGCCGTGACGCTGACAGGTCGTATCGGCTTGCCGGTCCTTGTCATGCCTTCGATTCTCTTGAGGTAGAGCACGGCAGTGAGTGGGTGCGTTCCCTTGCCCATGATCGAACCACCGCCTGCAGACCGCCACACCCCATATGTGGGAGAGTGAGATCCGGAGTGCGCCTCTTCGGCGATCATCCAGAGTATCTGAGCGGAGGTTTTCCGAATGATTTCCACCTCCTTGCGTATCACCGGGGAGAAAACCCAGTTCTCTGCGTAGTAGACGCGCGCAGCGCTGCTGCGTTCGGCTTCGACGATTCGAGCCGCGCTCGCAAGTGCCTCGTTCCGCATCGTCTCTTTTGGAAATACGTTTCCCCGAAAATCGGCTGTTCCGGAAGGCCCGAAATAGCCGGTGAATGGCTTTTCAAGGATCACGTGAACGTTCCGTTTGAGCGCTGCGACCGTCACCTCTTCATGATAGACAGCCGGAACGCAAACATGAGCCACATCGACGGCGTCGAGGAGCGAATCGAGCGTGTCAAAGGCGCGCAGATTCCGCTCCTGCGCGAAGCGAGCCCGGCTTTCCGGCCGTGGCGAGAAGACTCCGATCGGTTCTGCGAGTCCGGAAGCACCGTCGATCACCGACTCGTAATGAAAAGCCGAGGCAAATCCCGCCCCGATAAATCCGGTTTTCAACACAATCCGCCTTTGCGGTATTCTTTCATAAGGGACCGCGATGCCTCAACCCGGCAGGTCGACGAGAAACAGATACTGGAAGACCGCCGTTACTACGGCAGCGCCGAGAACTGCGAGCGCGACGGCGAAGGCCAGAGTTTTCCACTGTTTGACTATTGGCTCTTTGAACCGGTATTCAAACACGAGAACGAAAACGAGGATATAGATCCCGGTCGCGACAGAGTATGTGATCCTGCCAATAAGCACAATTGCGTACACCACACTGAGAAGAATCGTAATGAAGAGCCGCCGGGTTTCCACGCTCGAGAAAAACTCCCGTACGCTTCGTCCGTTGAGGCCAAGTTTGTACCCTTTCTTCACGGTCGACCGGATAAAGAGCACCACGCCGCACGCCGCAATGATAGCACCGAGAAAGCCGGGAACCAGCCCGGGCGCCGAGTAGGGACTTGCCCCACGGGCGGCGTACGAGGGCATCTGCGCCGACATGATGAGCGCCGCAATTCCAAACGCAATGAGAAAGATCGACGTGACAAAGTCGGCCCGGCTCATATTGCTTTCTTTCATTTCAAGACACCCCTTTGCGTGAGGAATTTACCCGGCGAATCCGGTCTGCAGAAAACGAGGGGGGCGTCACCGCATGTGACGGCCCCCCAGGTGTCAGCATCGCTGCCTACGTGGTCGATGAAATCAGACTCGGCTACGGTTTCGGAATGCCGATGGTGTCGGGAGAAATCTTCGCCTTTCCTGCGGTAAAGTAGTTCCAGGCGACCTGGGAGAGATAGGGCATGATCTGTTTTTGCGCCGCGTCGCCCCACGTCGGATTGAGGACCGCTCCGCGAGCGTTCGCGTAGTCCTGCAATGCTTTCGAACCTACGATTACGGAATCCCACAGCTGACCGATTGTCGCAACTACCTCCGCAGGAGCGTCTTTCGGAACCCAGATGCCGAAGTAATTCGGTGCAGGCTCGAACTTAGGAATCCAGTTCGTTATGGGCGGGATCTCTCCGTACCCCTGGAGCTGGAGCGGCTTTGAATCGAGAACCGCGAGCGCACGAAGCTTTCCACCCTTGAGCATATCGGCCTCCTCAACCGCGAGCTGAGTGGTCACCTGGGTCTCGCCGCTCACCGTCGAGATCACCGCAGGGTTTCCGCCGTCGTACGGGACATGTTTGTAATCGATTCCGGTGTACTTCTTTATCGCCTCAATCGCGTTGTGGCCCGCTGAGAGTACTCCCGCGGTTCCCACAGAAATTTCCCCCGGCTTGGCCTTGAACGCTGCCAGAAGATCGGCAAACGTCTTGTAGGGCGAATCCACATTCACCGCCACTACGGAGACGTTTGCGACGTCTGTGTAAAGCACCCAATCCTTGACCGTCGTATCAAGCAGTCCCAGCACTTTGTACGAGCCCAGATCGGACGCCGCACCGGCAGACCATGTGTAACCGTCATGCGGTGCATCGAGCACGGCCTTGGTTCCAACCGACCCGGAAGCACCCGGCTGGTTCACGATGACTATCTTCTGACCGAGGTGTTCTTCGAGTACGCCGGCTGCGACTCGCGTCACCTGATCGGTTGATCCGCCGGCCGCCCACGGAACAATTATGGTCAGCGGTTTCTTCGGTGTCCACGCAAGGCCGGTTTTTTCTTTCGCGCCGGCCGCGAAAAGTAAACCTGTTGTCGCGAGCAATGCGACCAGAACGATACCCATTCTTCTCACACGCATATATCCCTCCTGTATTTTTTATCGCGTCGCCGATTCTGTTATGGATTCTTTTCGGAATCCTTCCCTCCGCTTTGCCCCCGGCCGAACAATTGTGCAACCCCGCCGCGCACCGATCGAATTGCCGTTCCAAACCAGGCCGTCCTGCTGACCATCACAAAGATAATTATCAGAAACAGGACAAGAGAAACCGGCCGCGTTAGAAACGGAAGCAGGCTGCCGTCGGACAGGACCAGCGCCCGGCGCAGATTGTTGTCGAGTATCGGTCCAAGTATGATGCCCAGTACCATCGGCGCCATTGGGTAGTTCATTTCGCGCATGTAATAGCCGAGGATGCCGAACGCCACCATTGTTCCAACATCGAAAAGACGGCTCGATATCGCATAGGAACCCACGACGCAAAGGGTAAAAACGATTGGCATGAGCTTTGTTCGTGGGACGAGAAGTATTTTGACAAGGATTCGCACGAGGGAGAGGCCGAGGATCAACATCGCGACGGAACCGAGGAGTACCATGGCGACGACCTGATATACGAATTGCGGAAACTCGACCATGATGAGCGGACCGGGGCGGACCCCGTGAATCAGCATTGCCGCCAGAAGCACCGCGGCAGGAGCGGACCCGGGAATTGCCAGCGAAAGAACCGGAATCATCGCGCCGGCGACGCAGGCGTTATTACCGGTTTCGGCGGCCATCAACCCTTCTATAACCCCCGTTCCGTACTTTTCCGGCTCCTTGCTCGTTCGGCGCGCAACGTCGTAGGAGACCCACGCCGCAACATCCTCTCCGACTCCCGGAACGGCGCCGATGAAGGTGCCGATCAGGCCCGATCGGATGATGGTTTTCCAGTATCGGGCGATCTCGGAGATCCTGGGGACCACACGTTCGATCTTTGTCGTGATCACCTCATAGACCGGATGCTTCATGACGTACAGGATCTCCGCAAAACCGAATGCGCCGACCATGGCTGGAATAAGCGCAATTCCGCCGGAGAGCCCAACCGATCCAAACGAAAATCGCACGTATGCGTGAATGCCTTCCATCCCGACCATGGAAATGAACAATCCGAGGAATCCCGCTATCCACCCTTTCAACGGATCTTTCGGCGCGGTGAGACTCCCGGAAATGATGATCCCGAATATTGCGAGCCAGCTGAACTCGAACGACTGAAACTTGAGTGCTGCATTACCGAGCAGTGGCGTGAAGAACGCCAGCATAACCATCCCGACAATAGTCCCGAGAAACGACCCCGTCGTTGCAATTCCTATTGCACGTCCCGCTCGTCCCTGCCGGGCGAGTGGATACCCCTCGAGACATGTGGCCGCGTTCGCGGGAGTACCGGGAATGTTCAGCAGAATGGCGCTGCGACTGCCGCCGTAGATCGCTCCGATGTACATACACATCAGAATCAATACGGCGCTCGACGCGTTCAGACGGAAGGTGAGGGTTGTCATCAGCGCGACGCCCATCGTCGCCGTGAGGCCCGGCAGCATTCCGACGATGATACCGAGCTGCGTTGCCCAAAGCACGTTGAACAGGGTCCCAATGTTCATGAACCCCATCAGGCCTTCACCGAAGTATCTCAGCCCTTCGAACATAGGTAACACCGCCCTTTAGTGCCGCGTGCCAACGCCGCTTTCACGTCATTTTGGGAAATCGTCCGTTCGGCCATTATATAGCGATTGATTCTCGGCGTGCAACCTTTTCTTTCAGTTTCGATGTTGACAATCTCACACCGGCGCTGCGAGAATACAAGGGCGGGGGAACAGGCTCCGCGAGGAACCAGTTGATAACCAGCGAAGAGGAACTTGATCTTGCGCTTTCCGCTCCGTCGTCCGCGCTCATCGCCCGCATGGCGGAAACAGATGGGGATATCATGGTCCTTGGGATCGGTGGCAAGATCGGCCCCACCCTCGGAATGACCGCGGTCCGGGCAATTCGCGAAACGGATCGACCGAAACAGGTTTACGGTGTTTCCCGGTTTTCTGAACCCGGGCTGGAAGAGCGGCTTTCGAGCTCCGGGATCGTGACGCTCAATTGTGACCTTCTTAACGAAGCTGCAGTCCGTGAGCTTCCGAAGGTTCCAAACATCATATTCATGGCTGGTCGAAAGTTCGGAACGATCGGGGCGGAAGATCTCACCTGGGCGATGAACGCGCTGGTCCCGGCGCATGTTGCCCGAAGTTTCCCGGACAGTCGAATCGTGGTATTTTCCACCGGATGTGTCTATCCGCTGGTTTCGCCGGAAGGCGGCGGTTCGAGCGAGTCCGATGTGGCCGCTCCCGTCGGTGAATACGGATGGTCCTGTCTCGCACGCGAGCGGATGTTTTCTTTCTACTCCCGGATCGCGGGAACGAAAGTATGTCTGTTTCGACTTAACTACGCAGTCGACCTTCGTTACGGAGTGCTCTACGATATCGCTGAGAGGATCTGGAGTGGGCGGCCGGTCTCGCTTTCGGTTCCCTACGTCAATGTGATCTGGCAGGGCGATGTGAACAATCAGGCGCTGCTTGCCCTGGATCTTTGCGCCTCGCCGCCGGACATTCTCAACGTGACCGGTTCGGAGATCCTCAGTGTCCGCGAGCTCGCCCGCATGCTCGCGGAGCGTTTCGGCAAGCCTGTGGAGTTCGACGAGGCCGGAGGCACATCTGCGCTTCTGAGCGATTCGACGAGGGCCATTTCGTTATTTGGACAGCCCTCCGTATCCGTCATGCAGATGGTCGACTGGACTGCCGATTGGGTGATGAGGGGTGGGCGTTCGTTGGGAAAACCGACTCACTTCGAAGTAAGCGACGGGAGATTCTGAGAAATGCCCAATGGATCATTGCCGCCGGAACTTCTTGCACGTTTCCGGGAGGGACTGGCTATACCTGCGATGCCGCTCGCGCTGACCGCGGACCGCACCTTGGACCAACGCAGGCAGCGGGCCGTCATTCGCTATTATATTGATTCAGGCGCCGGCGGGATTGCTGTGGGTGTCCATTCCACCCAGTTTGAGATCAGGCTGCCACAACACGGACTCTTCGAACCGGTGCTTCAACTCGCCTCAAAGACCATCGACAGCTGGCCACCGCGCCAGGGTCGGCCGGTTCTGAAGATCGCCGGCGTTGCCGGACCGACCTCTCAGGCGGTCCGCGAGGCGGAGTTCGCCGACGGGACAGGCTACCACGCTGCGCTGGTGAGCCTCGTCGCGCTCGGCGACGCTTCAGATGACGAGCTTCTGGAGCATTGCCGGAAAGTGGCACGGGTCATGCCGGTAATCGGCTTCTATCTCCAGTCTGCGGTGGGTGGCCGCCCGCTGTCCCGCGCTTTCTGGCGGAATTTTTGCGGTATTGAAAACGTCATTGGTATCAAAATCGCGCCGTTTAACCGGTACCAGACGCTTGACGTTGTGCGTGCGGTCTGCGAGGCGGGGAGAGAACGGGAGATTGCGCTGTACACCGGAAACGACGATAACATTGTCGTCGATCTACTTACCGAATTCCGCATTACGGACTTGTCGCCCACTCGAAGTGTTCGCATCGTCGGCGGGCTGCTCGGACAGTGGGGTGTCTGGACTTCCACGGCTGTCGCGCTCTTGAAGCGCATCCACCAGATCACCGCTTCGGGGAATCCTATTCCGTCGGATCTCCTTTCCGAGGCAATCGCTTTTACCGACGCCAATGCGGCGATATTTGACGCGTCAAATCGGTTCCGTGGGGTAATCCCCGGAGTCCACGAAATACTCCGACGACAGGGTCTTCTGGCGGGGATCTGGTGTCTCGATCCCGCGCTTGGCCTTTCGAACGGACAGCGCGAGGAGATTGACCGGGTGTGCAGTGCCTATCCGCACCTGACCGACGACCGGTTTGTGCGCGAAAACTTATCGCGGTGGCTCGAAGACTGACCGATTTGCGGGATCGACAATCGCCTCACTCCGCTGGGTGCACGAGCGGATTGAGTCTTGTCGCCACCGGTATCCCGGGCTCGGCACCCGGCATCCATCGGTCCCGGTCGTTCTGCTGATACCTGGAGCGGGGAGGGGTCAGCCTTGTCCCATCTGCGAAATAGATGATCGTCATTACTTTCCGGAATTTGCCGCTGTTGTTTGGCCCTGCGCGGTGGTAGGTCCAACCGGAGTGATAACTGACTTCGCCGAGATCAAACGGCTCTTCGACCATCGAGTCGGCTCTGTTTTTCAGGAAATCACCGATCTTGCGATCGCTCTCGTCGCTGATCTCGAGGTCCCTGCCCGTCAGAATCTTCTGACTTCCGCGGCTGAAGGCAAGCGGGCCCATATCCAGTGAAGTTTGCTGAAGTGGGATCCAGACGGTGATTGTCTTATCGGTGTCCAGAGGCCAGTAGAATTGATCCGCGTGCCACGGCGTTCGCCCTCCTCCGGGCTCCTTGTACAGCGCCTGGTCGTGGTAGATACGAACTCCCGGAACTTCCATAAGCTCGGCGGCAATGCGCGCGAGTTTCCTGCTCATCACGAGTTTGGCAGCTTCCCGGTCAACTTCCCAGATGTTCGAAATCTGAAGAAACGCTTTTCCGTACGTGTCACGCTTCTCGAGCGGGACATGTTCCGTCTCCAGACGTTCCACATTGCTCGTGATCACCTGTTCAAAATACCGAAGTGTCTGCGGCGAAAGCACGTTCTTGAGTCTGATGAATCCGTCACTGTCATAACTGGAAACCATTTCCGGCGAAATCGTGAATCGGTCAGAAAGATCTTTTATGACTGTATCAATCATGATATTTCAGTGTATCCCGTTTTCTACCGGGAGTCACGTGAAAACCCGCGGAGGGTGCGGCGAAGCGGGCATCTCCAACAGGCGCATCTTACGATGCGGCGAGCTGTTTACCACGATGCTCGGTATGGATCTTCTTGAGGTGGGTCATGAGAGCGTCCATCGGGACCGGTTTCATGAAGAGAAAACCCTGCATGGCGTAACAGTTTCGTTCCTTGAAGTACTTGTACTGAGCTACCGTTTCAATGCCTTCCGCCACGACGAGGATCCCGAGGGCAGCTGCGAGGTTGAGAATGGCGCTCACAACTTTTCGGTTCTGTTCACGTTCGAGGGCGCGCACGAATGAGATATCGATCTTCAGCACATCGGCGGGAAGACGCGAGAGATAGGAGAGCGAAGAGTAACCGGTGCCGAAATCGTCGATTGCAATCTTCAATTCGGGATATCGCTTTTTTATTGCGACAAGTTTTGCAATTGCCTCATCCGGACTGCTCATGAGGGTTGTCTCGGTTATCTCGAGCATCACGTGCGATGGGTTCACGGCCGCGCTCGCTATCGCATCGGTGAGATTTGCGATGAAATCCGGGTGGTCGAATTGCCGGCTCGACAAATTGACCGCCATGTGGATGTCGTGAAGTCCCCGCCGCTCGAGGACTTTCAGGTCGCTCAGAGCACGATGCAGCACCCAGGCACCGAGGGGGATGATCATCCCGTTGTCTTCGGCGATCGGGATAAACCCGCTCGGCTGCATTACGTCCACACCCCCTTTCTTCCACCGGAGGAGTGCCTCCAGGCCCAGTATGTGGCCATCGACACCCACAAGTGGCTGGTAGTTGAGCTGGAGCTCTCCGTTGAGAAGCGCAGATCGCATCTCCTGGTCCACCTGCCAGCTCTGCGAGGACTTCGTTTTCAGTGTCTCATTGTATGTCGTTACCCGGTTCTTCCCGGATTCCTTGGAAAAGTACATAGCGACATCCGCGCATCTTGTCACCTCTTCGGCGGTCTTGCCATGCTCCGGCATCACCGCTACGCCGATGCTCACTCCGACTTCCACGCGGGTGTTGCCGCCCGAACTGTCGGTCATGACATAGGGCGCCCGAATCGTTTGGAGGATGCGCTCTGCCACCATTTGAGCATCCGATAGCTCGGCCACCTCCGAAAGTAGCGCAACGAACTCATCTCCACCGAATCGATATGGTGAATCGCTGTCGCGCAGGCATACGCGAATTCTCCGGGCAGCTTCCACCAGAAGGGCATCACCGGCCGCATGTCCGAACGTGTCGTTGACATGTTTGAAGCCGTCAAGGTCCAGGAACAGGACAGCAGTGCGACGGTCTCGGGTCCAGCTCGGTTCGGCGAGAACAGCTTTGATGTCATTGTTGAACAGATCGCGATTACCGAGGCCGGTGAGCTTGTCGTGATAGGCAAGGTGACGTAGCCGGCGTTCCATCATCTTACGATGCGTTATGTCCCGTATGATGCAGGTGAGCGTGCGTCCACGGAACTCCTTCGAGTTACCGAACGACATCTCCATCGGGGCTATTCCGCGATATTTCGTCTGTCCGAGCAGCTCGATTGTCCGCTTCATCCCGAACGCAGAGCGGTCCTGGTCGTCAACTACAAAGTATTTTTGAAACTCCGGCGCGTGCTTCCGAAAAACCTCTTCCGGAAAGAGTCGATGCAACCCGGTACCAATGATCTCCTCCGGATCGAATCCGAAGGTATTCTTGACACCCGTATTCACGAAGAGGATCGTGAAATTGTGATCGAGGCGAAAAATCGCTTCCGTTATCGTCTCCGAGAGCGCGACATAGTGATCCTTGCTTTCTTTGAGCTGCTCGTACAACTGTTTGTCAGTCGAGAGATCTCGAATGACCGCGATTACCTGTTGTCTATCTTCGTGAAAGACGGGCGTGAGAAGACAGTCCATCGTGACGACGGCACCGTCGGCTTTGGTTCCCCTGAAGGCTATAATCTCGTCCGGTCCCGGCTTCCAATCCGGCCCGTTTGCCGCAATCCGCTCCAGTTTTTCCGTGAAGCCGGAGCGATAGCGCTCCGGAATGACTGCGAAAATCGTTTGACCGATCAGATCGCTTTGCGTGTAGCCATATGCGGTGCAGAATGCCGGGTTGGCCTCTGTAATCTCGCCGTCGTTCGTTAAAAGCAACACGGGATCCGGACAATTTTCGAGCAGTATCTCGAGACTCGCCGCTCCGTTTTGCCCGTCGTCGAGTTTGAGGCCGCGTGCCTGGATCAGTCGCTCGATGAGATGGGAAAAGATCGAGTCATCGCCGGTAGAGGAGTAGCGACGCGCAACTGGTGAGTCCGCGGAGTCTGCGGAGTTCGATCCTTCCGACGCAATAGCCTCGAGCAGCATATCAACGTTATGGTTTTTGTTCACATCTTGGCCGATTTCGTCAGTAATTCTTTTTGCCTACGTACTGTAATTATAGTGTCAGCGGTCGATTCTTGGAAGAAAAAAAAAGCCGCTCCACCGAGCGGCTTTTTCTGGAAGCCTGGAACACTATTTC
>DATKUF010000110.1:0-16965 GCA_035530755.1 Spirochaetia bacterium | reverse complement strand
TTCCCTCGTTAAACCGGGACTACGGGGTAGTTGGACGGAAAAGTTCGGTGCCGATCTCTCGCTTTGTTCAGTACTTGAATGCGCTCCCGCCGATGAATTCCCGAAGAATTGACTGATCCGGCACGTAGTGACTCGGAATCGGCATGAAATTCCCGACGAAAGAGAGCAGCCGCAGTGCTTCGTGGTAGAGAGTATCATGGGGTTTCACGTCCTGGAGAAGCGGTTCGGCAAATGCTTTCAGCACTCCAAGTTCGTAGTCGAGAGCCGAATTGAAGGCGGAGTCCGCCGAATCCTGGTACGGAAAGATGTTTCTGTCTTCGCCTCGGCGGACAGAGGGCCACATTTTGAGGGTTTCCAGCGCGCTGTGGCCGCGGTACTGGTAGTCTCGAACGAGCCGGCGAATCAATCGATTGTCGGTTGTCGGGATCCGATTGTGATCGTCGAGGTTGAGCTGCGTGAGCGCGGAGACGTAGATCCGGTATTTCTGTTCACGGGCAATCCGCGGAGTGAGTCCGTCGTTCAGGCCGTGGATGCCCTCCATAATTACCAGGCCGCGTGAAGGCAAGGTAACGACCGGACCGTCGTCGGAGCGCCGACCGGTTCTGAAATCGAACAGCGGAAGGCGCACTTCATCTCCCTGGAAAAGGCCGATGAGATTATCGTTGAGCAGCTTGATGTCGATTGCGTTGAGATTCTCGAAGTCGTAGTCGCCGTTTTCGTCGCGAGGAGTCTCTTCTCTCGGGACAAAGTAGTTATCGAGGGAGATTGCTATCGGCCGGAATCCCATCACAGTAAGCTGGATTGCGAGTTTCTTTGCGAACGTGGTCTTTCCGGAGCTGGACGGACCGGCTATCAGGATCACCTTCACGGCATCCCGTGCCTCGTGGATTCGGTCGGAAATTTCCGAGATCTTCTTGCTGTGCAGCGCTTCGGCCACCCAGATGAAGTCGCGTATCTGTTTTGTACGGCTCAATCTGTTGAGCCGCCCGACGGAACCGATTTCGATCATTCGCCCCCAATTCTTGTATTCCTGATAGATGCTGAAAAGCAGCGGCATGTCCCTGTAGGGTTGCAGGAAGTGCGGCTCACGGGTCGACGGATAGCGAAGGATGAACCCCGGTGGATGGAGAATGATATCGAATAACGTGAGGAGGCTGGTTTTCGGGAGCAATGGCCCGTGGGAAAGATCCATGAAGTCACCGCATGCGTAAACCGGTATCTTGCTTTCATTGCGGGACTGGAGGAGAAGGGCTGTGTCCTCCAGTTTGTTTTCCTGAAAATACTCGAGCGCTTCCTGGTAGCCGACCACCTTCCGCTGAATCGGCAGATCCTCGGACACAAGACGGTTCATCTCAGCAAGGAGAGTTGCCTTCTCATGCTCGGCCAGTTCCGGAGCGTCTTCGAAATGGTAGAAGTATCCATCACCGAGGGAATGGCCGAGGATGAGCCGTCGACCCGGCAGCGTGTTCCGCGCAGCAATGGCAAGCAGAAAGCAGAGACTCCGGCGATAGATCATCATCCCTTCGGGAGTGTCCAGTGGGACTGGGACGAGTACGCAGTTGACTTCGAGTCGGTACGAAAGGCTTGTCAGCTCGTTGTTTATGAGAGTGGCAACCACAGGAGATCCTCCGCTATCGGCAAGGTGATCGAGCTTCTCGCGGATGATGACCTCGCCGGTACGCGTGCGGACCGGAACAACGGACACTCTGCCTGAGGGAAGAGTAATGCGAATTGTTTCCATTCGGAATTTACCTCGATTCGGTGTGACCGGTCTCGGCGGCTTCTCGTATTCGACGCACTTCGGATTCGGTGAGCGTGCGGGAGACCTGGTGTTCGCGGTCGTCGGTCTGCACAACGGGAAACTCACTGTATTTTTCACCGGCCGCACTCATTATCACCTTCACCTGCGGCGTACGTGGATTGTGATCATTTGAATCCACGACCATGCCCCGGGTTCCATTTGCCAGTTGAACAAATGACCCGATCGGATAGATCGAAAGATTGATCACCAGCGATCGAAGGACAATCTCATCATACTGCGTCCCACGGAGTTTCAGGAGATCAAGAATGCTCAGGTGCGGGTCCTGTGCGGCCCGGTAGGGCCTGGCGCTGATAAGTGCGGAGTATGCGCCGCTGACGAGCATGATCTTCGCATACAGGGAAATCTTCTCGCTCGTGAGCCCGCGGGGATAGCCACTCCCATTGACGGTTTCGTGGCTCTCGAGGACGGCATTGCAGACACCCATCGGAAATGAAGACGACCTGAGAATTTTGAATCCCAGCACCGGATGCGCGGTGATCGCTTTCTTCTCCTGGGGTTCGAGCTTTCGGTCGGAAAGGTAGATCTGCGGGGGGAGTCGGATCATTCCGATCTCGTGAAGGAGACTTGCGGTACCGAGGTCGATCAGTCTGTGCTGGGGAAGCTTTAAAGTCAGCCCCATTGCCAGGGATAGAATGGTGGTTTTCACCGAATGAACAACAATGTAATTCTTTTCGCCGCCGCGCAGTTCCGTGAGCCGAAGGAAGTACCTGCGTCGTTGCTTGATTGCCTCAATGAGATCCTTTATTTTCCCGGTGATCGCCTGCTGCGGAAGCTCGTTCTTGGTGACGAAATTGGTGAATGTCTTTTCGGTAAAGTCGAGCAAATCGACAAAGTCCGCTTCCGTCTGCTTGAGGAGATTCTGTTCCTTGAGGTCCTGATCGAGGGTCGCGATCTGTCCCTCATCCTTCAGGCCACCGGGTTCTACGAGCGGCGAATCAAGTGCGACCCCCGTCGTCCGGATTGAATGGAAATCCCACTGGATAAGGCGTTCGACCAGCGGTTGTGTAACCGGGGTCTCCGGAGAGAGCAGGATGTACCGATCGTCGAGGAACACCGGCTGATTGAACGAGGTTCCCGGCGTGAGCGTTCGTACGTTGAGTTCGTTCATCCCGGAACCGTTGACCGCACCTTTTTAATCAACTACACTTCCCCTTATCTATTATTATAGGGGAAACTCTGATGAAGTTTAAGATCATTTTTGTCCTATTCAACGCCATCATCGTGTTTTCCTTCCTCTTTATCTTCCTAATGCCATTTTTTATCCTCGGATGGGATTATACACAGTTATTCTGGTCGCGTAACTGGTTTCTCGGAGCGATCTTCGTTGCGATCATGGCGGTCCTGAACGGCTACTTCATCGCGAACTGGAAATTGTTCGGTTTTCTGGAAAGGGAGGATTGGGACGGCCTGATCGGCTACATTGAGCACCGACTGTACGATCGCAAAATCTATCGCGCGCACGAAGTGAAAATCCTGATAAACACATACGTCGTTAAATCGAACACAGAGGCAATTCTGCGACTCGAAACGGTATTGCGCGCTGAGCGGGAGCGCCTCATACCGGTTTTTGCGCTTCAATTCGGCATACCGCACCTGTTGAAGAATGATCCGATTGACATGGAAATCTACTTCGGTGAGCTGAAGGAGAATCCGCACTGTCGTGACCGCGACTGGATCGTCTGGAACTTCGCCTTTTCTCTGATGCTCCAGCAGAAGTCCGAGGAGGCCAAGGCGCATCTGGTAGCCATTGCGAAGTCTCCGCGGAATCCGGTGCTTAACCTCCTCACCCTCTACCTGCTGGACGCCTATGGCACCGCCGATGGGGAGATTGCCGAAACGGTGGAAAAAGGAAAAGCGGCAGTTCGCGCACGGTTTTCCGCGGATAGGTGGCACCAGGAGATCGAAAAACAGAAGAGCAATCTGCAGGTGCTCGTGCTTGCGAAGCTTATCGAAGACGCATCTGACTGGACATATCCTGAACGACGAAAAACGGCCGATACACAATCTTAGAGGATGAGAAACAGATGAGCGAAGTGGTGAACTTCCCCGGGCCAGGTTCCGTGGCCTCGGAAGAAGAAGGCGTATTCAAAAAATCTGCAAAACTCGCGAGTGTCTGCTACGACATCCGCGGCCCGGTGCTCGTGGAGGCCAAACGACTGGAGGAGGAGGGGTTCAAAGTACTTAAGTTGAACATAGGCAATCCAGCCCCATTCGGGTTTGACGCGCCCGACGAACTCATCCACGATGTGATCTTAAACCTTCGGTCGGCTCAGGGCTACTGCGACAGCAAAGGGCTGTTTCAGGCGCGAAAGGCGGTCATGCAGGATTGCCAGCAAAAGCAGATCCAGAATGTCGGGATTGAAGACATCTACATGGGTAATGGCGTCAGCGAACTGATCGTCATGGCGATGCAGGGTCTTCTGAACAACGGTGATGAGATGCTGGTTCCCGCGCCGGACTATCCGTTGTGGACCGCCGCGGTGAATCTCGCAGGCGGCCGCGCGGTTCACTACCTTTGCGACGAAATGTCGGACTGGATACCCGACATGGAAGACCTTGAGGCGAAGATTTCCGGCAGAACCAAGGGCATTGTCGTCATCAATCCGAATAATCCTACCGGCGCAGTCTATCCGAGATCGATTCTGCAGAAGATCCACGATCTGGCCGCTCGATACAAGCTCATTGTCTTTTCCGACGAGATCTACGATCGGATACTTTACGACGATAACACGTTCACCCCGATGGGTTCCCTCAGCGACGACATCTTCTGCGTCACCTTCAACGGTATATCGAAGGCATATCGCGCGGCAGGATTTCGATGTGGCTGGATGGTGCTCAGCGGCAGGAAATCGATCTCGGCTGACTATCGCGAAGGGATAGATATTCTTTCCAACATGCGACTCTGCAGCAACGTCCCTGCGCAATTTGCCGTGCAGGCCGCGCTCGGCGGGTATCAGAGTATCAACGATCTTGTGCTTCCTACCGGACGACTCGGCATGCAGCGCGATCTCGCCGACCGGCTGTTGAACGACATTCCGGGCGTTTCCTGCGTGAAGCCGAAGGGAGCGCTATACATGTTTCCCCGCCTTGATCCGGCCGTCTATCCGATCAGGGACGACCAGAGGTTCGTGCTTGACCTGCTTCTGGAAAAAAAGCTGCTGTTGGTCCAGGGAACGGGTTTCAACTGGCCGGATCCCGACCATTTTCGGGTCGTCTTTCTTCCCGATGTGGATACACTGACCGACGCAATCGGGCGTCTCGCGGATTTTCTGAGCAGGTATCGACAGTAGCCGCGACTTTCACGGAAGTGGATCCGAGGCAGACCTGCGGCCGTTGACCGTTGTCATCCCCGACGCTATACTGCTATGCCAAAAGGACATGAAATGAACGTGCGCGTACGCTACGCGCCGTCGCCGACCGGTCTTCAGCATATCGGTGGCGTGCGAACGGCGCTTTTCAATTATTTCTTCGCCCGCTCGCAGGGCGGCAAGTTCATACTTCGCATTGAGGACACTGATCAGGAGCGATTCAATCCTGACTCTCTGAAGGACATCTACGACACGTTTGGGTGGCTTGGCGTCCATTGGGATGAAGGCCCGGATATCGGAGGACCTTTCGCACCCTATGTGCAGTCCGAACGGACAGAAGTCTATCGGGAGTACGCCGAGAAACTGGTGGTGAGCGGACATGCCTATCGATGCTACTGTACGCCCGAGCGCCTTCATTCCCTCCGCAGAGAGCAGCAGGGGAAGAACCTTCCACAGGGTTACGACCGCAGGTGCCGGAATCTGACGGAGGCCGAACAGACCGAGTTTCGTTCACAAGGCATTGAACCGGTCATCCGCTTCAAAGTGCCGCTTTCCGGGAGTACCGTTCTCGAGGATATTATCCTGGGGCGTATTGAACGAAAGAACGAAGATGTGAGCACCGATCCGGTCTTACTGAAATCGGACGGATTCCCGACCTATCATCTGGCCAACGTAATCGATGACCATTTCATGGAAATCACCCATATTCTGCGGGCACAGGAGTGGATTCCTTCCGGGCCGCTTCACGTACTCCTGTACCAGGCATTTGGATGGACGCCGCCTGCCTACTGTCACCTGCCCCTGGTGACGGGAACGGACGGAGCGAAACTTTCCAAACGGCACGGCGCAACAAGCATCATCGAATTTCGCAACGCCGGTTATCTCCCGGATGCGCTCATAAACTATATCAGCCTCCTCGGTTGGGCTTACGATGATTCACGGGAGCTCTTTTCGGTGAAGGATCTGGAGAGACTCTTCTCGCTCGAAAAGCTCAACAAGAGCCCGGCCGTGTTCGACTACAAGAAACTCGAGTGGTTCAATGGGATCTACATCCGGGATCGTCTCGACGCGGATTTGGTGGGCGATCTCACACCGTTCATGCAGAGATCGGGACTCGTGTCCGACCCGCCCGTAGAGAAGGAGCTTGAACTGCTCCGCGCCGCACTTCCGCTGATCCGCGAGCGGCTGCACTTTCTCGGTGACGCGCCCGAAATGGTGGCGTTTCTGTATCGGGAAATCGAATCCTATAATGCGGAAGAAGCGGTGCCCAAGAAGATGGATGCAAAATCCACTGTCGCGGTACTCGACGCGCTGCTTCCGGTACTCGAAGGTTTTGCCGATTGGAGCGACGAGGAGGTCGAGGAGCGTCTTCGCGGCCTGGCCGAACAGCTGGGCCAGAAGCTCGGTAACGTGATGATGCCGCTGCGGGTGGCGGTGACCGGCTCACGCGTTTCGCCCCCGCTCATTGGATCGATACGTCTGCTTGGTATCGAGAAGACAGTGAAACGAGTGAAAAAGCTCAAAGAGCTGCTCGAATCGAAGACATAGGGTAGGTACATGGCACAAAATGCAACCGGACAGGGTGCGGCAAAACCCGCCGATACAAAACAGATGGAGAACATCGTGTCGCTCTGCAAGCGCCGCGGGTTTATCTTCCCGTCGTCGGAAATCTATGGCGGCCTCGCTTCGGCCTGGGACTATGGACCGCTTGGAGTGGAGCTCAAGAACCGGATTGAAGCGTTCTGGTGGAAGGAAATGACACGTCTGCGCGACGATATCGTGGGAATCGATGCCGCGATCATGATGCACCCGAAAGTCTGGGAGGCTTCCGGGCACGTTGAAAACTTCACGGACCCGCTTGTCGACTGCAAGGAGTGCAAGCAGCGTTTTCGCGCCGACCAGATGCCGGAAGAGAACCAGAAAAGCGGACGATGCCCGAACTGCGGCGGCGAGCTCACTGCACCGCGCCAGTTCAATCTTATGTTCAAGACCCACCTCGGTCCCGTGGAGGATGATGCGTCCCAGGTATACCTGCGGCCGGAAACTGCGCAGGGAATCTATGTCAACTTTAAGAACGTCGTGCAGACATCGCGAGTGAAGATCCCCTTCGGTATTGCGCAGGTCGGCAAGGCTTTCCGTAACGAAATAGTCACCAAGAACTTCATCTTCCGTACGTGCGAGTTCGAGCAGATGGAAATGCAGTACTTTGTTCACCCGAGTGAAGATGTGAAGTGGTTCGAATACTGGAAGTCGGAGCGGTTGGCCTATTACACAAAACTGGGAATCCGTCCGGAGAAGTTGCGTTTCAAGCAGCATGGTCCTGACGAGCTTGCACACTACGCGAAGGATGCATTCGATATCGAGTTCGAATTCCCGTTCGGGTGGAGAGAGCTCGAAGGAATCCATAACCGTACTAATTTTGATCTCACGCGTCATTCCGAGTACAGCGGAAAAGATCTTGCCTACCTCGACGAGGTGAGCAAGGATCGATTTCTGCCCTACATAATAGAGACTTCGGCCGGACTCACACGAAGTGTGCTCATGGTTCTTTCCGACGCCTACGACGAGGAGAAGGTCGAAGCCGAAGGAGACGTGCGTACGGTTCTTCATTTCCACCCGGCACTCGCTCCAATTACCGTCGGAGTTTTTCCGCTCGTCAAGAAAGACGGCCTCGCAGAGCTTGCCTCCGAAATCGAGCATGGCTTGAGAGAGGACTTCACGACTTTCTACGACCAGGGCGGCGCGATCGGACGAAGATATCGCCGCCAGGACGAGATCGGTACTCCTTATTGCATCACAATCGATTACCAGACAAAGGAAGACAACACGGTTACCCTCCGTTTCCGCGATTCAATGGAGCAGGTGCGTATTGCCGTGCCGGAGCTCGCCTCCCGCATAAAGCAGGAGATGCGCAGCTACAAGCGTGTTTGACAGGAGCATGAACGCACAATGAACGACGCACTATCGGCTCTCAGGGAACGTGGTTTCATCAAGCAGTGCACCGACGAAGCCGCGCTCGTAAAGTTGCTCGATTCGGAACAGGTGACGCTTTACTGTGGTTTCGACCCTACCGGCCCGAGCCTCCACGCGGGACATTTGATTCCGCTTTTTGCGATGGCTCATCTTGCGCGAGCCGGCCATAGACCTATTGCGCTGATTGGCGGCGGAACGGCCCGCATCGGGGATCCGTCGGGAAAGACCGAAATGCGGAAAATGCTGTCGATCGAACAGATCAAGGAAAACGCTCGAAGCGTTACGCAGCAGGTCCAGCATTTTCTCGGATTGCAGAATGCGACGGCGGTGGTGGTGGACAACGCCGACTGGCTTGCGGAGCTGAACTACATCGAGTTTCTGCGGGACATCGGACGGCATTTTTCGGTGAATCGGATGCTCACTTTCGAAACCTACCGTATGCGAATGGAAACGGGCCTCTCGTTCATCGAGTTCAACTATCAGCTTCTGCAGGCGTTCGATTTCTTGAATCTTTTCCGGACACAGGGGTGTCGTCTGCAAGTGGGTGGCGACGATCAGTGGGGCAACATTGTTGCCGGAGCGGATCTCATCAGGCGCGTGGAGGGAGGCGAAGCGTTTGGCCTCACCTTTCCGCTGGTGACTCGCGCAGACGGGAAGAAGATGGGCAAGACCGAAAAGGGCGCGCTTTTTCTGGATCCGGAAATCATTTCGCCTTACGACTTTTTCCAGTATTGGCGAAACGTTCCGGATGAAGATGTCGAGAAGTTCCTGCTTTTGTACACTTTTTTGCCGGTCGAACAGGTACGCGAACTGGGTAAGCTGAAGGACCGCGAGATAAACCGCGCCAAGGAGCTTCTCGCCTACGAGCTCACAACGTTGATTCACGGCAAAGACGAGGCCGAGAAGGCGCGGGACGCTGCGCGCGCGGCTTTCGACGGCGACAGCGGCGCCGCAGTTACCGGTGATACTTCCGGGATACCCTCAACGGAGCTGGTACTGGTGCAACTCAGTGATGGTGTTTCCGCTGCTGACCTTTTCAGTATGACCGGGTTGTGCGCCTCGAAATCCGATGCACGTCGGCTCATTACGCAGGGCGGGGCTTCGGTGAACGGTCGAAAGGTAGCCACTGTTGAGGAAATCGTGGACGAAAGCTGGCTTGAAGGGGACGAACTGCTCTTGCGGGCGGGCAAGAAGCGATACTATCGCGTGGTCGTTCGTCGGTAACTCTCGCGGTGCGCGACGGAGACAGGAATAGATGATACGTAGGCTGTTTCTCGGCGCGCGGGAGGCCGCGGCTCCTGCGGGTTTTTTTCGACGGCGGGCACGCGGGTACCTGCTGTTTCTTGTTTCTGTCTTTCTGATTCTTTTGATCTGGCAGGTCGGTGCGGTTCTTGTTCGCCTGGCAATCATCCTGCCGACACCCTACGAAGTGCTCCGGCAACTTGCACGAATCGTCTCAGCCCCGGAATTTCTCCGGTCGGTTACGGCCACGATTCTGCGCGGGGCGGCAGGGTTCGCCATTGCCGCGGGTGCCGGGTTTGTCACGGGATTGGCAGTGGGGATTTCTCGGGGCGTCGAGAGTTTTCTGAAACCTCTTCTCACCCTCATTCAAGCGACGCCCGTAATGTCGGTTATACTTCTCGCGCTTATCTGGTTCCAAACAGGCGGCGTACCGGTTTTCGTTGCATTTCTCATGACTTTCCCGGTAATCACGCTGAATGTTGCCCGGGGGGTACACGAGGTAGACGGCAATCTGCTCGAAATGGCTCGCATGTACCGGCTTCCGTTTTCGGTGGTTCTGCGCAGAATCTACGTTCCCTCGGTGAGTCCGTTCGTGATCTCGGCGTTCAGTATCGCGCTTGGATTGACATGGAAAGTCATCATAGCAGCCGAAGTTCTCAGCCAGCCGACATTCGGGATTGGGACGCAACTTCAGGAAGCACGAGTCGAACTTGAGACCGCGAACGTATTCGCATGGACGGCGGTCGCGGTAATCCTGGCCGGGCTTTCCGACGGAGTCTTCTACCTCATCCTGAGGGTTTTAACGGGAGCCAAACCGCGAGATAGCAAAATGAAGGAGCCGATGACTTCATGAGGCTGGAATCGGTGCGAAAATCGTTCGACGGTCAGAGGGTCCTGGATGATATTTCGCTCGAAATCGACGATGGCAGAGTCACTGCAATTCTTGGACCATCGGGTTGCGGGAAGACCACGCTCATGCGGGTATGCGCGGGTCTCATCGACCCAGACAATGCGCCGGGTCCCGAACTCGCTCGCCTGCGAATGCAGCCTGCAAGCTTCCTGTTCCAGGAGCCGCGGCTGTTGCCGTGGGAAAGCGCGTGCGGGAATGTTGAGCTGGTTCTTCACAAATTGCCTGCGAATATACGACGTGAGACTGCAATGCGTCTTCTCGATTCGGTTGGCCTCGGGAGTTTCGGTGACTACCGCCCCGACGCGCTCAGCGGCGGAATGAAGCAGCGTGTTGCCATGGCGCGTTCCTTTGCGTTCTCGAGTGATGTGCTGTACATGGACGAACCGTATCAAGGCTTGGACCTGGAGTTGAAACTCTCTCTGATCGATATTTTCCGGCGGTTGCAGCTGGTTATTGGGACCCGTATCGAGGACGACGAGTACGCCGGCGGCACGACGACGTCGAAACCCCGGACGGTCATTTTCGTCACGCATGACGTTTCAGAAGCCGTGCTTCTTGGCGACCGTATCTACGTTCTTTCCCGGAGGCCGGCGCGGATTCGCGGTGAGCTCGTGAATCCAGTGCCGTCGGGGGAACGTTCTCTGCGGAACCAGGCCGTCCGTGATCTGGAAGGAAAGCTCTACGACATGATTCTCGATCCCTCTTCAGAAAAAGTCGACGGAGAGTTTTCGTCGTGAAAAGGCAAGTCAGGGGTAGTTGCCGCTGAGAAGCATCGGATCGATCCGGTCGAGTACGTCGACGGCGAAATCCACCCGGTTACCGTCCCGGTCAAAGAGATACCCGTATACAGTAGTGACAAATCCGTCCGATTTTGCAGTCACATATTGAACGTCCCAGATCATCGACGCCGGGAAATAGTGACTGGGCGGAGTTGAAACGGGAAACCGACCGCGGTAGTCCATCCCGATCCGGAAAAGATAGCGAAGGTATTCGTCCTCACTCAGGTGAAACTTGACGGCGACGTTGCGGTAGTATGACTTTTCACTGTGTTCCACGACCCACTGCCAGTTGGAAGCCTCGATATTTTTCTCGAGTTCGTGCAGAAAAGCCGTGAGCCGCGGCGTAAGCCCGGCATAGAATCCCGGGTGGGCAAGCAGACGGGCCGATGGATTGGGTACACTCTTTTCCGCCGGTGCAGTAGTTGATGCCGCCGTTTTCTTTCCGGCGGGGATAGACGGTCCGCCGGCGGGTGCGCTCGTCGCGCAGTTCTGAAAGAGCGCTGCAAGCAGGAACCCGGCAGAGATGAACAGATTCATTGCCCGGGTCAGATTCGATTTTCGTTGCTCTCTATTGCCTCGCATGCGTCGCCCCCTTGCGCTCCCGCCGCGGCCGGCTGATGAGCCATGCGCGGTGAGGACGTTTGCCGGTAAAATCCTCCGGAATAGTGAGCTGAGTGATGTCCGCGATCTTTTCGGCTTCGATTTTGTCGGATTCGAATTTCAGTTTTTTGAAATTCGAGGAAAACAGGATCATTCCCTCAGAGGAGAGAACTCTTGCGCAGCTGTTGATCAGTTCGGCGTGATCTCGCTGAATATCGAGCACGCCTTCCATCTTTTTGCTGTTGGAGAATGTTGGTGGGTCGATGACGATGAGGTCGAATCGGTCGCCTCTGCGAATTGCGGCTGCGAGGAAAGCCTGAACATCCTCGCGGACGAATCGGTGATCCGCGCCGGTGAATCCGTTCAGTCGCATGTTTTCCTGCGCCCAGGTGGTGTAGTGCTGGGAAAGGTCCACGGATACTGTTGATTTTGCGCCACCGGCAGCCGCATAGACGCTGAACGAGCCCGTGTATGAATAAAGGTTGAGCATGTGTCCGCCGGCCGCCGCGTCTCTGACCATACCACGCGTAAGGCGGTGGTCGAGAAACAGTCCCGTATCGACGTAGTCGGACAGGTTGACACGAAACTGGAGTCCGGCCTCGTGCACCTGCAACGTCACGGTATCACCGGCGAGTTTTTCATATTGACTATGACCGGCCTGTTTTTCACGGTATTTGAAGAATACCCGTTCTTCGGGAACCGTCAGCGCATGGGCGGCAGACGCGAGCATCCGTGAACGCCATACATCGTGCTCCTCGTCCGTATGCGGGGCAGGTCGCTCGTATTCGGCAATATGGAGATAGCCTTCGTAATAGTCGATGACCAGGGGCACTTCAGGTATGTCTCGATTGTAGAGTCGGAAACAGGTGATTTCATTTCTTCTCGCCCACTTCCACAGGTGCTTTTTCCGTTTCTTCAATCGGTTTTCGAAAATTTCGGTTTGATAATCGAGGTTCGTCAGCAGGGGAGCAACTCCTGATCTCAATGATGGTTTCTTCGGCCCATTTTCACCGAAAGAACTGCGTAACCCGACGACAGATCTTCCTTCTGAACAATTACGCCCGCGGGTACCTTCAGCTTTACGTTAGTGAAATTCCAGATTGCGCGTATGCCGTTTTCGATCAACAGCTCGGCAGTTTGCTGCGCCTCCGGCGATGGCACAGTCAGAATTGCAATTTCTATCTGGAGAGAGGTGAGACACTTCTGCATCTCGGACAATGGGTAGACAGGCACTTTCTGCACCGGCGAGGAGATCTTGCGGACGTCGGTATCCAGCGCCGCGACGATGTTGAGACCGTGACGACGGAACTCAACGTAGCCACAGAGCGCTGTGCCCAGGTTGCCGGCACCAACTACCACGGCGTTATGAACCTGGTTCCACTGGAGAAAACCGTTTATCGCTTCGACGAGTTTTTCAACAGGAAATCCGATTCGCGGTTTGCCGACGATGCCGGTTACCGCAAGATCCTTTCGCACCTGGATCGGTTCTAGCTCGAGCTCGTCGGCGATCACGGTTCCGGAGATGAACTCCTTGCCCTCTTTCCGGGCGGCCTCGATCACATGCAGGTAACCGGGCAGTCTCTTGATCGTCGGCATGCTTGCCAGTTTGCTCGATCTCATACGACGCTCCTTGATTAACAGTTCGCAGTCGGTATAGCGGAATATTATATCGAATGACGCGGCCTCTGTGTAGTCAAAATTCTATATGGTCGCGCGGCATTGTGCGGCGGCTTTTCTCGCCACCCGTATTTGGGCTACCATGGCCAGGATGGGCGCGAATCAGGAAGAACGAGAGGTGTATATCGAAAAGCTGGTTCCCGGCGGCGATGGCCTTGGAACCTCCCAACCGCGCACCGGAAGCCCTCCGGATACGGCCGTGCCGCGGGAAAGAATCGTGTTCGTCCCGTTTGTGCTTCAGGGGGAACGGGTACGCATCTCGGTTCAGGAGCGCAGGAATGGGTACGATCGGGGCGAGCTCCTCGAGATCCTCAGCGCCTCGCCGGAGAGGGTGCAGCCCCCATGTCCCCTCTACGGGAACTGTGGCGGCTGCAATCTGCAACATATGAGCTACGAGGAGCAGCTTCGTCAGAAGATCGACATCGTGATCGAGGCATTCCGTCGTACTGCACGCATAGAGCTTCCAACCGTTTCGATCGTCCCTTCTCCGCCTTTCGAATACCGGAATCGCGTGCAGTTTCACCGCACAGCGTCGGGGACCCTCGGATTTATGGCCAGGAGGTCCAACCGTGTTGTCGAGGTCAATCGATGCGCGATTGCGGTTCCCGCCATCAACAGGTTCATCGAAGTGGGGGAGGACACGACGCACAACGCCGGGCGATTCGTGGTTTTCGCCGGTGACGAGGATATTGCGGTTGAAGGAGACGGCAAGGACGTTGCAGTTTCGGTCGCCGGCAAAACCCTGCACGTTGCAGCGACCAGTTTCGCCCAGAGCAATACCGAAATGGTGCGAAAACTGGTCCCGCACGTCTGCGGCGGACTGACCGGACGGACCGCGGCCGATCTTTACGGCGGTTCCGGACTGTTTTCGACCTTCCTGCGAGAGACTTTCGGTGACGTTCACCTTGTTGAGGCGGACAGAACCGCGGTTCGTTTGGCCAGGCGTAATTTTGAACGGAATCATGTCGTCAACGAGGGCCGTCTCCATCTGCATGCACAGACAGTTGAACTGTGGATCAGGGGAAGCGGACGGAATATTGTTTTCGATTCCGTGATCGTTGACCCGCCGCGCCAGGGACTTTCAGGTGAAGTTCGAAGGTTCCTCGCGGCAAAAAGACCGTCGCAGCTTGTCTATGTCTCGTGCGACCCTGTCACGCTTGCACGCGACGCCTCCTACCTCACAGCATCCGGATTTGCCCTGACGGAATGCCTGCTTTTTGACTTCTATCCGCAAACCTCCCACATCGAAGCCGTGGTGAAGTTCCGCGTGGGACCGGACTCTTCGCGGGGCTCCGGCGGGAGTGGGTAGAGTTGTGAGAACCGGACGCCGCTCTGCGTGCACTCAGTTCCTGCTCTGCCTCCTCGTCGTGCTGTCCGTCGCCGTCGGCGCAGGGGCTCTCGAGGTTTCAACAGGCGCGGGATTGTCTCTTTCTCTCGGGTGGAGGTACGTGCCCGGAGGAGTTACCCGGGGTCCCGTTTTGGCGGGTCCGGCAGGAGCCGTTTATTTTCTTGCGGACGACTGGTACCTCTACCGGGTGAACAAAGACGGCACGCTCGCGTTCCGATTCGATCTCGGCGCAGCCCCCGAACCGGCTCTTGCCTCCGGGCCGAATGGATCGGTCATAGCCGCTACGAGCGACGGAACCGTAGTCGAGGTTGATCCGGATGGTCGGTCGGTCTGGAGATGGCACGCGAGCGGGGGTGCCCGGGCGACGGCACTTGTGAGCGATCCGTCCGGCTGCCTTTTCGCGGCCGTATCGGATCGTCGAATCGTCTATCTCAATATGAGCGGCGAGCTACTGTGGAGTCTCGAGTTCGATTCCGGGGTCATGAGCATGACTTCGACTCCGGACGGCGGGATACTGTGCAACGATGCCTCAGGACGCCTGTTCCGTCTTGACCAGTGGGGCGGCGTGCGTTGGTCGGTTTTGCTCGACGCGGCGGCAGAAGCGGTAACCATCGACGATGCGACGGGGTCGGTGCAGGTCCTTCTGCCTGGAAAGGATCTCGTCTGGATAGACAGCAGCGGGACCGTTATTCGACGCACGCGCCTGACCGCGGACATCGTCCGCAGGGAAGCGCCCTCCATCCCGTCTGTTCTCACCGGAAGAGACGGCACCATATACGCTCTTCCCGGCGACGGCGGCATCTATGCATACGCGCCTGACGGCGCCAGACGGTTCGTCGCTCTCCCGCCGGACGGCCAATTCACCGGATGTGCACCTATTCCATCCGGAGGCGTTCTGGCGGTCACCAGCAACGGATTGGTGCTCGTCCTTGACGCCGCCGGCGCGGTTCGATTGAGCGTGAGGACGCCTGAACCGACTTCTCTCGGCCAACCGTGGCTTACCGGTTCGAATCAGATCGTCGCAGGAGGGACGAACTGGGTTGCCTATTCATTCGAATTGAGAGGTGGCGTCTTCGCGACGAAACAGCCCGAATCAAACGGCCGGCCGGACTGGGAAATTCCGCGTTTGGAAAGCTTTCAGGATATTCCGGACTACATATCTCTCCAGTCGCGGCTCTCTGGAAGCGATTCGGTGGCTCGCGAAGACGCGCTGAACGAGCTCATCGCCCGTGTAGTCGAGCACCACCTTCGAAGGTCGCTTCCCTATGTAACCTACCTTCTCGGGCAGATTGTTTCGAATCGGTTCGGTTCGATGCGGGCCGCGAATCCTGCCGACGCCGGGTCGGCGGCGATCGCACTCGGCAAAATCGGTACCCCGTGGGCGCGGGCCCTTCTACTCGCAGCCGCACGCGCAGAAACCGATTCCACAGTGGTTGCTTCCCTCGTACGTGCACTCGCGCTTTGCGGCCCCGACTGGGACGGGGAGGTTCAACGGACGCTTGACCGGTTGCTGCGCGCCGGAGAATTCGAATCGGATGCACCGCTCGTGCGGGAAGCGATCGCTTCTGCGCTCGCCCGTCTGCGGCTCGATGCGGGAAGAGTGACGCAGGCCGGTGTGGATGCACTCTCTCGGCTTCAGAGTATGGCGGGTAACCCCGAAAGATAGTGCAATTGGTGCCGATCCACGCTATAGTGGAAACACCGAGAGGAGCGCGGCATGAGAAACGCATTGGCGGCGATTCTGGTGTGCATGCTTTCTGCTGGAGCATTCGCCCTGGACGTGAACAAAGGCGAGCTCGAAAGCATTGCCAATCAGCGTATTCAGTTTCTCAATTACGAAGGACCCCCTCAAAAGGTTGAAACGCGGGCGCAGATAACGGGAATCGGGAGTTTTCTGGGGTCGGACCATGTCGGGACGGCGGGTACGCGTGATTACGCGGGGCGCTATCGGATTATTCACGCGGTTGATCCGTCGACACCGAAGGGCCTCGACGCCGACATCTTCATTATTGAAAAAGATGCCCAGGTCGACCACATCGATAACATCCGACTCATTCTCGCGGGATATTTCCAGACGGCATACGCTTATAATCAGTCCGACAGCACGCTGCTTGCCTATTTCACCACCATATACAACGCTGTGTATCGCGGCAATATGACCTTTTTCGAAGGGCGCTACAAATCGGTCGTAACTCAGAATCTCTCGCCCGAGAACGCCGGGATTGCTACGGCCTACAACGAATGGCCGGGGCGTACACGAATGGTGATCCCGCTCGGTCCGGGCGCAGCCGTGGGCGCCCTCGGTT